>JBEICB010000079.1:0-21084 GCA_040373655.1 Pirellula sp. | reverse complement strand
GACACCCCTGCGTTCCTTCCACCTCTACCCAGCGATGCACCACGCAATCGCCTCGGACTCGCCCAATGGCTCGTCTCACCAAACCATCCCCTGACCGCCCGTGTCGCTGTTAATCGAATGTGGCAACACTTCTTCGGAATCGGTTTGATTAAAACAACCGAAGACTTCGGTGTGCAAAGCGAATACCCAAATCACGGCCCTCTGCTCGATCACCTCGCCTCCGAGTATGTCAACAGTGGATGGGATACAAAATGGATCCACCGGCAAATCGTGACCAGCGCAACCTACAAACAATCAAGCAAATCGAACGCCGAGTCTCAATCCAAAGACCCAGGAAATCGATGGTTCGCACGTGGAAGTCGATTCAGAATGCCTGCAATGGTCCTGCGAGACTGGGCCCTGAGCGCCAGCCAAATGCTCGAACGGCGAATCGGTGGCGTTCCCGTCTATCCCTATCAGCCCGAAGGCATCTGGGATTCACTTGCTATCACCAAAGAACGTGATTTCACGTACCCTAAATCCTCCGGCGCGAACCTCTACAGGCGAAGCCTCTACACCTTCTGGCGCCGTACCGTCGGACCTGCAAATATGTTCGATGCTTCCAATCGCCAAGCCTGCAGAGTTCGCGCTTCGCAAACCAGCACTCCACTACACGCGCTGACAACGATGAACGATCCGACTTGGGTAGAAGCCGCTCGCAACCTAGCCCAACGCGCAATGCAGGAAACACTCCAAGAATCCGAACAACTCCAATTCATTGCCAAAAGAGTCCTAACCAGAAGCTTTCAACCCAATGAATTGGAACGTATGCTCAACGCTCTTCAACGACAACGCCAACTCTATGCTCAAGATGCCACCAGCGCTCAGAGCCTACTGAATGTCGGCGAAAGCAAACCAAATGCTCAGCTCGATCCAATAGCAAGCGCAGCACTGACCAACATAACGCTACTCGTGATGAACCTCGACGAAGCCCTCACACGCGAATAACAAAACGCTTCCGCCAATATTCTTCATAAAAGCTCGATCGAACAGCATCGAATCCAGAAACCGAACCAGTCACTACGACGGCAAGGCCTAATCCTTGCCAACGTGTTTGACCTGCTCCCAATACCGCTCAAAAGCCCCATCCTTATGGAACTCAGGGCTGTTGTCGATATCGTGGCACTCGAGGCACTTATCTTGAGCTTTGTCCAATGGCAATCGCATCGCCGCTCGCAACGACTCTAGCAACGCTTTGTCTGACGCCGTATCCATTTCCGCTTGCACATGCTCCGATCCAGGTCCATGACAATTCTCACAACCATTACCCAACAAGTGTGCCGATTTTTCTAACGTCTCGTAGCCACTGCGATACGGAAATACACGTTGCGGATTCCATCCTGTGACGTGGCACGAAAGACACTCCGGATCAAAGTGCCGAGCTAAAGTACGCGTCGGCGGCTCGACAATCGAATCGGTCGCATGAGCGTGCGGCGTGTTCTTCCAAATCTCCAAAGCTGTCGTATGGCACTCGCCACACTTTTCCGTTCCAACAAACTCCCGTCCGCTAGGATGTGTCAAAGGTCGTAACCCCAACGCTGCGAAGTTATCCTCAGATTTCGCACGCAACTCGTCCTGGTACTTCCGGAACAACTCTGTCATTCGCTGCGAATCCTCAAATTGAGAACTGAGCGCTATCCGCTGATACCGCGCCGGTTGCTTGCTGTCATCGAATAACCCAACAATCCCTGCATACATCCCTTTGGCGCCAGCCTGAACGATCTCTGATTTTATTCCAGGCAAAACCTCAGGTCGGTACGTCGGCTCCCCATAGCCGCCGGAAGTGATGACTAAATCAAATTGAGGAACCGCTTCCACAATTTTACGTGTCTCTTCTAAATTCGCATTTACCAATAAGACTTGGTAGTCACAGCGCTCGGCAACTAACTGCTTAGCGGTCTCTTTCAACGAAGCTATCGAAGGCGAAACTGTAAAGAAACCTTGACTCTGCGCTGCAGCCTCCTTCGCACTCTCTTCACCCAGCACCCCAGTAATACCAATCCGACGGGGCTTGCCATCCGGACCCGCAACCTCGAGCACTTTGTACTTCAAATCAAAGTCGGGCAACATGCTGACGTTTGAAGAAACAAACAATTTGTTGCTACCGGTCTCGTCAAGCAATGAAACCAAGATGTTGTCGGACAAGAGCAAGTCCTTGACCCCGAATGTCGTCGCTGCATATTCCATCTGACGAAATGCCTGCGCCGTCCACTGAAATTTAATCTCAGACTGCACTCCATCCTTGCGAACCTGCCCGCCAGCATCCAACGCCATCACTGGCCAACCACGCTCCTTGAGTTGGGTTAAAAGCGTGTCCTTGCGGTTGATTCCTCCCTTCTGGTTCTCTAAACCGGTGCAACCACAAGGTTCTATGTAACCATACTGGTTCCCCGTGATGTAGAAAACTATCCAAGGATCCTTCCAATCCTCGGCAATCTTCTGATTCCTCTCCTCCTCCGTCGCCACCGTGATCGGAGGCTTGGATGCTGTTCCTCCGCCCCCCGGTGGATCTTGTGCCCAAAGCCCTAACGAACTGACCGTTGCTGCCCCCCCAAAAACCAACGGGCCAACCACGCAACATGTACGTATTGCCCGAGCAACCGCTCGATTGAAGTTTGTCGGTACCTGAGGCGCGGACGCTTGACGCAGTGCCATTGAGAACTCTTCCCTAGCTGTTGCTCTGGATGATATGCCCCGTGGATCTCGCGTCCACGAAGCCCTTACTCTGTCAGTCTGAATTTCAAGAAGATCGGTATCGTTGGAGAACTTTCCATATCCGTTTCGATCACGATCTTACCAAAATCCTTGGAAAAGGTGCCGTCAAGTTCGATTGGTTCGGTACCGGCAGGGAGCTCAAGCGTCAAAGGATAGATCCGTTGAGTCGCAGATATCTTAGGAGTACCAATCGTTGCCTTCACCTGCTCCGGCACAATTTTACCAATCCGCAAATTCGGATCCTTACCCGAATCCTCCGTGCGAATCGCCATCATGATGCTCTTCTTTAGACCCTGGGTCGCCTTGGCCGCCCCAAGGTTCAGAATGTTTCGTGTTTCGTTGTAATCATCACCGGCAATGATCCGCACCGGAGTTACCACCCGCCCGCGAATGTTGTACGTTAAGAACTCCGTATCGTCCGGTTCCCCTTCCTCCCGACGCGCGATCTGAAGGTCCAAATTCAACGGCCCCGCAGGCAATCCACGATCAAGTCGCACCGTGCACTCAACCATCCGCCGTGCATCCGCCATCTCTGGAAATTCTCCTGGTTTGATTTCCTTCTCTTCGCCAACCTCAACCTTCACCTTCTTCGATAGCACAGAATCCTTCGTTTGTCCCGACCCCAAATTCATCGGAACCGCTTGCATCGAATAAATCCGAAACTGAATCACGGTCTCCTGGTTGGAATAAATATCCCCGTGCGAATGGGAAGGTGGATCAAACATGTACGCTTGGCCAATCCGCCCGCGTATCGATAACTTGATCTCTTCCTGGCTGGGACAATTACTTCCAATGGTAGCCGTTTGAGAAAACTCATCCGCCGAATTCTCAGCCTTCCACTCCAACTCCACTTCCGTCTCTTCATTCGGCTTTAGCGTCGCATCGGTAAACTTACCCACCGTGCACTTGCAAGTACTCGTCTTGAACCAAATCTTCGCATCCCCATCCCCAACATTCTTGAAGATGAACTTATGCGAACGCTTCGTCCCACGCATCATCACGCCGAAATCCAACTCGGCCCCATTGACCACCTCAAGCTTCCCAACCTTTTGGCTTGTCAAAGTTTTTACGGTGGAATCAAGGGCCTCACGGTCTGCCACCGTGGTGATATCCTTGGCGTTTCCCATCAAATTTTTGATTCCCGAAACCCGTTTATCGTGCTGGAACTTAGCCAATACGAATCCTAAGCCAACGCAACAAAGTGTCAAAAGAAGGGTCCGCATGGCAAATCAATCTGGAAAAGAAAACAGGATGATCGAGGTTCAAACACCAGAAATACAAGAGCGAATTAGACAGCCAACGACCGCTTAGCCCATTCTCGCTCCACCCCCTGGACAGAATCCACCGCCGCAACCGGGATTTCGCCGACTTTACTCGGCTTTCTCAGACTCCGCAGCGGGTTTCTCCTGCAGGCTACGCAACAAACGGGCCACAGGTTCACCCGCAACCGACTCGCTCCGCTCAACTTGATTCTTCCAATTAACCCAGTCGGCATTTCCATCCGAATCCAATCGCTTCGCCGAAACCTCCGCCTTTTCAAAGGCTGCGACAATTTTTCGAGGCACCCATACCCTAGCTGCCTTAATCTTGCGATCCGCATGCTGTGTCAAACCGTCGATCTCCTCCGCCTTCTGAAACATTTGCGCCGAAACCCTCCTGTTTCCAACCAACGCCGCTGCCATCGCACCCTGCAATTGCGTCTGAGCACTGGACTGTGCAAGCAAACCCGCCTGCCGGAAAAAATCTATCGACTCGTTGAGCATCCGCCTCCCAGATCCACGAAGCTCCCTAAAGGAATCGGCCTGACCCTCCCCGGGATTCGCAATGCTCACCCCAATCCGCATCGACTGCTTGGCCGCCTCGGTAAACGCTAAAGCATGCTTTGGGTCCCGATCGAGAAACTGCGTGCGGGTCTGCTGAAACAAATGCAACCATCGCTCGCGCGCCGCTGCATCCATCGGCTCATCAAACATACTCACACAATACTCCATCCCTAACCTAGCTAAATCAGGATCGTAAGGCGCGTATTCCATCCAACGCGAATATGTGTCTATCGTCGGTGGCTTCTCCGCTCTCATCAACTGACTCGCTACGTAATTCGCCCTTACATTCGGTAACCACATACTCCATCCAAATACACCCAACATCCCCGCAGCTAAAACCGCCGGCAAATAAGGCTTGCTCTCCCCCTTCGCTCCATCACCCACAGAACCATTAGCATTCTCCCCTCGCCCTATCGAACCGATAAATAACCCCAGAGCTAAAATCGGTCCTACCATCGTCCCGGGTAACATCCAACCACCTGAAGCCAACAAGTGGACCAAGGTCGCGATAAACGCCACATAAAACAATACCGATTTGTCCCTGACGATCCCAAGCACAGATTCACTCGCAGCCGGATTTCTCACTAACCAAATACCCAGACCACATGCTCCAACAGCCGCCAGTGCCGTACCTACTAACTCCTGATCACCCACCGTAAAAAAGGCAAACCCCAAAACAAACAACCCCGACAAAATCATCGCCACCTGACTACCTCGCATGGTAAACCGATGCTCCGGAAACACTTCGTGCCCCCGCTCCAAAACCGACTTGCTTCGCGCCCGCCAACCAAACCAACCTACAGCGGCGATAAAAAACAACGTAAGCCCCAAAAAGCCCCAACCACCAGCATGCGCAATCTCCAACAAGAAGTTATGCGGATCCGCCGGCGTCTCCGCTGCAATGCTTCGCTTTACCCTTAAATATGTCGACTGGAAATTCAATGAACCAAAACCCAGTAATGGGCTTTCCTTGATCAAATCCCAAGCCCCCTCCCAGTAATTCATCCGATATCCCAGCGACTTCCCTGCCTCCTGAAAAATCAGTGGATCCAGGCCATATACCACACCAAAGACCAACAACAAAGCAATCAATACGCCAACCGTAAGCCCCAAATGCCTGCGATACCAACCATACCCATCGCGCCTTAATTGCGGATCTAGCAATAACGTCAGCATCGTGCCGACCGCCACCGCAACCCAAGCCGATCGGCTCTTGGTTAACAACAACGCCACACCCACAGCCGCAATGCATGACCAAGCAACCCACTTCTCAGACTTCGAGCCCTTGGGACTCGAAGCATCCGCACCTCGCTGCAATACTGAGATCCCCCAACCCAACCACACCGGCCATAACGCAACCAAAAACCCCGCATAAGAATTCGCCAATGCAAAGAGACTTCGTATCTCTGTGCTCTCAATCCGATTCGTGATCAAAATCGCCATGGAAGAATCAGGATCTATTCCTTGACGCTCCAACAAACCAATACGATCATTCGCTAATTCCGCTCGAAATTGCGGCTGCAAGACTCCATACTCCCAAAATCCATACAACAAAACAAACGCACTAACAATCCACCACCATCGCAAGATTCTTGCCGCACCAAGCAAGTTCCGGCTCACCCAAGCAATACAAAACAGCAAACACCAGAACGAAGCACTTTGCCAAAATCCATGAATCGCATTCTTCGTATTCGTCTTACCCACCGTCCAACCCGTTGCCATCCCATGCCACAACACCACCATCCCTAAAAACAACCACAACAATCGCGTCTGACTCCAATTCGCCCTACCACCCGAACACCAAATCGAAAGCCCTACCAAAACAAAAGTCACTAACGCCAAAGCAATCGCATACAACGAATCGCCCGCCGCAACACTCGTTGCCGAATCACTCGGGCTCCAAACCAAAATCGCTACCGAAAACAACAACGCAATCCATGCAGCAGCTTGCGTGATCGGAAACAGGACAGAACCACCTGTTAACCCGCCATCTAAACCAACCGTAGGCAAAGGAGAACCAGAAGACAACGTACCAGAAGAGGAAGATTGCATCGCGCGTAGATTTTCTGATGAGAGGATCTAGGAAACAGATGATTTCTTGGTGAAGCTTTCCAACACCACAATAAGCCCCAGCATGGCCAGGACTATCAACAACACCAACCCCGCACCAATCCAGTCCGTACGAGGCAAGATCAATGCCCCCAATGAACATGTCACCGTCGCAAGATATATGGTGCTAACCGCCTGCCGCTTGGTCATCCCAAGCTCCACAAGGCGATGCGAAAAGTGCTTCTTGTCAGCCTGAAAAGGACTGCGTCCCTCCCGTAGCCGAATATAGATGACGCTAAAAGTATCATAAATCGGGATCGCTAACAAACACAACGGTGCACCCACCGCATGCGGTGTCTCCCCTTTTGCTCCAGCATACGTAGATAACAAAGTCGAAACAGCGATCCAATACCCAACAAAATAACTACCCGAATCCCCCATGAAAATCCTGGCCGGCGGCCAATTGTATCGGAGAAATCCAAGCAACCCGCCTAGCAATGCTAACACCATGATAGCCACAAAAACCTGCGGTTGCCCCTGAGCCTGCTCCGGAGTCGTGAGCAACATCACCGCTAACACCGCACATACAATCGCGGCCACACCCGCACTCAAAGCATCCATGTTGTCGAGCATATTGAACGAATTGATCAACATCACGATCCAAAACACACTCAACAACGGGGTCAACCAAGGTAAATCAATATAAGCCGTCAAATGCAAATTCATCCCGTAAACAATCAACGCTGCTACCGCAAACTCTACAGTAATCCGCACCCGCCAATCCAACCCATACCGATCATCAAGCAACCCTAAGACCGCAATGACACTACCTCCTCCTAGCAACAACCAAATCGCCCCTAGCTTGCTCAACATCCCAGGTACCATCTCCTGAACCCAACCTGGGAACATACTACGAATCGATACGGGCATCACCTGCAGTAACAACACGCTACAACTGCCAACCAAAAATACACTCAATACCCCTAACCAAATCCCCAAGCCACCTCCCCTAGGAATCGGTGTTGTGTGCACCTTCCTCTCATTAGGCAAGTCGATCAGTTTCAATGCAACCGCATTGAGCATTACCCAACGAACCACCAGCATCGAAACGAGACTCGATAATCCGACGATGCCAATCAAACTAAACCCAATGATCCACCCTGTCATATTTTTCCAATCTAAAGGATTGCCCCCTACCCTTTCACTTGTCCACGGATATCCGTTGCAACCTTGCGCGTAAACCACTCTCGGGCTCTTGTGAGATACTCCAAAACATCTGGTCGTTGATAGTCAGCGTACGTCCAAGGAAACGCTTGCCAACGCTGATCCCGATACGCCAAAGTCACCTCTGCATAAATGCCGCTCTGTAAATAAAGCCGATGCTCGCGGTTCTTTGTCGATGCCAATACCAACTTCGTCATGCTCATGTATCCAGGATCTATGTTCACCAAGCGTAGCGACTGATCTGATACCAACCCCGAATCCACCAAACTCTTCCCCCACCCCCACTCCTCACCCCACTCCTCTTCCCATCGATTGCTTTGCAATTTGTCTTGCGCTAATTGCCCAGGGTCAAAAGGCTCAGCAAACACCGCTAACTGCTTGAATAACTGCATCGTGCCAGGACACATCGTCTTGAGATAATACTCCGATTCCACGAAATGAAACGCAGTCCCAAGCACCGCAATGGGCCCCCAAACCCCCTCAAGCCGAGGCCATACCCGCGCAAGCACCTCCGAACTGTGAGAAAACACAGCCGCAAACCGCACACTCGGAGGTGGCTGTTTCACTAGCCCCATACAGAAAACCTTGCAAAAAGTCCAAAAAACGCGAGCTATTGCCCCCTCGAACGTCCCACTAGCACCTCTCACAACACCTCAAAGCCCTGAGCTGGTCTCGGCGAAAAGGGTCTGACTAGGTAAAGTAGTACGTATGGAATCGACAGAAGGCTCAACTCCGACAAAACCCTATCGCCCTCCCCAACCCCTGCGGATTGGTCCAATGGAGGTCTACCCGCCAATTTTTCAGGCTCCGATGGCAGGCTATACCAATTTTGCCTTCCGTCAAATCGTCAGGGAATTCGGCGGCACTGGACTCCAAGCCACCGAAATGGTCAACGCACGCGGCTTCGTTTGGCTAGATGAACATGATTGCGAACACCCAGACCGACTCTGGGGCGTCCGTGATGAACCCCGCCCCCTAGCCGTTCAAATCTGGGATAACGACCCAGATACCATGGCCAAAGTCGGAAAACGTCTCGTCGAAGAATACCAAGTCAGCGTCGTGGATATCAATTTCGGTTGCCCCGTAAAGCAAGTTACCGAAAAAGCACACAGCGGCTCCTACCTACTACGCGACCCCGACCGCATGTATGCAATTATCTCCCGCCTAGTAGAAGCCTGCGCACCGACCCCAGTCACCGCAAAAATGAGACTCGGGTGCACCCGCAACTCGATGAACTATATCACCGTCGCTCAAACCGTCGAACGCGCAGGAGCCGCCGCACTGACCGTTCACGGTCGAACCGCCGAAGACTTCTTCAAAGGCTCCGCAGACTGGGATCGCATCTCCGAAATTAAACAACATCTACAGCGCATGCCCATCATCGGTAATGGCGACCTTGAAACCGCTGAACAAGTCCTCCACGCATACCAAAACTATAACGTCGATGGTGTTATGATCGCACGCGCAAGCCTCGGGAAACCCTGGCTCTTCGCACAAGCTGCAGCAGCTCTGGAAGGACGTCCTATACCACCGGATCCCACCATCGAAGATCAACGCAAAATCATGCTCCACCACTACGATCTCGTCGTAGATCGCTTCGGTGTCCACCGCGGAACCATGTTGATGCGCAAGTTCGCTTGCTGCTATGCTCAAAACAAACCAGGCGCTCGACACTTCCGAGCTCACATCTCCCGCGTCGAAACACAAGAACAGTTTTATCATGTCGTCGAACAATACTTCCCAAAACAAAGCGATATCGATGCCGAACTCGCTAAACGGGAAGCGTTCCTCGACTCATCACACTAAAGTACTCTCCACCGTTATTTCTTTTCGCGATGAAAGGCTTGGATGCAATGAAGTTATTTGAAGGTAAAAAAGGCTTGATCCTCGGCGTGGCAAATGATCGCTCAATCGCTTGGGCTATCGCTAAAGAAATCATGGACCAAGGTGGCACCTGCGGTTTCTCCCACCTGCCAGATAAACCAGACGACGAAAAGAAAAAAAACCGCATGCGCGTTAGCAAATGCGTTGAAGCATACCCAGCGCAAACCGCTTTCTTGAGACCACTCGACGTCCAAGACGACACTCAAGTCCAAGAGTTCATGCAAGCCGCCGCCAAAGACCTAGGTGAAATCGATTTCCTTCTCCACTCCATCGCCTTCGCCGACCGAGATGACCTCTCACGTGACACAGTCGAAACTAGCCGAGCCGGCTTCAAACTCGCAATGGACGTTAGCGTCTACAGCCTAATCTCAGTGACAAACGCTGCACGCCCCATGCTCAAAAGCGGCTCCTCTGTCCTGACAATGACCTACTTCGGTGGCGAAAAATGTGTTCCCGGATACAACGTCATGGGAATCTGTAAAGCTGCCCTCGATGCAACCGTTCGCTACCTCGCCTACGACATGGGACCCAAAGGCGTCCGCGTTAACGGCGTCTCCGCAGGCCCACTTAAAACCCTCGCCGGTGTCGCTGCCGGCGTAGGTGAAATGCAAGAATACTACGACTACGTCGCCCCACTCGGACGCTGCGTTACCCACGAAGAAGTCGGTCGATCCGGTTCCTACCTCCTGAGCTCCTACTCCGATGGTATCACCGGTGAAATACTTCACGTCGACTCCGGTTACAACATCATGGGCAGCCCCGGACGCTTGCTGGAACAATTTCGTAAAAAGAGCTAGCCCATAAACAGCGTCACACGCCAAGCTGATCTTTAGTCCGATGTTACTCGCGCCGAGTTGTTCTTCTTCAGAACAACCGGCGGACGCCCATCGCCACCCCCAGCCTCAAACTCTAAATGGCAATCTAGCCATACCCCAATCGCCGCATCCGTCGGTACTTGTATCGTCGCTAAAATCGTGTCCCCATCGCGATCAATCTTCTGCGCTTCATACGGACCTACTTGCACCCAAGTAGGCACTCCCTGTGGAATCGGTCGACGTGACTTGCTCGGGTCAATCGTAATCCGTACCTCTTGCAACTTGCCCTGCTGTAAATTACCCGGAACTACCGAAGTAATCTGACTCCCGAACTTGTCTCCAGGCTGCGTCTGATCCTCAAGAGCTCCTGTACGAACGCGGCGAAATTCCCGATTGTTACTCGGCTCTACCTCTCCAGCATATCCACCCAAGATGTAAGGAAATCGATTCGGAGTCACGTGATAGTGATATCCTCTCTGTTCATCTTCGTGACCATTACAAGCATCGAGCGCTCGCTCGTTCGTCAATTCCATCGCGCGAGTTCCTTCCGACTCATAAGGCCCATACACAGGAAACCCATCAAACGCAAATCCTATGATCGGTGAATGACCCGCACCCGTGTCCTTGAACGGGCTCTTCACACAAGTCGGATACTTGTGGTAATGATAAACCCCCGTCTGTTGAGGATGCCCACAACAAGCATCCAACCACACCTCGTCATAACCCTCCACTGCATTCAGCCCCGCCATCTCAAACGGATTAAAAAACACCACCCCATTGAGTGCCATCCCAACCGGCCCCATCGGTAATCGCGTGATCACACCACTCTTCTTCGGTACCAATGGCAATCGAAACGTAAAATCCTGCACCCTGATCGTATTCGGATTGCCACTGTTCGGAAAAATTGCCGTCGGATGATTCGGATAACCCTGACTCCTAATAATCAAATGAGTCGAATCATGCGATAAACGTAGATTTGGTATCCCATCCTTGTTCGAATCCAGCAAGTGATACGAAAACAAATCAACCCACCTACCTGCGTCGTTGTAATAGTAGTTCGTCCCCCCCTTGGACGAACTCCCCTCTTCCCCATCCACAAGGTCGGCCTTGAGCACTCCCCAATTTCCTCCGATCCTCTCGATCTGCTCATCTTTGATTTCCGCTCCCTGCACCGCCGCTGAAATCTCTTGAGCAAACACAATACTGCCGACACGCCGGTCTAAAACAGTATCGCTCCCCACGTAGCACAAACCGAACAAACCAAAAGCAAACACCCGCAATGTGCATTTGCCAAAAAAATGGCTACTCAAAAAATGAAACATGAATAAAGCTCCAGTCAGACAGAAGAGAATCATCATAGAGTATGATAACACCTAACAATGAAATTGTTTCGCTAACGCTGTCTAAAGTGACATATGCTGTTTGCTTCCAAACGACCTAAAATTCTCTAAGATCGCATTCACAACGCCTCTTCACTCCATCCGCCCCACAGGAATTTTGAACATGCGTTCGAGTCTCGCATTTTCCCTAACGCTGAGCCTGCTCAGTTACCTAATTCTTCCGTCGTTTTGCTACGCCCAAGACGCCGTCGATCGCTTGACGCGAAAGCATCTTCAAACAGTACGCGAAACAATCGAACATTACGCTACCATTCGAAAAGAAAATCCTCGGCAAGGAGAACTAAAAGAAGTCCGAGCAAACCTTCACGTCCACTCCGAGTTGTCGCACGATAGTCGAGGTAAAATCGAAGACATAGTCGCCGCTGCGAAACGTGCCGGCACCGAAGTGCTCATGTTCACCGAACATCCCTCAAAAGAAAAAGACTTCTACCTCGATGGTCATCGCTCAATACACGATGGTGTGCTCCTAATCCCAGGCGCAGAAATGAAAGGTATGCTCGTCTACCCTACCCTTAGCTTAAAACCGTTCGAAGCCGCTGACTCCCAAGAAACAACACAAATCGTCCGAAATCGAGGTGGCCACGTGTTCTTGTCACACCTTGAAGAGCGTATGGACTGGCAGATCCAAGGACTCACAGGCGTCGAAATCTACAATACCCACGCGGATTTCAAAAAACAAAAGCGCATGATTGACTCGATGAAAAATCCAATCTGGCTAATCAAAACTGCTGAACTCATTGAAAAGTATCCCCAAGAAGCTTTCTCAGCACTGCAAACGTACCCCGATGATTACCTGCAACGATGGGATGAACTCAACCAAATTGCCCCTCACACAGGCGTTGCTGCAAACGATGCTCACCAAAATGTAGGTGTACGCATCATCCTTGGCGAAAATGATACTGTCCAAATCACAGACGCACTCGGAGAAGAACTTCTCACCCTCAACCGACTTGTCGTCGCACCGCTAATCAAGATTGAGAAAGATGCCAAACCAGGAGACATCCTGCTGAAAATGCAGCTCGATCCTTACGAAAACTCTCTGCGCCATGCAGGTACACACCTGCTCGTTCGTGAACTCTCCGCAGAATCCGTCTTTGAAGCATTAGAAGAAGGAAGATCCTTCGTTGCCTTCGACTGGCTTGCCGACTCAAAATCCTTCGATGTTGCTCTGTACTCATCTTCCAAAGTTAAAACCGATGCGAACAAGAATCAAAAGGAAGAAAACCAACGCTCTGAAATCGGTGCAAAAACAAAATGGGTCCAAGGAATGCACTTGGTCGGCCAAGCCCCCCTAACAGGACATTGGCGAATCATCCGACATGGGGAAATAGTCGCCGAAATGGACTCCGATCATATCGACTGGCAAATCACTAAACCCGGAATATATCGAGTCGAAGTCTGGCTAGAGCTCGCAGGCCAACCCCACTGCTGGATTCTCACAAGCCCCTTCTACATACATTAGACTGAGTTGAACCTGTGCCCCAAGAACCACAAGTTGCGACTTCACTCGTCTAAGTCCTCATCACGGCGAAATTCCCAAACAAACGGACGCTCATTTTCTATTGCTTCTTGCACCCTCTCGCAAAGCGAGCGATTCTCATCCGAAGATTTGTTAAGAGCCTGATCGATATGCTCCTTGGCTACATCACTATCTCCCGCTCCGTATGCAGCCAATCCAAGTACAAAGTGGGAATACCAGTCGTGCGTGGGCTCAAGATCAAACGCTTCCTGAGCTTCTTTTATTGACTTACGACCTTCAATTGGTGACTTACTTAGCCTCGTGTAATGCAACAATGCCAACGCACGACGCGAAGTCACCTCGAATTCCGGAATAGACAACAAGGACTTCCACTCGCTCTCGGCTAAGGACCACTTCTTTTGTATCGTTGCAATCCTTCCACGTATCCAAGCATCATAAGGCGAACGAACTTTATCCTTCATCCCTCGCTGGTAGAACACCTTCGCGTCTTTGTTGCGATCAAGTGAGCACAGTAGCAACGACTTCGCAAAACATGCGGTAGTTTCAAAAGCTGTTTCCACAGAAAGCACTTGATCCACCAATTTTAAACCTTCAGTAGCCTGACCGATCCGCTCCAACAATAACGCTCTCGCGATTAACGCAGCGTAATCATCGCGCTCACTCTTATCAAAAATCGCTAACCTCTCTTCAATTTCACGCTTCGTAAATCGCTGCTCAGGATCCGTGTGTGGCCAATACAACATAAAAAACTTCAGCCATTCCTGCTGCAACGCGGCCCACTCTCGCTGAAGCTCCATTCCCGATTGAAAACACATTAGCCGACGACGCACAATTGCTTGACTAGCCGCATCGAGCTGCCTCAGCTCTTCCATCTTGATAGAAGTATTCAAATCTGCGTTCGTCTTCTCACGCACTAACTGCTTCTGTAGTTGTGTCGTTGAATTCCTCGTCACAGTACGGGATCGGGCCGTCGGATTATCTAGGTTCCGATTCGAAGTTTCTCTCAAAATGTTCGCAAGCTGCTGTGATTGAATCGCCGATTGCATCGCTAACATTTGATTTCTGATCGACTCATTTGTGATACGCTGAAAATCCTCCTCTGTCTCCTTGAGCGTCTCTTCTATAGCTCGATAAGACTCAAAAACTCGCTCTCGCTTCGCAAGATGTTCACGATAGTCGTCCTGGATCTTCTTTAAGGATACCAGAGCTACATCAGACAACTCCATAGACTCCGTATCCCCCTCCTCCTGCCCCATCAAAACAGAAGCTCCCCCCCAAAAAATAAATATCAGACTGCAACCAAAAACCGTCGCAATCCTCCAACCAAGCGAATGCGCGTTCAGCTTCTGAAACATATCGATCTCATTTTTCTCGACAGAAACCTGCAAGTAGCTCCCCGAAGATTGTACGCGCGGAGTGGTACGGGGGCGAGTACGAGCAAGAATCGCTCTATTATCCTTCGCTCTTCCTCCACAACAATTCCTAAAGAGCCATTTTCCGTAGGGTGTGGTGAAGCGGTCGCACCGTCACTGCTGCATTACTTCCAAATCACAATACCGCTGTTACTAAGATCGCAAGGCCCACCCCGACGACCGCGAAACCCACCAGAGTGCGTAAGAGTACATTGAATTTAACCACATCACTTCCAGCGCATTGGTACGTTACCCCGCATTTTGCGGAAGCTGGTGTAAAGCACCGAAGGCACCGTGATTGTCGATTTAACGGTATTGCCCCTCCGGACCAGGCCTGTGAAGTCAAAAGAATTGATGGTGATGCGCGTAAGAAAACGACAGTAATCGCAACAAATAAGCAGTAAGATTGCTTTCCAAGCCAAAATAATTCCGAAGAGTCCGAAGATTTTCTCTTTATCAGCGCCTAAGATCTGCCATCTTTCTGCCAAGCGAATAATCGCACCGAGCTACACAGCCCCGTTTTCTCAGCAAAATGCTGCGGTTCGACGGTACTGCCTCGATTGCCACTAGGCCCTATTCAGATCGGAGAATTGCAGTGTATTTCACTCGAAAGTTGTTCTGCAGGGCTAACATTTCGTACGCGGCAATCATTGCGATTTCATCAGGCATGGCTTGGACTTCTTTAGCAGTCTCGACTCTTGCTAAGGAACCCTTTGACAAAAAACCATCGACGAGCTTGCCACCCCTCCTGGGGGAAATCTTACAAAACGAAGCAAACGGCCAGGCAATCCAACGAAGAGAAGTTCTTTCCCAAAACATCGCTGTCGCTCCAGAAGTTCCAGTAGCAAAAAATGATCTAAACGGCTCGGAAACTCTACTGCATTGGCACTCCGGCGATCTCCAACTGGGCAAAGAGTGGAAGTCCGTTGCAGACTTAGCCGAAAACCAATTGGATGAACGCAGTCACGAATATCTCAAACTTCGGGGGACCGAAGAAATTACAGCAGAAACTCACCGTAAACTTGCGAAATGGTGCCAAGCCCAAGGACTGGATTCCCGCGCTAAAGCCCATTGGTTTGGTGTGCTTGATAGTGATCCTTCAAATGTCGAAGCTAGACAGCAACTGGGATATACCTTTCTCTACAACCGTTGGTTCAGTCCTCAGGAACTTTCGGCCGCAAAGCTTGCTGCAGGGAATCTTGAGCAACAACTTAAGCAGTGGATTCCCAAAGCGAGAGAATGGAAAATCAACCTTGAAAGCAACGATGTCAAAAAGAGACTAAAAACGATAGAGCAACTCAAGAATTTACAGAATCCAGATGTCATCCCAGCCTTGGATATAGCCGCAGGCCAAGCAAATCCGACCGTGGCAAAACATTTTATCTCTGCCATAGGTCGTTTCCAAACACGAGAAGCATGTATCGCCCTCGCTGGTATCGCTATAGCGAATACGACTTCAGAATTGGGTACACATGCAATTGAGATCCTAAAGAAGTATCCATTGGAATTCTATGTTCCCGACCTGCTGGACTTGATGTCTACCGAATACGAGTTGATGAGCCAACTTGTCACTCGTCCAAATGGAGAGATGGTTTTGCAGCTTGTGCAGATGCGTGAACTACGCAACCGATTCGAAAAAAACCAAATAGACAAGCTGATGGCAATTTCACCTCAAGAAAAGGTAAAGAAGCCCAGTGGCACGTCTGTTGAGTTAATTGCTGGTCGGCTCCTGCAATTCAAATCAGTTGCAACTTCAAAAGGCACTGTCAAAAATGACATTGCCGCTTCCATCATTTCGAAAGAAGCGAAACGCGATGCTGATGATGCTCAGGCAGAGTTAGAGCGTACGAATGAATCGATTAGGTCGCTGCAGCAAAATATTGCAACGGTTCTCAGAGGTACAACAAATGCGAAACTTGATGATGAGCCAAGATCTTGGTGGATTTGGTGGGATGCTTACGAAGAATCTTACAATGAAGGCGATAAACCGTACGACCAAAGTTATATTGAGAATCGGTCGTCCATGATACTTCAGACTCAGAAGGTGCAAGCGGTCACTCGATTTCAATCGTTGATTCCTCGCCGTCTCGACTGTTTAGCGTTGGGCACACAGATTCAAACAGAAAGCGGATTGAAGTCGATTGAGAAGATTCAAATCGGCGATTTGGTGGTCGCCCAGAACATTGGCTCTGGACAACTTTCATTGCGACCAGTTCTTCGAACAACGCGACGGCCGGAAGCCCCAACAAGGGATATTCGACTTTCCTCTGGGGAGACCATCCGCGCAACTCTTGGACACCCTTGGTGGGTAACAGGTAAAGGTTGGGTAAAGACGAAGAACTTACAGAAAGACTACATACTTCGAACACCCGAGGGATTTGAGAAAATCGACGATCTCCAAGAGCGAGAACCGATCGAAACTCTTAATCTAGTGATTGACGAAGACCACACATTCTTTGTTGGACAATCGCGGCTTCTTTCATCTGATGCGACAGAACTGATACCGACGTTTCAACGCGTACCGGGCCTTGCTGCGTCAAAGCTCCTCGCTAAATGAGAGGCTTTAAGTTCCCTTTAGTTGAATTTACTTCGTCTTGTTGTTTACCTCTGCGAGATCTAACCAAGATCTACAAAGGGATGGCTGTGATGGTGATGACTAAGGTCATCACTTTTTAACATTCGTCATTATCCCTTCAATACTGAGCCGACCAAAAAACGGATCCGCCCACCGCCAGTGGAATTTGTTCAGTAAAGGATGTTCTATTCCTGATGCCAATGATCCAATGCCCATCTTGCGGCGTGACCTTAAAAGCTCCTGAAACTGCAGTAGGGAAAAATGTCAAATGTAGATGTGGAGCTATTATCGCCGTACCGGCCTCAAATCAACCAAAAGCAAAGTCGGCACCGGCGAAGCCTAGTGCGTCACCTGCAAGTTACCTCGATCAGTTGACGGCAAACGACTTCCAAAGAATGGAAAAACCGAAAGAACAGCCGACCGAGTCCCAGAACAAAAAGAACACCGATGCGCTCGCACCTTTTATAAAAGCGGAAGCTAAATCGGGGAAAAGATCCGTTTCCGAACGCGAGCGATGGGACAACATCGATGCGATCTACACGATATTTTTTGGATTGGCGATACTGAATATAGGTCTACTGATCCTTTCGATCCTTCTTAATCTAGATACCTTTTTCTCATTGCGATCCCTACTGTTCCTTCCAATTTCCCTCATATCGCCCTCACTGCTTGCAGCAACGGGATATGGGCTAATGAAGCGGAAAACCTGGGGATGGTGGATGGCGATCCTGACTTTAGGTTTAGTCGGTGGAGGGGCATTCCCATGGATAAGAACATTCATTCAACTAGCAATTGCGATCGGACGTGGTGCGATAGAATTTTCAGATGCGTTTTGGACGTTGGCATACGGTGCTTTTGCATTTCTGATCTCTGGAATTGCTGTTTGGATGTTAGCGCAATTGATCAATTATCCAGTGATGAAAAAGTTCAAGGTTACGATGCCGCTAGTACTTGCGTGGGTCATCAGTATTTTTGGTGGCTACACGGCAGGGGTGATTTATTCCTATGTGATGTTTCGAATCATCTTCAACGTCGTGTTTTAAGCCCTGATTATATCCTCGCTAGTCGGTTCTCAACCTACTTTTTAGCCGACGGCATCTATGTCAACGTACACTTTGGCACCGATTTCGGTGGGTGGCACCGATTTCCCTGCTTGTTCCCCACTTTGGCACCGATTTCGGTGGGTGGCACCGATTTCGGTGGGTGGCACCGATTTCCCTGCTTGTTCCCTGCGTGGGTGGGTGGCACCGATTTCCCTGCTTGTTCCCTGCGTGGGTGGGTGGCACCGACTCGATGGTCACGAGCGCATCATCACCCTCTTGGACGGAGAAAAATCGTCAATGTAATCCTGCAGGATGCAGCCTAATCCGAAATTCCAAACCACAACTATAGACAGCAAATCCAACTTTGAAGGGCACGATTATCATGAACGAACACAGTTATGAAAACAACGGGATAAGACGCGCTGATACCGCAAGGGTCACACTGCTACCGGAGAACTACGAAGAAATTCAATCCTCCCAGCGAAAGAAATTCGGAAACTTAATTCTTGGCTATGCAAGTCTCCTGCTGATTGGTGGGATTGTTTCGTATAGCTTTTGGTATCTCAAGGACATGCCCTATAGAGATGAAGGTATAACGACGACTGCAGTAATTGATTGGTTCAATGTGCAAACTAAGGTAACTCGCTCCAAGGGGCGTTCGTCTTCTTGGACGACAAACACCATCAACTACCATTACTCCAGCGATCTTGGTGAAAAAGCATCGGGCAGCGATTCCGTCAAAACTTGGCGGCATATTCCGAAAAGTAACTCTGGGATCGCTCCGAAAAACAATGAAGAGATTCTGATCGAATACCTCAAATCAGATCCCAAGACGTCGCGACTACTTATTCCAAATCGGTATCAACAAGAGTACATATGGTCCGCGATAGCAATTGCCGCTGCAATTCTTTTGCTCTTTTTCCGTTGGATTCAAACGTTTGAAAATAGGGTGAGATATCAAGTTTTTGGAATGGGTTTATTGATCACCGGAAGCGCATTGCTCACGTGGGCTATCTACTTTGCTTTTGTTCAACGACAGGAAAACCACAACTCAGATGACGGAATAGCACTGATTCTTCTGTACTTTTTGTTTTTGATTCCGAGTATCCTCACCCTCCTTTGGATTGGTTGGTTCTTTTTTTCGAGTACCCGCCTAAGCCCAAACGACCCTCGCCAACTCTTGGGATTACTCACGGAGATTAACAAAAAAGATAGCGTTACAATGCTCGCTTATCGTTATTATGGAACACGTGCAGCGATTTTATTAGAGGAGGATAGCAAGCGGGTGTACTTCGTGAACTGCCATGTGAAGAAGGGATTTTTACCTTGGGTGATTCCATTGTATTCATGTTCAGCAAACGACCTAATCCACAAAGAAAAAGAACACAAAACGAAATATGGCAAGACGATAACGCAGTCGATAATTACTACACAGACTGGTTCAACATCGATTTACCACCACATACCCGGAGTCCTCGAGTTCCTTCACAAGCTCAACCGTTCCCCCTCCCCATAACGTGGGTGGCACCGATTAGATTTCCATGGGTGGTACCGATTACGCAGGCGTTCATTGGGACCAAGAGAATGTGATAGTTCCATCCGGAGAATTTGTCATTCAACCGACTGCTGCGTTTAAGTGAACTCAATGAGCAGGCGTTCAAGAGCATAATGTCTCCGATTGTCGCCAAGGCTAAGATGCTCAAGCGGCATGTCCCTGGCCTGCCGAACTACTTCAAGTATCGCCTCACCAACGCCATGAGCGAGGGGTTCAACAGTAAGATTCAGTAGATCAAATCAAACGCCCGAGGGTTTCGATCGTTCCAAAGCTATCGTGTTCGAATCCTGCTTTTCTGCGGCAAGCTCGATCTACTACCGAGAAAAGTTAGCCACTAAAATTCCCGAAGAACCTTTAACTCAATCACGCTCTTTTCCGTAATTCACCCCGGTTGCAATGGCCACTAATTGGAAGTGTTTTTTCACCTACTGAGAACGAGCTCACACTCAAAGACAAATGCAGGGAAGTCGAACTAAGTACTTATCGCTTCGTGTACGGAACGCGGAAAACTGACACATGAATACGAATTGATTGGTTCCGATACCATAACAGATTTCGCTTCCAGTGAAACGCTCAATTCTCTGTCAGGATTAATGGTCTGTTCATCGATCACCTTTTTAGTCACCACTCCCGATAGTGGATCACCCCTAAAATAGGCCGCAGCTTTCATTTGCTTGCGACTCCACCTTCGTGAATGCTTCTTAGATTCCTCCTCCATTTTTCGCGGGTTGCCAATTCGACTTGCCCCCTTCAGTAGCTTTTCAAATCCCCAAATCAGCGAGGACCAACTACTTGGATCGATACCAAGTTGTTCAAGAACTTGCGTATGTTCAACTGACGGTTTTGTTTCCGCGCCCTTTTGCGGTGGATTTGCTGCTGTCCAAGTCATAAGTGAAACATAGGAATCAAGGCTAAGAGGTAAGTACCCTTTGCGATAGCCCAGGACTGGCGGACACCAGCGAAATGTAATTACGCAACTAACGGCATCTTTTGTTTTCGCTCGAATTGATCGGGCGACAGGTATTCCAGCGTCTGATGGAGACGCACTGGATTGTAAAAGGTTTCGATGT
>JBEICB010000077.1:0-21503 GCA_040373655.1 Pirellula sp. | reverse complement strand
GGTTTGCAGGGCTGTGGATAGATCGTAGAATTTGGGGTTTACGTTTGGATGAAAAGCAGCCCCCTTCGCAGAGAGTGCAGAGAGATAAGAAGTTATGTCGAATTCAACGATTCGCGGTATCGTGCATGTGATTGAAGAGACGAAGACATTTGGACAGAAGGGGTTTCGCAAGCGGACGGTGGTTTTGGAGCAAAACAATGGTCGTTTTGCGAGTTATATTCCGCTTGAGTTTATTGGGGATGCATGCGACAGTGTCGACGCGATGAACTTGGGGGATGACGTAACGGTGACATACCGTTTGTCGGGGCGAAAATGGCAGAGGGATCCCCAGAGTGAGGTGAAGTACTTTCTTTCTGCGGAAGCGATGTCGTACCGATTGAGTGGCGAGGGTGGCGGCAATTCGGTGAACGATGAGTTCAACCAAGCCGCTTCGGAAGATTACGGGGATGCGCCGTTCTAGGTAGTTATTGACGGTCGGTTAGGCTTGATGTGGAAGCAGAGAATCGAGCAGTGGCATAAAATCTTCGATGGATGGGGTGGTCATTTTTGGGTCTTTCGCAAGATCATCCCAGCGTCTTAATTGGACGGCTTCGTAGGCGAAGCGTTCATCTTTGAAGTCATCTAATTCGGATTGGTTCATCGGTCCACCTTGATCGTAGTAGCTTTTCAGCGAGGTTGGCGAGAGTTTGGATTCGTACTCCGGGTCGGTGGTGCAGAGATACCTTTTTGCGGCAACGTGGAGACGGACTGGATCTGCGACTGCGGAACCGAAGTTTGACTTGAGCCATTCATAGGCTCGGTTTTCGTGGGCGTCATCGAGGTCTTCGCTGTCGGATTTGGGTAGGGATTTGCCATCGATGATATGACCGATGTCATGCAGTAGGGCAGCGGCGACGAGTGTCGAATCGGCGCCTTGTCGTTTGGCGAAGCAGGCGGCTTGGAGCGCGTGTTGGAGTTGCGAGACGGCTTCGGTTCCGTATCGGTCTTGGCCATGTTTTTGGAAGAGTCGTACGATATCAAGAGTGATGGGATGCGGCATGATTAGGGGTAATTGTGCTTGGTATTTGGTTAGGAAAAGTGAACGTCATTGAATCTCAATATCATAGGGTGGTTTTAGGTTGGTCTATTCGTAAAGCGATGAAAAGGGTGTGAAGACTTTTACTGCAAGAGGGGGGGGATTGGAGAGTGGGTTGAGTTAGGGAAGTCAGGGTTGGGAGGGTTCGATGACTAGGACTTCTTCGTTGAATTGTTTGATGGAGATTATTGAGTTTTGGCCTGAGGGCCAGAGGACTTCGAGGGAAGCGGTTTTATTGGTATAGGGAGTTGGGATACCGAAGTGTAGAACATTTTCGCAGGTGGAAGCGTAGGACGCGCCGGAGGTAGCTTGGCGGATCCAGGTTTTGTCTTGGATGGTTAGTTTAGCGACTGTACCGATTGCATCGCGATTGGAGTTGTAGCCGACGAGGCGGATGCGGAGGAATCCGTTAGGGGTATTGGAGGGAGGGCGAGAGTCGTTGCGTACCAGAGCGATGGGTTGTCCGATTCTGGTGACAGCGAGATCAACGAGGCCATCTCTATTGAAGTCGCCCGTGGCGAGTCCACGGCCGGAGATAGGCTTTTGGAAGAACGGGGAGTTGAGAGCTGCGAGAGAGAATCGGGATCCTTGGTGATTTTCGAGGAGTTGAGGGCGTTGGTCGTGGTAGTGGGCGTAGCGTTCGAGGTGTCCGTTGATCACGAGGATATCTTCATCGCCATCGAGGTCGAGGTCATGCATGGCGGTTCCCCAGCTGACAGATTGTTCATCGGTAGCGGGGATACGAGTCGCGTTGGATGCGTAGGAGAAGGTCATTGGTCCTGTTCCGCGGTACAGTGCGCAGAATTCATCCGCGTAGTTGGTTACCCAAAGGTCGAAGCGGGAGTCGTTGTTGTAGTCACCGAGGGCGATTCCCATGCTGCCTTCTGCTCGACCTTGGTCGTTGGTTGCGACGCCTGCGCGACGTCCGAGTTCGGTCCAATGGAATGGGGAGTCGTTTTGGTAGAGGAGGTTTGGTTCGACGTCGTTGGTGACATAGAGATCGGTTTTTCGGTCGCCGTTGAGATCAGCTGCAAGGACACCGAGTCCTCTGAGAGCTTGGTTGGAAATTCCATCGGGTGATCGGAGTGAGAATTTTCCGTCTCCGGAGTTTTCGTAGACGGAGTCAGGGAGACCTTGGAAGTCGGAGGGGCCGCAATAGTCACGTCGATTCGGGTCGGATTGGGATGGGCAGGTAGGGTTATTCTCGAGGGACCAGTTTGCGTAGTGGACGACATAGAGGTCAAGGTCACCATCGGAGTCGAGGTCTACGAAAGCAGCGGCGCTGCTCCAAGCCTTGTCGTCGGTCATTTGAACAGATTCGAAGGTACCGTCCCCTTGATTGTGGAACCATTGCAGGCCGTGGTAGCCGGTGGCGAGAAAATCGGTGAAGCCATCATTATCGTAGTCTGCGGCGATGATTGCGGAGTGGTAGGATTTCGATAGGTCTACGCAGGCTTGTGTGGTGGTTGGTATGAAATTGAAATTACCCAGGTGTCGGAACAGAGCTCCTTGGTGACCAGGTAGACGTTGGTTTGCGGTATCGATCCAACCTCCGCCGGCGGTTAGTAGATCGAGTTGTCCATCGGAGTCGTAATCGAAGAGAGCCGAGCCGCCGCCTGTAGTTTCGACCAAGGAGAAGAGGTTTGAATCACTTCCGTCTCGGAATTGGCTGTTTGGGAGTTCCAGATCTAGTTCGCTAAATAGGAACTGGCTTGTTCTTTCCTTGGGGGGTGCAATGGTTTTCTCATTGGGGGTAGTTATAGACGAGTTGGGTATTGTTGTATTAGGGGGGGAGTTAGAGGGAATGAAAGAAATTTTTGCGCGTTGTTGATAGAGAGCGATGTCTTGTAATGCGGGTTGGAAATTGGGGTTAATTTGCAGAGCAGCGCCGAGCCAGTAGAGGCCATTTTCTCTGGATTGTTTGTGTAGTAGTAAATGGCCGAGTTTGAAGCAATCTTCTGCGGAGCGGTTTGGGTTACTGAGGAGTTCGAAGAGGATTCGATCGATGTTCTGGGTTTCTCTTTGGCCTTGGTCAGCGATGTTTGCGTAGTATTGTGATTGGCTTTGATTGCCTAGTCGTTGATATGCTTGGCTCATGGTCGAAGCGATTTCGATATCTTCGGGCCAGATTTTAGCGAGGGGGGCGAGAGACTCGATCGCTTGTTGGTTCGCGTCGTTATCGAGCAGCAGTTTTGCGAATTGCAGTTGAAGACTTGGGGTGCGTTCTTGGGCCGAGAGTTTTTCCTGGAGTTGGTCGAGGGCGAAGTCGGCGCGACCTAGTTTTCGGAGCGCCTCTGAGTATTTCAGCCATGCGTCTTGGTCTTTGGGGACGCTTTGTAGGTAGCGTGCGAGGGCTTGTTCGGCTTTGCTGAAATCTTGCAACCCGTCGTATGCCGTAGCGGCTTGGAGGTAGTTCGGAACGAAGTCTGGGTGTGAGGTAAGTGATGGTTCGAGTAGATCGATAGCGAGTTTCCATTCACGTTTGGAGATGTGGAGCATTGAACGGAAGAGTGGTACCCAGGGTGAGTTTGGGTTTTGTGTATCCCAAGCGTTTAGGAATGAGATTGCGAGGTCAAATTTTTGTTGTTTGAGGAGTCCGAGCACGAGGGCATGCGCACCGATTTCGAAGTCTTGAGGATGAGCTTCTAGCCAGGTGCTGATTGCGGTGATCGGGTCGTTAAGAGATCCGGTTTGTGCTTTCTGAAGAAGCAATTCGCTTTCGAGATCAGTGGGTGAATCGCCGAGTTGTTTTGATTTCTCGATTTGTTTTAGGAATGCGTTTTGGTTATCGGATTGACGCAGTGCGCGAGCATGTAGGAGGCGAAGAGAGCTCGAGTCGCCTGAGGATTGCTGCAGTTTCTGGATTTGACGGATTGCTTGTTCATTTTCGAAGTTACTTAAGAGAGCCTCGATGTTGCTGATGGACTGACGGTAGGCGTTTTGATTCCATGCGTAGAGAGCGAGTAGTACAAGGCAGATCAGAAGGGCTCCGAGACGCCAGTGGTTTGGGCGTTGGTTGGTTGGGGGATTTGAGGTGGGGGTGTTCGCACGCCGTTGAGTCATCGGAATGGTTTTGCGTAGGATTCAGGCTTGGGTA
This sequence comes from Pirellula sp., assembly GCA_040373655.1. GTDB lineage: Bacteria > Planctomycetota > Planctomycetia > Pirellulales > Pirellulaceae > JBKCUI01. The sequence continues at coordinate 17,331 of JBEICB010000077.1, read as the reverse complement.
TGGAGGTCGTTATGGATGGATACGAGGTAAGAGTTTAGCCGTGTCGTAAAAGATAGCCGAGGAAAAAAGTTTGATTACAAGTTCGCTATTTTTAGGTTCTTGGTACCAGAGGGTAGAAACGGTGGAACGATTGCCGGATCGTAACCCTCAAAGAGGGGAATCCGGAAAAAACTCGGAAAACCACACTTGACAACCCCAGGAATAGTTGACGCGACACAACGCCACGAGGTACACTCCTTGTGGAAGTTATTCTCGCGTAAAACGGGCTTAGGGATAGATAAAGCGGTATTATTGGGCCTTATGCTTTGAGGTTGGTTTTCGCGGGGACGGATTCGTTTGGTCGTTTTTCTCGTTTCTTATCGGAAGGGTCTCTAGCCATGACATTCAGGCAGACTTCGAAGCGCCGAGGTTTCACGTTGGTGGAGCTATTGGTTGTGATCGCGATTATTGGGATTTTGGTTGGTTTGTTGTTGCCGGCGGTACAAGCCGCTCGTGAGGCAGCGCGTCGTATGCAGTGCGGAAGCAACATTCGTCAATTGGCATTGGCATTGCAGAACTATGAAAGTGCATACAAGCGCTTTCCACAGTCGGTGAACTACGGGACAGGCCGTGGTCCATTGCAACAGCACGCATATCACCACACGTGGTTGGCAGCGATTTTGCCACAGATGGAGCAAACACCTGCTTATCAGAACATCAATTATCAGTTGCGTGTTTGGGGTCAGCCGATTGTTAGCACGAAGGTTGCAACGTTGCTTTGTCCATCGGATGCGAACACTGAAAAAGTGTTTGCTCAGCACAACATTGCTACCACCAGTTATGCAGGTAGCCAGGGCTTCCACTGGTGGCCGGACGCTGCGGTTGGCAACTGGGCACCTTGGGGTGGACTTGGGTTTGCCAATAACGGCGACATGTCTGGATTGTTTGCGCCATCGCGAGCAAACGGATTGAAGGACATCACTGACGGAACTTCGAACACGTTGGTCGTTGCCGAAACCGACTCTGCGGGCTTTTTTGGTGGTCCGTTCATGACAACCGGAACCGGTAAGCGACGTGCGCCATACACTAGTGGAGTGTTCCGTGCGGCATTCGTAGGTTTCTCACACGCCGGTTGGGGAACGAATGAAGGTGGCGCGAACCGTGCGATGGAAGTTGATGGTTCGGGTTACAAGTCTGCTGGATCTTGGTTCCGTGCGGCTGCTTATGCTTACGAGCCAACGTTTATCTGTGCTTGGGGTGTGAACACTGAATGGCCGGGAACATCTAGTTTCCACGGCCCGCTGATCCAAGCTGCGTATGCGGATGGCAGTGCGAGCACGCTATCATCGAACGTCGATTATGGAGTTTACTTGCGAATCAACGCGATTGCTGACAACAACATCACGGTTGATCCACGCGAGTAGTTCGCTGTTCGTTTGCTCTAAAGAAAGTAACGCGTAATGAAAAAGTTTGCATTAAGTCTGTGCACCTTGGGAATGCTTGCGATCGCTTCGGTTGGTTGCGGCTCACCGGATCCTGCGAAGAATCCTGAGTTCAAGCAGGATACGTTGATGGATCCGGGTGCAGTGAAGATGGGTGCGGATGCACCGAAGCCGAATCTGCCGACGAACTAGGTTTGTTCGTCCAATTTGGACTTTGGAGTATTAAAAACGAAAAAGAGCCCAGCGACAGATCGCTGGGCTCTTTGCGTTGAGCCTTTGTACGGAAGGCGTTCAACGAAGTGGATTCGATGGATGTGTGGGGAGGATTACCAAGCGAATTGATCGATCATAGTCTCAAGTCGAGAGAGTTCTTCATTGATGTCGACTGAGAATTGCGAGAGTTCGCTGACGCGTCTTAGGCTCGCCTTTGACCGCATTGGTCTACCGTAACTTGCATTGCGCAAACGTCCGACAAGCATCTGCTCGAGCTGCCCGAGATAGCTCTCTTCCATTTGCCGTTGTTGCCATCTGATTAACATGATTCAAGCTCCAAACGGGAATACTAAAAAATGACTTGGGTCGTTTAAAGTTGTTTTGCGACGCCACATAACAATGCAACAGGAATTGTATTGGGGAAGAATTTTCGACGTCGAGCGGGCTTGAATAAAAATCAATAGCTTGTTTTTTCGCTACCACTGTTATGGATTCACAGAATCCGTTGCTTACGGTGGAGAAAGAGTCAGATACAATCAAGAAAGATTGAAGTTTGGCTAGGGTTGGTGAAGGTATTGATCGAGTCGAGGCAGTTGAATTTGTGATGATTGTGATGGCGATTTGGGTTAGGTTGGGATTGCTGAGTTTGGAAGGGTGGTGATGAGATGATGCGATTTGGATGGTTGTTTTTTTGTTTTTGGTGTGTTGGTATTGCGGTGGGGCAAGATCGCTTGATCGAGGATTCCCGAGCGGCGGCGTTAGCGAAGTTAGCGATAGAGGGTTTAGATCGGGAGTATCCCAACAAGCCATCGAATGTGCTTGCGGGGGCTAGTGATGTAAGGAGTCCCAAGGAGTTGCATCCCGCTTTTTATGGTTGTTTTGATTGGCACAGCAGCGTGCATGGGCATTGGATGTTGGTGCGGTTGCTCAAGAGCAATCCGGGGCATGCGTTAGCGGCAGAGTCGCGCAAAAAGTTGGGAGTAAGCTTGCAGCTTGAGAAGATTTTGGCTGAGGTTGCTTATTTTCAGACGAAGGAGAACCGTTCGTTTGAACGCATGTATGGATGGGCTTGGTTATTGCGTTTAGTGGCTGAGTTGGAGACTTGGGATGATGTCGAAGGGCGGCAGTGGTTGGAGGTACTTCGTCCGTTGGAGCGAGAGATCGTCGGGTTGACGATGGGGTATTTACCGAGGTTATCGGTACCGATTCGAACGGGAGTGCATCCGGATACAGCTTTTGCTCTGGGGCAGATTTTGGATTATGCGAGGGTAGTGAAGAATCAGAGTTTGGAGGAGTTGATAGTCAAGCGATCGCTGGAGTATTACGGGAATGATTGGGGAGTCGCAACACGGTATGAGCCTTCCGGGGAGGATTTCTTTTCGGCATCGTTAAACGAAGCGGACTTAATGCGTCGTGTCTTGGGGGGAGAGGAGTTTCGTCAGTGGTTAGAAAAATTTTACGTTGCGGACGAAAAGGACGCACATCGCGGACTTTTAACCCCGGTGGTTGTCAGTGAAGTGACAGATGGCAAGTTAGTCCATTTGGCAGGTCTAAACCTTTCGCGGGCTTGGACTATGGCTGGGATCGCATCGAGTTTGCCTGATGGTGTGGTTTGGAAGGACCTATTTGCGAAGAGTGCTAAGGCGCATGAGGAGGCGGGATTGAGTTATGTTTTTAGTGGGCATTACGAGGGAGAGCATTGGTTAGGGACGTTTGCGGTCTATGTGTTGACAGGAGTAGGAAGATGATGGATCGCAGTGGCAGGGATCGCGTGGTGTTGTTTGCCACGGAAGGGTTGATACGAGTTGAGATTGGTTTATTGCGCGCTGTGGGGAGAGAGTTGTCGCAGCGGTTGGGTTACCCGGTTGAGGTTTGGGATTCGGTCGATGGTGAATTTGTTGGCATCGAGTCCTTTGGAGTCCGGCAGGGAGTAGAAGCGGAAGAGGTAGGGTGCGATGAGCGATGGGTGCTTGTGCCTTGTGGATTTATGCCTGGTGGATATGAACGAGTTGGGAATCGGGAGGATGGTTTAGGAGCAGAAAACGGTGAGGAGGTTGGCCAGTGGGTTTGGGATTTCAGTGGCTTAAGATCTGCATTGTGGTTTTCAAGAGTTGGGTATGGGCGGAACGGGAATGGGGCGATGCCCAAGGTTTACATTGCGGATCCTTTGACAGCTTGGGATGTTGGGAAGTGGTTGGGTGATATGTCGGAGTTGGGGAGCGAACCGCGTGGGATAGTGGTTGAGACGCGAATGAAGGTTGAGGACATTGAGCGGATCATCATTGTCGTTTTTTGGGCGAATCGCAAGGTGGAGGGTGGGTGGAGGATGGTGATCAATGGAGAGGATGATCTTGGAAGGAGGAAAGCGGAGTCACAGGGGATACGATTGGTGGAATTGCCTTGGGTATTGAGTGCAGCGGAGGTGCCGGAGGATGAGTTCGCGACTTGGGCGATTCAAAGAGTATTGCAGGGGTTGCGAACACGTCCGATGTTATGGGAGCCTGCGGAGGATGAGGCTTGGAAGATACTGAGTCGTTTGCACGATCGCATGGGGGAAGAGTTACCGGGTGAGTACATAGAAAATCTGGATGGGGTTTTACCGCGATCGATGGGGAGTGTTGCGATTGTTTCGGATGAAACCGGCAAGGTGCCTTGGGACAAGTTGTGGACATCGTTTTGTGATTTAGCGATGGCTGGAGGGCCTCCGCATCGTGGGAAGTTGCTAGAGCCGGTTCAGAAAGATGAGATAGTTGCGGACATAGATTCATACCGAGAGGTGGAGAGAGAGATACGTCGCGGGATAGGGTTAGCGAGTGGTTTAAAGACTTTGGAGAGTCCATATTTGGGTTGGGTAGCGGTTGAATGTGCCAGCGAGGAGATGGCGGCTTGGTTGTTGCGAGCGATCTTGGTCGAGAACATCTCGGTGCGTCGCGAGGGTTGCATACTTTATTTACCGGCGGGCCCGAAGTTTCGCGTCGAGAAGGAGATCAAGAATGTGATTACAGCGGTAGCGAAGACGGTGCATTATTGGCAGGCGCATTTGCGATCGCGTCAGCCCCCGAAGCCGCTATAGCGTGTGAGTCCTTTTGCGTAGGCCCAGCGGGAAAGTGCGTAGAAGAAGGCGACCCAGAAGAGGAGCAGAAGCATGTCCCAAAGAAGTGCGGTTCCTTGGATTTTTCCGAGGAACACAGCTGCGGGGAAGTAGGCGAGGTATTTGATAGGCAGGTAGTTAACGATGGTGCGGAAGGGTTCTGGTAGTAGATCGAGAGGAAACATGTGACCGGAGAGGAAGAACTGCAGGAGCATGTAGACGAAGAGGAGCGAGGAGACTTCGAGCATCCAGAAGCCGACTAGTCCGAGGCAGGATTCTAGATAGAAGCCGAGTGTAAAGCTAAGTAGTAGCGAGAGAATGAAGCACACGAGGGTAGTCGGATCGGGCCAACCGGCGGAGAAGTAACCGCGGCAGAGGAAGAAGACCAGGAGGAAGGGGCCGAAGGCAACGGAGTAGTAAGCGATTTTGTGTGCAACGCGGGACCAGAAGAGGAAGGAGAGGAAGTCGATTGGTTGGACGAGGTAGCGTTTGATTTCGCCGTCACGAATGGTTTTAGCGATATTGGAGGAGAGACCGGGCATGCTCGAGAAGGCGCGACCGAGCATGGTCAGAAGGTAGTAGGCAACCATATCGTGGAAGGAGTATCCGGAGATGGAGGCCGAGTTTGGTGCAGAGGGTGAGAGGGACTGGAAGATTGCCCACCATAAAAAGATTTGGGTGATGATTGGCAAGAAACGCATGAGGGTGCCGAGAGCGAAGTCACCTCGGTAGGCGAGGCGTTCTGCGAGGGCTGTTTTCAGGATGATGCTGCGAGTTTTCCAGGCGTTTTGCCAGGTTTGGGCAGAATCGTGATGGGTGGATTCGTTCATTGCGTATTCGCGATGGAGTGAAACATTTTCGCGATAACCTCTTCGAGGGGTGGGTCTTCGACGGCTACGTCATCGATGGAGTAGGTGTTGAGGATTTCAGCAAGTGTTTTGGAGACTTGGGGGCGTGGGACACGCAGAGAGACGCGTGGCAAGTCTGCTTTGAGGACTTCGCCGAAGCGTTCGAGGCCTTGGGAGGACTGTCCTAAAGCGAGTTGGAGTTGGACGACTTTATAGCCTGAGAATGCGTCGAGGATACCGTTGAGAGAGCCATCGTATTGGATGATGCCTTGGGCGATCACGACGACTCGTTGGCACAATGCGGAGACATCTTTCATGTAGTGGCTAGTGAGCAGGATGGTGATCTTGCGCTGTTCTTGGTAGTGCTTGAGAAATTGTTGGATGTTGTATTGAGCAACGACATCGAGTCCAATCGTTGGTTCATCGAGAAATAGGACTTCGGGGGAATGAAGAAGAGCGGCAATCAGTTCCATTTTCATCCGTTCGCCGAGGGAGAGTTCGCGGACGGGGCGTCCGAGGAGTTTTTCCACATCGAGTAGCGCGGTGAGTTCTTGGAGGTTTTTCTGGAATTGGGAAGGATCAATTCCGTAGATTTGTTGGTGGAGTCGAAAGGATTCTTGTGCGGGAAGGTCCCACCAGAGTTGGTTTTTTTGGCCCATCACCAGCGCGAATTTGCGGCGGTACTGCATATCCCGTTTCCAGGGGGTGTAGCCCATAACGGTAGCCGAGCCGCTGGATGGAAAGATAACGCCTGAGAGAAGTTTAAGCGTTGTGGTTTTCCCGGCCCCGTTCGGTCCTAGGAAGGCGACGAATTCGCCTGGTTCGACGCGGAGGGAGATTCCTCGGACTGCTTCGACGGTTTTATATTCGCGGTGGAAAAGGCCGCGGATGGCTTCGCGGAGCCCCTCCTTTTTTTGGTAGACGCGGTAGGATTTTGTCAGTTGATCGATCTGAATAATTGTCATGGGTGGGATTATAGCATCCGGATACTGGTTCGCTTCCCCAAACGGGATGAGAGGATTTGATGGTTACAGCAAAAAAGAAGGCGGTGGTCTTGCTCAGTGGGGGCTTGGATTCGGCAACATGTTTGGCGATTGCGAGGGAAGCTGGGTATGAGTTGTACGCGATCAGTTTTCGGTATGGTCAGCGGCATGCGATCGAATTGGAGCGAGCGAAAGAGATCGCCAAGGGGGCTGGGGTGATCAAGCATGCGATAGTCAATTTGGACTTGGGAGGGTTTGGGGGAAGTGCGTTGACGGACACGTCGTTGGAGGTACCTAAACACGCGACGGTCGCAGAGATTGGTGATGAGATTCCGCTGACTTATGTGCCTGCCCGTAACACCGTCTTCCTTTCTTATGCGTTAGCTTGGGCTGAGGTGCTCGGTGCGTTGGATATCTACGTTGGGGTCAATGCGCTAGATTACAGTGGCTATCCAGATTGTCGTCCGGAGTACATCAGAGCTTTTGAGGGGATGGCAAACTTAGCGACGAAGAGTGCGGTGGAGGGGAACCGTCTGATTTTGCATGCTCCCTTGATCCTATGGACCAAGGGAGAGATTATTCGCCGCGGATTGGAATTAGGTGTCGATTACTCCAAGACGTTATCCTGTTACGACCCAGGGCAGGAAGGGGCTGCGTGTCGGCACTGTGATTCTTGTTTGTTGCGAGCCAAGGGATTTGAGGAGAATGGTATGCAAGATCCGGCTTGGGGGTAGAAGATGGATTGGGTTAGATTGCTTTGAGCGGTGGATTCCAGGTATACTCTTGGGACTGCTAGATGAATGGGCACTTTTCAGTGCTACACCCAAGTCCAATTCCCGCCAAACGTTAATCCTACCATGCTCGATATTCTTGGACCTGCGACTTCTCCGAACTGCGACCATCGCACGCGTCGGCACTTTTTAAAGATCGGAACATTGGGGCTAACCCAAACAACGCTTGCGACATCTGTGCTCAGTGGCATGTCGTTACCGCAGATCCTGCATGCACAAGAGTCATCGTCGGTGGGGGCAAAGAGATCGCTTGGGCACAAAGCAGTGATCATGATTTATTTATCCGGTGGTCCATCTCACCAGGATATGTACGATTTGAAGATGGATGCGCCGTTAGAAATACGGGGGTCTTTTCAGCCGATTTCGACGAATGTACCTGGCATTCAGATCTGTGAGCATCTTCCGCGACTTGCGAAGATTATGGATAAGGTAGCGATCATACGTTCGCTGTATGGTTGTCCCGATCAGCATGCATCGGATTTATGTATGAGTGGGTATCCGATTGGAGCGAATGGACGGCAAGATAATCGACCGTCATTGGGATCGTCTGTTGCGAAGTTACAGGGGACGGTGGATCCGGCGGTGCCACCTTTTGTCGGGTTATCGATTAAGAGCAAGCACGACCCGTATAGCAACCCAGGATTTCCTGGGTTTCTCGGGCCGGCATACGCAGCTTTTCAGCCGGATGGTGAGGGGATGGCGAACATGCGGCTCAATGGCATCAGTTTAGACCGGTTGCGGGATCGTCAGGCGTTGTTGAGTAGTTTGGATCAATTTCGGCGCGACATTGATTTGAGCGAAGGGTATCGTGCGGCGGATGCGATGACTCAAAAGGCGTTTGATGTATTGACTTCGAGTCGATTGGTAGAGGCGGTGGATTTAGAGAAAGAGGATCCTAGTTTGCGAGATCGTTACGGTAGGGGGAGTAGTGATCCAGCATTTGGTGAGGATGCTGGGCCGCATTGGATGGATCAATTCCTTGTTGCGCGTCGGCTTGTGGAAGCTGGGGTGCGATGTGTTACTTTATCTTTCGGTAGCTGGGATCGTCATCATTCAAATTTTGAGCGGCTCCCTGTGCAGCTAGCGAAATTCGACCAAGCGATTACAGCGTTGATTGAAGATTTGCATGCGCGGGGTTTGGATCAAGATGTCAGCGTTGTCGCTTGGGGGGAGTTTGGTCGTACACCTCGGATTAATAAAGATGCGGGCCGGGATCATTGGCCGCAAGTATCATGTTGTTTGTTGGCTGGTGGAGGGATGCGTACGGGGCAAGTGATCGGTTCGACGAATCGGTTGGGAGAGGTTCCCCACGATCGGCCGGTACATTATCAAGAGGTGTTTGCAACTTTGTATCATCGATTAGGAATAGACGTGAGCACCGCAACGATCCCTGACTTTTCGGGGCGACCACAGTTCTTGCTCGATCGACATGGGCCGATGAAAGAACTTATTTAGAGCAAAGCATTGTTGGATCAGCATCACCCGCGTGCTCAGAACTTTTCTGCTTAATTAGGCGATCATTACTCGGCATCGCATTGAGCACAGAATACGATAACGGCTTGGGTCTTATCATCGATTGCGATCGCTCGAGGGCTTCGGCCACTGAGTTTCCATGATTGAATGTGTTCAAAGTTTGGTAGCGACCAAAGGGTAGCTTTAGCGTCTTTTGTTGCGACTAAAAGGTTGTTGTCATTGGTGATGTTCGCTGCAGTAGGGGGGGCGTCAAATCGCATAAAGCGGATCATTCGACCAATCGAGGGATCCCATAGGCGTATCGTCTGGTCTTGGCTGCACGAAATCAATCGAGCTTGACCATTTTCAGTTTTGAAACGCATCAACCGTGTAACTGGTGCTGTATGGTTATCGAAGCTTCTCAGCAAGCGATCGGAACCATCCGAGAGTTCGTTCTTTGTGCTCCAGACTTTGATGGACTGGTCACTACCAGCGGAAATGGCAATATCGGAATTCCAGAAGATGGAAGTAAAGACTGGGCCGGTGTGTCCATTGAATTCGCAAAGGGGAATTCCTTGTTGGTCTCGCACGATGACTTTGCCGGTCCAGTGTGCTTCGATCCATTTTTTACCATCCTCGGACCATTGCACATCGGTGACGACATCGGGTATTGGAGCCCCTTTAGCATCGACGGTGTGTTCGCTAAGGAGTTGTTTGGACGGCCAGTCGTAAAGGCTTACACCCCCCTGCTCTGCCGGAGAACCGCCGGCTACAAGCAACTGTTGGGAGTCTGGTGAGAGAGCGAATGCTGTGATTTGGGGAAATCGATGAAGAACACGTTGGGTGGGTTCCCAGTTTTCTTCTTTGGATGCAGAGTGTAGTTTTTTAATGGGTACGGTCTGTATCTCGGCTTGGTTTGCAATGATCCACTGATCACGTGCCACATCTGGGATCGCGGTGGATAAGCGAGGGTTGACGAAAGTGATCGCCTCGTAGGTGATCGAAGGTGCCGAGGAATTCGAATTTTTGTCGTTTGATGGCAAGGGATCTTGGGAGCGTGATAGGGTGACGGTCAGCCATACGGTCAAGAACACGAATAGACTGGAGACCCAAACACGATTTGTCACGTTTTGATTTCGCGGGTGGTGGCGATATGGGAGCGGTAACCACTTAGGTGAGCAGTGCATCGATGGGTTTACCGTGTTGGTTGATGGGGATTGGACGTGCGTCAGGAGTTGAGAGGACTGAGGCAGGATCGATCCCCAATCGAATGAGGATTGTGTGGATCAAATCTGCTGGCGTTACGGGGTTGGAGGAGGGTTGTTCACCGATCCTATCGCTTTGACCGAATACGAGGCCTTGGGGGAGTCCACCGCCGCAGAGCATCACGCTGTAGACTCTTGGCCAGTGATCACGACCGCCTCGTGTGTTGAGTTTTGGAGTACGACCGAATTCCCCCATGGCGATAACTAGGGTTTCTTCAAGTAGTCCTCGTTCTTGGAGGTCTTCAATCAGTGCGGAGGTGGCTTGATCGAATGTCGGGATAAGACCGACGCCTACTTTGGCACCCGAGTAGCCATCGCGGAGTGAGACGGAAAGGTTTTCGTGGGTATCCCATCCGGGTTGAATGACAGAGACAAATCGGACATCGTGTTCGATCAGTCGTCTTGCTAAGAGGCAGCTTTGCCCGAACGTTCTAGGCCCATAGCGTTCTCTTGTCTTTTGGGTTTCAGGTTGCAATTCAAAGGCTTGTTTTGCTTGGATGTCTTCCACCAGTTCAAAGGCGGCGTTCAGACTCGTGTTATCGGAGTGATCGAATTTTCTTAGTTCCTCGAGCATCTTTCGACGCCTTGTAATGCGGTTTCGTGCGAAGTCAGAGGGTGGGGAGAGATCGCGGATTTGGAAGGAGGGTTGTGCTGGGTCGCTCCCGATCCAGAAAGGTTCAGAGTTTGAACCGAGGAAGCCTGCTCCGAGGCCCGTGCGAGGTTCAGGGATTCCGATATAAGATGGTAGTCGGGATTGAGGAAGTACTGTGGGGGCGTTGGTTTGAGATTGATTTCTGTTTTGCGAACTTACTTGGGATTGGTAAGCAGCGATGGATCCTAAGCTTGGGTAGATCAGATTAGGTGAAGGTAGATATCCGGTCAGCGCATATTGATTTGCTAGTCCATGTTCACCGAGAGGGCTGGTCATTGAGCGGATGATTGTCATGCGATCGGCGATGGTGGCACAGCGTTCGAGGTGTTCTGAGAAGTGTGTACCTGGCACGGAGGTTGGTATCGAGGAGAAAGGTCCGCGTACTTCGATTGGGACATCCTGTTTGGGATCCCACATTTCCAGGTGGCTCGGTCCGCCATCGAGCCACAGCAGGATGCAACGCTTTGCGGTTCCGAATGCTTTTGGGGTCTCACTAGAACTTGAGGAAGCTTTAGGAGCTCCCGAAGCGAAAGGGAGTGCGAGACTGAATTGCAGGAGGTGGCGTCGGTGGAACGCTTGGAGGTTGGGGCGAAGGAGTTGGCTGAAGTTCATAGCGGTGTTTTCCATCATTGTTCCTTTAATTTAGCAGGAACTCAGAGGTGCTGAGCAAAGTCCAGAACCAGTCTTCGAACCAGTGTTTACGGTCGGAGGTGTCGGTGGGGATTTGGGTGAGCCAGTGATCAGATTGATCAGTTGGAATGGGGCGAGTAAACGCTCTTAGGTAGGCTTGTTGCAGAATCTCTCGATTGGATTCCCCTTTTGCGATCGCTTGGTGGAAGAACGCGTTCGGGTCTGAGAGGGGTTTGTTGACGACAGGTCCATTGATCCAGTGGAGTTGTTGCGAGAGTCCCATGTTTGCGGATGATGTATCGCAAGGGACGCTTCTTTTGCATCTACCAAGGATATCGAGGGACTCTGACGGGATGGTTGGATCGAGCCAAGTTAGGGCTGAGGTGGATCTTTCTTGGATAGGTAGAGTATTCGAAGAGTTAGGATTTGGATCGGAATTGAGAATTGCATTTTGGATTGCATCGTAAAGGACTTCAGGGGGAAGTGGTTTATCGATGCGTACGGCATAGAAGCTAGGATCTACTTTTGGATTGGCACGTATCCGGTAGGATTCTCTCCGGTAGGTTTGAGAAGAGACGATCGCTCGCAGGACAGGTTCGGGGTGATAGTCTGCTTGGATGAAAATCTGAGTTAGGGCATCAAAAAGTTCAGGGTGAGAGGGTGGGTTTGTTTTACGGAGGTCATCGATGGGATCAATCAGGCCGCGTCCCATCATGGAAGCCCAGAGACGGTTGGTGATTGCGCGAGCGAATGGTGGATGGTTTGGTGAAGGGAGTGTTGTACTATGGGGCAGAGATTCAATGCCGAGAACCGATTCAATGCCGAGAACCGATTCAATGCCGAGAACCGATTCAATGCCGAGAACCGATTCAATGCCGAGAACCCAGTCCGAGAGGGCTTGGAAGTTTTCTCGTACAGATTTGTCATCGGTGTGTGGAGGCAGATCTCGGACGCCGGGGATTCTTGGTATCGCAGGCTCGTTGGTTCGCAAGTTCGTAACACGCACCGAGGGGGTGTAGCGAACGTTTTTTCCGCGATCGATGCCTGCTAGGATTGCGGCCAAGCCGTGGTAATCGTCTTGGGTCCATTGATCTAGGGGGTGGTTGTGGCAATTTGCGCATTGCAAGCGTGCACCGATAAAAAATCTGCTGACGGCTTCGGCATGTGCGCGTGGATCTCCTGTAAGTCTGGCAAAATTTACGGCTCCGTTCGTGTCGCTTGGCCCGGTGCTTTGGATCAATTCTTGGGCAAGGTATTTCCAGGAACGCCGTTGTTGCATGAGATCACGCAGAAATGACTCGTATGCCGTTGTTGAGGCTTGGTCGTTTGGCAAGGGGCGTAGGGCGAGCCAACGGGCCAATTGGAATGTCCAATAGGAATTGAAGTCGTTGGAATTCAGTAAGTGATCAATTGTTGAATCTAATCGAGTTTCGGGTGGAATGGATTCAAAACGAGTGATGTCTTCGAGGGAGGGAAGTTTTCCTGTGAGGTCAAGAGTGACACGTCTTAGCCATGTTCGTTCATCGACAGTGGGTGCATGCGTAAGATTGGCTTTTTCTAAGCCGAGGTTGATCCAACGGTCGACTGGGTTTGTTGCCGCGTTGTTGTTATCTGTTGGGGGAGAGTTGGTAGTAGAGTCGTAGGGCGAGACGAGCGCGATCGCTTGGAAGGCGGCCCCAAATCTTGCGACGAGGACATGTCGGCCAGGTTGTTCGAGGCTGACGCGAATAGGGGAATTTGTGTTTGCTTGGGCGGTGTTGATGGGATTTGGAGAATTCTCGATTCGGATAGGGCCATTCGGATCGACTTCCCATTTTGTTCTGTCGGTAACGTCGAATTGCTGACCATCTTGCAGTGTTGCGAAAGTGCTTAATAAAAATGTGGTGGGTGAGACTTGTTGAGATTCGATCGTGAGGTTGGTTACTTGAACGGGAGGGCCTTGCGGGGCACCGTGAGCGATCCATTGCTCGAGTAATTGAGCTTGGGAGCTTTGAGGGTCAAAGAGTTCGGAGCCTTCGTGAGCAATCCGTCCGGTTGGTTTTGCTAGGAGGAGGCTATCGGCGGGAGAAGAGAAATTGATGCGTCTGGATTGGTGTGCGAGGACGATTTGTTGGTAATCCGCCGTTGGGTTTGAGCCCCAAAGGGACAAGAAGAAATGCCCGCGGCCGGCGGCAGCGCCGTGGCAAGCACCGCTATTGCAACCAGCTTGGGTTAGCGTGGGAAGAATATCGAGTTGAAAGGAGGGAGCTTGAGAGTTTGTTGGAGTGGGGGTTACGCTTTGAGCCAGAGTGTGGCAGTGTGTTTGGAAGATCGGGAGTGAGAATATCAGAAGGAGAATAGAGTAACGGATCGCGAGAGTGGTTGCTGAGTGAGGTTGCGAATGAGTTGGAGATTTGATTTGGATCATCGCAAGGTAAAGAAGAGTCCGTCGGTTGTCGTTGGGAAGATTACCGGGATGGTTTACCGTATTTTTCGGACCAGATCTTCAGGATTTCTTGGGCACGCGGAGTACCGTAGTTTTCTAGTTTACCGCTCGAGACGATCGTTCGCGCGATACGACCGATTTCGTTTTTCAGTGGTGCGGAGTCTGCGATCGCTTGTTCAACACTGATCGCTGCTTCATCGACTTGTTCGTCGGATGCATCCTTTTGGATCAGTGGTCGAAGCAGAGCGCGGAGTGCTTCTGCATCGACGGATGGAGAGGATGGTTCGTTAGCTGATCTAGCCATGGAGGGCTCAGTGATAAGATCGCTAAGCTTAGGCTCTGGGCCGCCTACTTGTTCGATGAGAGCTCGAACTACTTTCATCAGGTCGGCTTGAAGGCTGGGTTGAACGAGTGCGAAGTTTGCAGTGACCTTTTTTTCTTTTGCGATGAGGATAGTGAGTTGGACGTTTCGATTGAGTCCCAGTGCCCCGGGTCCTTCGCGGCCATCGGGTGAGACACCGGTTGTAGCATTTTGACAGAGTGCGTGTTGAATACGTTTGATGTTTGCTTGGGCGCCCGATGTATCATCACCGAGGAAGATCACCGAGGTGTGAAGACCATCTTTTTGGCGGGAGTGAGCGTAGTTAGCCAGTACGCGAGTCATTGCAACGGATTGACGGTTGACATCGTGAACGAAGATCAAAAGGAGAGGAGAGTCTTTTGCTTGTTCGACTGGATTCAGCGGGAGGGGAGTTAGGGGATTGGGATCAGCTGGGTTGTTCGTATTTGATGGTTTGTGATCGGGGTGAGCGAAGGAGGCGAGAAAGGAGAAGGATGGTAATGGTTCGCCTGGTTGGGGGCCTGAGAAGACAGGGGCGTTTTGCGAGGAGGTCGGATCTTGAGCGTTCGCGAGGTTTTGGTGAGTCGTCAGGTATTGGTTAGTTGACAGGGGGTAAAGGAGTGAGAGGGGCAAGGCGAGAGTGGAGGCGAGCAGAAGAGTTCGCAGGGGTGCCCATAGAATGATGGAGGCGAAAGTGCGGGATACGGAGGAACTCATGGCTATTGTGTGCGTCTTGGGAATCAGTGGTGCGGTCGCAAGCAACGAAGAATTTTCATCGTAGTTTTGCGACGGCTTGAAGGGTTCGATCGATCTCTTCTTCGGTATTGTAGTGCATACAACCGAGCCGAACCATTCCTTGGGGTTCTGTCTTGAGAGCGGTAGACAGGGGTAGGGCGTAGTAGTTTCCGTGCCAGGCGCAGATGGCTTGTTCGGCTAGTTTTTCGGCGGCGGTATGGGAATCGAGCCCGTTGATTTGGAATGCGAGTGTTGGTGCTCGTCGGGATGTGTCTTGCGGGTCTTTGATTCCGAAGAGCTTGACTTGGGGAAGTTTGCCGAGTCCATCCAGGAGTTGAGAGATGCGATCGGATTCGACTTTTTGGATCCATTGAAAAGCGTTATTGAGGCGTTGGGAGCGGGAGGTGGAGTTGGAGGGGTCTAGGGAGGCGATGTAATCGATAGCGGCGGTTAGTCCAGCTATGCAGGGATGGTTTTGGGTACCGGTCATCCAACGTCCAGGGATGGAGTTTGGGGAGGGGCGAAGTTTGTAGGGGGAGAGTTCTTGCATGCGGTTTGGTTTCCCGTAGAGGATACCGATATGAGGGCCGAAGAACTTGTACGCGGAGCAGACGAGGAAGTCGCAATCCCAGGCTTGGACATCGATACGACGGTGAGGGGCGAAGTGGACGGCATCGACGAACAGTTCAGCGCCGGCGTCGTGAACCCATTTAGCGATAGTTGGGATATCGGTGAGGGATCCGACAGCGTTTGAAGCAGCGGTAAGAGCAACGAGTTTTGTTCGATGGGAGAGGAGAGATTGAAGGGAGTCGAGGTTAAGTGTTGCGTCATCGGGGTTGATTTCGATGATTTTTACTGTGGCACCTGCATCTTGTGCGGCGAGGATCCAGGGGGTGTAGTTTGCGTCGTGATCGAGATTGGAGACAAGTATTTCGTCGCCGGGCTTCCAAGTTTTGGCGAGAGCGCGAGAGAATGCGAGGGTAAGGGTCGTCATATTTGGGCCGAACGCGATGGACTTCGGATCAGTGGCTTGTAATAGATCCGCAGCCGCTTGGTGGGCTTCGTCCATTACCTGATCGACTTCGATGCTTGTGATAAATTTACCGGCTCGATTTGCGCTGTGGTTGATGAAGGCTTGATGGATGCGATCGGCGACACAGAGGGGGACTTGGGTACCTGCGGGGCCGTCGAGGTAGATCAGGGGTTGTCCGTTGTGAGTGCGTGCGAGGGCGGGGAATTGGGCGCGGATAGATTCGATGCAGATGGTGGGGTTCGAAGATGCGGGGGAGGCCATCGGAGTGACTTGTGGAATTAGAAGCGGAGCAGAAATTGTGGGGGACTTTTTATCGGTGGCGCAGGGTAGTGCAGTTGGCTAGGATTCTGGGCCGACGCTGACACTGACTCTGGTGCGGGAGGCGAGTTGTTCGAAGGCGTGTTGGACTTGGTCGAGTGAAACATTCCGGTAGTGGTCGCTAGCGGGACCGACGGGTTCGTAAGTATTTCGGATGGTCCAAGCGTTTCCGACGGAGAAGAGTCGGTTGCTGGGTCTTTCGGAGGCGAGGATCAGGGACGCGCAGATTTTATTTTTTGCGAGTTCGAGTTCTTTTTCGTCGATGGGTAGTGAATTGGCGTTTGCGAGGATGGTTTGGAGGGTTTCCCAGTTTTGGGGTTGTTGGTCGGGGGAACCGGCGAGGTAGGCGCCGAATACGCCGCAGTCTTGGAATTCTTGGGTGAAGCAGACGGCGGTATCTGCTAGTCCGTTATCGACGAGTTCCCAGAAGAGTCGGCTTCCGGAGTCATCGCCGAGGATAGTTGCTAGAACGCGGGAGACGTATCGATTTTCGTCGAGGTAACCGGGTCCTGGGGCGAATTCGATGGTGTATTGTTGGGTAGCGGGAGGGTGGATGAGTTGAAGGTGTTTGGAGGTGGGAGAGGGTAGGAAGAGTTTGCGTTGTGAGTTGGAGGGTGTCCAAGATTCGGTGAGTCGTTGGGTATCGCGAACGAGTTGATCGAAGTCGACAGCGCCGGTGGCGACGAGGCAGAGGTTATTGGGTGCGTAGCGTGCGGCGTGGTAATCCCTCATAGCCGAGGCGGTCAGGTTGGTAACGGATTCTTTGGTACCGAGGACGCGGGTGGCGAGGGGATGGTTTCCGAAGAATTCTTCGGAGAGTTTTTCCATAGCGCCGTAGGGTGGTTGATCGTCGTACATAGCAATCTCTTCGAGGATGACTTGTTTTTCGGTAACGAAGTCATCTTCGTGGAGGGTGGGTCGCATCATATCGGAGAGGAGATCGAGTGCGTGGAGTTGGTTTTCCGGGAGGATGCTGATGTAGTAGACGGTATGTTCTTCGCTGGTGTAGGCGTTGGATTGGGAGCCGAGTTCATCGAGTTCGCGGTTGACGTCTACGGAGGAGCGGCGTGGGGTGCCTTTGAACATCATGTGTTCGAGGAAGTGGCTAACGCCGGCGATATCGGGAGTTTCATC
>JBEICB010000198.1:0-8732 GCA_040373655.1 Pirellula sp. | reverse complement strand
TTCTGCAGCGGTCAACAACTGCCCCCATTGCAGTAGCCAAGCGGGGTAATCGTGTTCGCTCGGACCATGGTCTTTTGGGCCTGCTACAAGCACAATGTTTAAGGCTCTCGCAGGTGATAGATTCGTTTCGGAACCCTCAAGCACTCTCGCAACTTCTTGAGCTGTCCTCATCGCTGGCGCTGAGATTGGACCAGACAGTGGCATAGATGGTGCTGGTTTCATCAAATAGGTCAGTAGATCTTTGATTTGCTCCTCGTTGAGCTTTTCAAGCAGTCCATTTGGCATGACTGAAAGTTGAGAAGGGAGCATCTGTTCGATGTCTTCTTTTTCAATCTCAGTCGTTTTTCCTTGTGTATCGCCAACGAGAATTTTCGAGCCACGATCACGGAGTACTCCTGTGAGGACTGTTCCATCTTTTGAACGGATTTGATGTCCGATGAACTCCGGATTAATCGTATGGCTAGGATATTGAATGTCCCGCAAATTACTTGCGTAATCGCGAGAGGGGAGGTTGGAGAGATCAGGGCCAATAACGGGAGGAATACCGGAACCTGGTTCAGCATGACATTTTGCGCAACCAAGGGTATCGCTGAAGAACCATTTTCGCCCAGCCCCCCAATTACCTCCTTCAAGTTGCGTGAGGTTCGATTGAAGCGACTCTGTTAAAGTGGTATCTTCCTGCGATTGAACCCACGGAAGGAGAAAGCGGTTTAGCGAGATCGCACGAGGGGCACTATTTTCTTGTGTCGCAAGTAAAACGGTTGTCTGAATGGCCCCATCGGATTTAGTGATCGACCATTTCAGTTGTATGACCGGGCCCGTACCATTCTTGGGATCAAACCGATAGTGATCCTCTGTACCCTTCCATTCCTGAGTGGAAACAGGGGCGGA
This sequence comes from Pirellula sp., assembly GCA_040373655.1. Classification (GTDB taxonomy): domain Bacteria; phylum Planctomycetota; class Planctomycetia; order Pirellulales; family Pirellulaceae; genus JBKCUI01. The sequence goes on along the minus strand of JBEICB010000198.1, from coordinate 7,841 downwards.
TTGTTTAACCGAAGTTTGAACGCTTCTTAGTTCTTTGTAGTTCGATAGAAGTGCACCAGCGACAGACAATGTGCACTGGACATATTCTTCGGGCCATTGGTAGTCGATTTTTGCACCTGGCTGAATCTTCGGTCGGTAGATATCTCTAGTATCGAATTGGGTAGAGAGGTTAAGTACCCCTTTCCCTTCCAGTGACTTCCAAAGTCGATCGTGTTCCGCGCTTCCTTTGGTAAGTGCTTTTGAGACGGCGAGATCTAGGTGAGGTATCCAACCGATCCAGTCCCCCTCGTCCAGCGCGGAAGCAACATTAGGCGCTGTTTGAGAGGGCTCTCGATCCCAATGGACCAGGACTCCGTATGGTTGTGCGTCAACCTCGATTTCTTGCCGCTGTTCAATGATCGTCTTCAGGAAACCAAAGCTACTTTCAGCTTGGGGGATAGCGTTTGGTAAGGTGATGGCGATCGTGTCTTGTGTTCTCTGTTCGTAGGATTCGCTGGATTTGAATTGTACCGATAGAGTGCGTCGATCAGGGCTAAGACCAACCGACGTTACGGGTAGATCGCCGCGAGGACTCAGTCCTTGGGCCTGTACAACTGCGTAGGGTGGAATCAAATTTTCAAAACGGTCTCCGGCTCGGACATAAGAGCCAGCATCGATTCGAATCCGTTGGGATATGTCAGACCATTGAGACGGATCTACGGGATGATCGAAAGCGATCTTGATGCTGTTTGGGGAATCTCGCCAGGTCAGGATCGGTCTATGTGTGGGCGATTTGTTAGCGCGAATTTTATAAAGATGGCCGATCCCCGCCGGACCGGTTCCCCAATCAGGAGGGCCGCTGTGACAAGCAACCACTAAATCCGATTGAGGACTAACACAAGAGTCCACGGTAAGTTCCTGTAGAGCTGCGACCAATTGTGTTTGTGCAACATATCCATCGGGCGTTTTAACTAGTTGCGTGCGCCAAAGTTTTCCCCGCGACTCTCCGCAGACAATTGCGTTCGCTTCCCATAACTCTGGACCAAAACAAGTACCGGATTGAGCGGCAGTATTGAAGATAAGACCGCAAGTCGATTGGTGTTGTGGACCGTAATCAAAGACCGAAGGCTGGTCCAAGACGGTCGGATTATGCTTGGGGTGCCTGGGTGGAAATCCGTAATGCTGATTCGGTTCAATGTGAAGCAATTCATCAAACGGGTTTCCATTTGCGAGCCAAGTAGCCCCCTCCTGATCTGTACAAAACAAGTCTCCGTTTGGATGAAAAGCGATACCGATGGGGAATCGGACACCAGTACAAATCGTTTCGCGTCGAGAGAAATCCGCAGACACCTTTTGAATCGTACCTCGATCGCTCTTGATATCAAATTTGCTAGAACCTGCGTCGTCGATCAAATATGCATTCGCGTAATTCGCAGCTCCTAGACCGAAATAGATTGAACCTTCGCGATCAATAGCAAGTCCAACGGCGTCGACGTTTTGAGTGATTTCTTCCCAGCCTTGTGCAATGATGATTTCTTCATCGCATTTGTCATCTCGATTGCGATCGAGTAACAGCGAAACTTTCCCTTTGCTGGCAACGAACACCCCCCAACCTCGAGAATCGTTAGAAGGCAAGAGCTGCATTCCAATAGGACCGCGTAACGCACCGTTGTTCTTGTAAAACACTTGAGGGGTATCTTCCAATTGATCCCCGTCGGTATCGCGAAGGATATGAACGTCTCCGTTGTAACCCAATGTTACAAGGGCTCCATCAGGGCGATACGCCACGTTGTTGACGTTAGTGATTTCCACCGGAAGTCGATGGACTTCAAAGCCACCGACAAGCATCTGCACAGCAGGTGGGTTGGAGTGTTTTACCAATGGTTCAGTCAGCAGTTTTTTCTGAAGCAACGACGGAAGCGACTTTTTGAGATCGGCATATTTTGTAACCAATTTTTCGTTTAGAGATTTCAGCTCCTCAGCGGCCAGAAGACCGTCAAAGACCATCAGCTCTGCAATATCGCAGGCAGTGTTTCCACGAATTTGTTGCTCCCCGGGGCCATTGGTGTAAAACCTCGCACCTAGCGTCCATTCTTCGATAGAGAATTCGCGTGCTTCCCACGGACGCCGTCCAGATTCTTGTCCATCTACATAAAGAATAATTTCGCGTGTGGACGAATCGAAGACGATGCACAGTACGCAAAGGGTGCCAAAGGGAGTTGGTTGAGAGGATAAGTTGCGAGCGCCTGAGAACCCTTGACCTTCAATGTTAATCGTATCCCATCGCAGGGATGGACCGGGACCGAGATCCACATTGAATCCGGACATGTAGTCTCGTCGACCTGGGGCGTTCGTCGCGAGTAGACCACGAAAATCCCCCGGGTTTTGGTGAGGAGCAACCACCAACCAAATGCTACCGGAAGAGAGTGTTTTTAGGGGGCTAAACAATCGTAGGGCATCGTCGGAACCGTCGAATCGAACCGTGGCCCCCTCTGAGAAACGCATCAGAGATGGCGCATGACTTGGGTCAATCGCAACGAAGTCCCAGTGCTGAGGAGATTTGTCTTGCCAGCGTTCTACCGTTCTTGGTTTTTCGTCGTCTGTTATGGCTGGATCTACAGCGAGCAAGCTTGTAGCTTCGAGGTGGATCAATGGGGTGCGAGGAAGTTCAAATGGTGACTGCGGTGTCTGAGCCAAGAGCAAGGATTGTGTCAAAATCCATGAGGCTAAACAGCACCATGAAAAGTTCATTATTCCGATGCTGGCTACGAGAGCAGAAATAGAGCAAGGGACGCCAGAGGAAAAATAGCGGCACATAGGAAACTCGAATTGGAAAGGTAGATCCTTGGGACCAGGTCTACCTTTGAGGATAGAACAAGGGTACAACAACAGAAGATTGTAACGGTGAAAATTCGCACCGTTAAGCGAACACTAAGGTTTGAAATGAGGGAATCATGAAGTCGTTTGTTCGGGCGTTTATTCCAAGTTTACTTGGGGGATTAATGGGAGTTTTTGGGATGATGGGATCGGAATCGGTACGCGGAGAGGAATCGCTGTATGAACTTCGGGTCTACACCCCAGAAGAAGGCCGCCAAGGAGATCTGCTGAAATTCATGGAAACAACCGGCGTTCCATTTCTAAACAAACACAAGATCGAGCTCGTCGGCGCTTGGACCCCCAACGATCCAAACGACCCACGCGTAGTGACTTTGATCAAGCATGCAGACCGAAAGTCCTGCGATGCGTCTTGGCAATCCTTTGGCTCGGATCCTGCTTGGCAGACCGCGTATGAAGCGAGCGCCGTCGATGGCAAGAAACCCACCAAATCGGTGACTCGGATATTCTTGACGACTAACGATTACAGTCCAAAGCTAGTGGAAGAAAACATCGGCAATCGGGTGTTTGAATTGCGCACCTATATTGCAACTCCAGGCAACCTTGTGGCGTTAAACAACCGATTCCGAAATCATACAATGGAGTTGTTTAAGAAGTATGGGATGACCAACGTTGTCTATTGGTCTGTAGCCCAGGGTGAAGAAATGAAAGGCTCTGCATTGCTAGAAGCCGTCTCTCCGATTGGACAAGCGAAGGCAGAAATCTCGGACGATCTACCAGCAACTGGAAACTCGCTCGTCTATTTCTTGACTCACGCGTCGGTCGATGCACAGAAGGCATCATTTGGAAAGTTTCGAGATGATCCGGTTTGGAATCAAGTTCGAACGGATTCGGAGAAGAGTGCTGGCGGGTCGTTGACGGTTGGCGCGGGAGTGAAAAGTTGGTTTTTGAAGCCGACTAGTTTTTCGCCGTTGAAGTAACGACTATTGATCGAAGGGCTAGATTCAGATTTTAGAAAACGCAAAAGGCTCTGGGGTTAAATCCAGAGCCTTTTCTCGTTGACTTTTCAATGCCATTGGGCAAGAGCCACTAGGTCGTTGTTTCACCGAGGACGTGGTGCACGAACTTGTGAACGCTCAATCCGTTGGACTTGGCGAATTGCCCGACGCTTTGCTTTTCATCTTTCACGAAGGATTGCTCAAGCAGAACGCGTTCTGCGAGGAACTGACGCAAACGACCTTCGACCATCTTGTCGACGATGTTTGCGGGCTTGCCTTCCTTCAGAGCGAGATCCGTGAGGGTCTTGCGTTCTGTTTCGATCACTGCAGGATCAAGTTCAGCCGCGTTCAAGGCAGCTGGACGCATTGCAGCGACGTGCATGGCGATGTCGCGAGCAGCGGCATCGTTGCTTCCTTGAAGTCCCAGCAATACGCCAGCGACGGTTGTCGAGTTGTGGCTGTAACCGCCGGTAGGACCTTCGATTCGAACCATACGACCGATTTCAAACTTCTCACGAATACGGTTGAACAGTTCGTCGAACTGTTCGCCGACTGTTTGACCGGGCTTGGATGGGGAAGGTTGACCGCGAAGTTCCTCCGCTGACTTAGCGTTACTTTTCGCGAGCGCCTCTGCGAAGTCGTTTGCAAGTTGAACGAATTCTTCGTTCCCAGCAACCGGTGCGCTTTCGCACTTGAGTTCGACCATAGCACCTGCGGTCTTATCACCACCGGCGTAAATCCCGAAACGACCGAAAGCGGTTTCTCGGTCAGATCGCTTTTCGCTGAGCTTGAGACCGCGTTCGCGAAGAATCGCGATAGCGCGGTTTTCATCCCCAGCAGCTTCCGTCAATGCGGACTTACAATCCATCAACGGCAATCCAGTCTTTTCGCGCAGTGCCTTCACCGCGCCAGCAGAAATCTCTGCCATGTTCACTCTCCATTAAGCAAAAAAGAAACCGATACGTGTCGTTTGAGTTATTCCATGTTGGCTTTTTCAGCCATTTCCGCCATCTCCGAGATGGTGTCTTTCGCACCGCTGGCTGGAGTGGCTTGCGGAACGGTCTTCATCAATTCTGGGTTTTCTGACTTGCCCGCGAGAATCGCATCTGCGAGTTGTTTAACGATCAGATCGATCGAGCGGATACCGTCGTCGTTACCTGGAATTGGCAGGTCGACTTGGGTTGGATCGCAATCCGTGTCGATCAGAGCGACGGTGGTGATTCCGAGTGCTTTGGCTTCTCGGATTGCATTCTTTTCTTTCTTCGGATCGATGATCACGAGACATTCAGGAATGCGGTTTAGGGTACGGATACCGTTAAGGTTTCGGTAGATCTTGCGATATTCGCGGTTCAAAGCGGACTGCATCTTCTTCGAATAGCCGTTGATCTGATCGCTGTTCATGATCTTCTCGAGTTCTTCGAGACGGCCCATTCGGTCGCGAATGGTACGGAAGTTGGTCAAACATCCACCGAGCCAACGTTCGGAAACGAACGGCATTCCACAACGGGTAGCTTCGCGTTGAATCACTTCGGATGCTTGTCGTTTGGTGCCGACAAAAAGAACGAGCGATCCACCAGCGGCAACTTGGCTCAAGTACTTCTTAGCCCGGAGCATACCGCGTAGCGTTTCGCGGATGTCGATAATGTGAATTAGGTTCTTGCGCCCGTAAATGTACGGGGCCATTTTGGGGTTCCATCGGCTCACTCGGTGTCCGAAGTGAGCACCGGCTTCGATCAATTTGCCAACGAGTTCGTTTGCCACAATCATCTCCTTCTGCGGTTTCTGCGAATTCACGCCATGTTCAATCCATTGGCAAACAATGGAAAAACGTTGAACACAGGCCCACAACGACGCGAGCCTTCGGCAACCAATCAATTCGCAAGGATCTTGTAAAACCCCGCCTTTGAGCGGGACCAAATCAAGTCGTAAATGTAAGGCGTATCAAGAACGGTAGGAAGCCCAAAGCCCTTGTATCCCCTATGTTTACGGCGGAAATTACACCGAAAATTTCTCTTCCGTCAATCGGTAAGGACACAGGGCTTTCGTGAATGTTCTCCAAATTTCCTTCGCTCACGACGAATTATGTAGGCCAAAAGCGAAATAAAGTGGTAATAAATGACGAAAATCACTTATAGTGGGAGGAAATCCATCCTAAAGAGGTTGGAGACGAATTTGACTTTAGCCTTATCCCGATTAAGTCGTGGGGAGGATCGAGATTTGATCTCCTCTATATCGGGGCTAATCGATATCGGGGCTAAGTGTTCCTCAACGACGCCCAAAGCGTGTTTAAGGCAGGAGGTTCCCATATGCTCAGCGTTTTAGGTAACGAACGAGGCGGAGGGTATTCTGCGCACCGGCGTCGCATCTTGCAGGTTGGTACTGCAGGCCTGTTCGGGATCGGCCTGTCGGACATTTTACGCTTGGAGTCCCAATCCGTTTCTGCAGGTGAGTCAGTCGGTGGGAGCACAGGAAATGGCCTGCTACCAAATCGTCGATGCAAATCGGTAATCGTATTGTTTCTGTTCGGCGGCCCGAGCCAGCTTGAGACGTTTGACATGAAACCAGAGGCCCCTGAAAAGATTCGGGGCCCGTACAAGCCGATCCCGTCAAAAAATCCCGAATTGCGGATCTGCGAACACCTTCCGAAACTTGCAAACTTGGCGGACCGTTTCGCAGTAATCCGGACAATGAGCCATAATTTTAACGACCATAGCGGCGGAGCCCATTACTTGCAGACCGGCAAGCGATGGCATGTACCGATCGGGGGTGGATTTGCTCCGACCCCACGCGATTGGCCTTCGATGGGTTCTGTGGTGGAGTATGTCGATCAGGCTCACGCGGGGCTTAATCGACCAATGCCTTCCTACATGGTGGTCCCCAATTCGCTTGGTCGGCTTCAGGAAGATGGCCAGTATCCGCGTCCAGGAGAACATGCGGGATGGCTGGGCCAGCGTTACAATCCACTGACCACGCGCATTGATAAGCGGAGCAAGGAGGACAACCCTTACTGGCGTGATTGTTCTGACGAAGAATTGCGTTTCGGGATCTCGGGATTGGACACACGCGAAGGGCTTGTTATCGACCGAATGAATGCGAGACATTCACTCTTGCAACAGCTAAATCGCCAACTGACCCAGGTTGAACGCAAGCGAGAAAAGTACATTGAACACGGTGAAACGCCCTTGGATGTTTTTCGACAAAGAGCATTTTCATTAGCGACATCGAAGGATGCACGCGAAGCGCTCGATATCCAACGTGAACCTAACGCTGTACGAGACCGCTACGGACGGCATCTTTTTGGACAGTCCACGCTAATGGCACGCCGACTGATCGAATCCGGGGTTCGATTTGTAACTGTGCAGTATGATTGCGTCGATGGATACAGCTGGGACTCCCACCGCAATAGCGACGACGTCGGGAAGCATCTTCTACCAACCTTTGATCAAGCATGTTCTAGTCTTTTAGTCGACTTGGAGGAACGTGGCATGCTCGATGAAACTATGGTCATAGCAATGGGTGAAATGGGGCGAACACCAACCGCCAATGCACAGTGGGGACGTGACCACTGGAGCACACTTTTCCCAGCGTTGATTGCCGGTGGTGGAGTCCGGGGAGGAAACTTAATCGGCAGATCTGACAAAGATGCAGCTTATGCATTGGAGCGTCCGGTATCCCCTGAGGATCTAGCTGCAACAGTTTACGAATCGCTTGGGATCAATCCCGAGATGCGCGTGAACGACTTTCAAAACCGGCCTACCCCAATCGTAGACGGTGGCAAACCGGTTCGGGAACTATTTTAGTTGATGAAAAACTATTGCTTGTGTTTCATGCGCCGCCGGGTCGCATAAGAGAGCAATCCACCGATTGAGAAGATCGCGATGCTAGTTGGTTCGGGAACTGGGTCTGGCGCAAAAGTATCGTTGCGATAGGTCACATACTGAATTTCTGCATGCACGTTTCCGCCAGTAGAAGTTACGTCACCGAAATAAAACTGATTTCCGTTTAATCCTGACGGAGTCGGGCAAGCGC
>JBEICB010000130.1:0-13307 GCA_040373655.1 Pirellula sp. | reverse complement strand
AATTCATGATTGTTTTGGGATTCCCGGCGACTATGTGCTTCGTTTCTACAGTTTGCTTGAAGAGAGTCCCATACGCGTTGTCGGCTGTACACGCGAGGATTGCGCAGGGTTTGCAGCGGACGCTTATGCTCGCATACATGGCATGGGCGCATTGTGTGTGACTTATTGTGTGGGTGGTTTGTCGGTGTGCAACAGCGTAGCGGGGGCTTTTGCGGAGAAGTCCCCGGTTGTGATGCTGACAGGTTCGCCCGGACTCAAGGAGCGAGTCAACAATCCATTGTTGCATCATAAAGTTCGTGACTTTAGTACCCAGTTGGAGGTGTTCGAGAAACTCTGTATTGCAGCAACAGAGTTAAACAACCCGGCAACAGCTTTTAGTGAGATCGATCGTGTATTGGACGCATGTTATAAGTACAAACGACCAGTGTACATCGACATTCCCCGCGACATGGTAGACGTGGTGCCGACGGTGACTCAAACTTATCGCAGTCCGGTTCAATCGTCGGATTCGTTGGCGTTGGAAGAGGCGGTTCGCGAGACGATTGAGAAGCTTAATGCAGCAAAGAAACCCTTGATTATCGCGGGGGTGGAAGTCCATCGTTTTGGGTTGCAAGACCAAGTGATACAGTTAGCAGAGCAAGCTGGGATCCCAATCGCGACGACCATACTTGGCAAGAGTGCGGTGGACGAGACCCATCCTTTGTTTGTTGGATTGTACGAAGGGGCTATGGGACGTGAAGAAGTCACGCAGTACGTTGAGGATAGCGATTGCATTTTGATGCTTGGGGCGTTCATGACCGACATCAATCTCGGGATTTACACCGCGCAGTTAGACGTGCGAAATGTTATTTATGCGACGAGCGAGCAGTTGCAAATTTCCTATCACCAATTTCCAAACGTCCCTTTGGGGGATTTTCTAGGGAAGGTGATTGCGGCGAATCCAAGTCCTGCACGGCGGCTTATTCCCGATCAATTGCATTTGAAGAAGCCGCATGCGTTTGTGGTTAAATCGGATCAAGCCTTGTCGGTAACCCGTATTATCGAGCGGATCAACACGCAGCTCGATGCTCAAACGATTGTGATCGCAGATATCGGTGATTCTCTGTTCGCTTCTTCCGAGTTGGTGATACACGAGCGAACGGATTACTTGTCGCCTGCTTATTACACTTCGATGGGTTTTTCTGTACCTGCCGCCTTAGGGGCTTGTGTTGCCAAACCTCAGGATCGCGTTTTAGTGATCGCGGGAGACGGTGCGTTCCAGATGACCGGCCAAGAGATGTCGACTCTCATTCGCGAGGGGTACTCACCGATTATCATTGTCCTCGATAACCATGGTTATGGAACCGAGCGATTCTTGCAGGAGGGGACTTGGAAGTACAACGAGATCGCCGTATGGAAATACTCCAAGTTGCCCGAGGTTTACGGTGGGGGTAAGGGACATGTTGTGCAGAATGAAGCCGAGTTCGATGCGGCATTAACGGAAGCCTGGAATGATCGGACGCAACTGCATTTAATTCATGCAAAGCTTGTCGAGAACGACGCAAGTCGTACGTTGCGGCGTTTAGCGGATCGGCTTGGGCAGCGTGTGTAATCGATGGAATGAAGAATTACCGTCCATCGAATGATTCCAGATTATCGACGAGCAGCGGCTTTGGATTCTCTGCGGGAGCTTGGATGGTTCTCGCACTTGGAGTGGTTTCAAGAAATTGATTCCACAAACCGCGCCATGTATCGCGGGCTCAAGGATGGTGCGATCGCATTACCGGCGCTGATGGTTGCAGACCTGCAGACCCAAGGTACGGGGCGTGGCGGGAATCGCTGGTTCTCACCTTCTGGATGTTTGATGTTTTCTCTCGGATTGCCTCTGAAGGATCTTCGATTTCAGGGAGAAGCTTCTCTTGCCTCTCTCCCTTTACAAGTTGGGTTATCGGTAGCGCAAGCTATTGGGCCGTTGGTCCGTTCGAAGCCCATGGTGAAATGGCCGAATGATGTGTACATCGAGGATCGCAAGGTATGCGGCATCTTGATGGAGACAAGTTACGGGAATTCCGGTGCAGGCGATGAATTTGTTATTGTTGGAATTGGAATTAACTGCCACGTGCTCTTTGAGGGTGCGGGGGAGGAAGTACGTAGCAGCGCGGTGAGCTTGCATGAGGTTGTCCGGCCATCGGTCGAAGAAGGTTCGTCATTGGAGTCGGTAGCGCCGGAGGCTGTATTGTTGCGATTCATCCAGGTATTTCGCGAGAATTTGGTGCGATTTCAAGAGGATCCTGAATCGTTCATGCAAGCGTGGCGAACCCATGATTGGCTTGCGGAGCGTTGGATAAGTGTTCAGCAACCGCATCGCGAAGTGCTGGGGCGAGTTGTTGGGATTGATACCGCCGGTGGGTTGTGCTTGATAGACAGTCGTGGGATTGTCCATACAATCCTCTCGGGAACGGTGCGTCCACTTCCAACGGCCTCCGATTGAACTTGTATTTTTAACGGAATTCCAATTCCGAATATCGATAGAATCCAAACGTGGTGAGCATTCCAAGATGAGCAATCCAAAGCGAAGTGAAGTTCCAGTCGGAGATACATGGGACTTATCAAGTCTGTTTCCAAATGATGAAGCATGGCAAGCGGCGTTGCCTGAATTGGAGGCTTGTATCGATGGGATGAAGGCTTTTCAGGGGAGGTTGGGCGAGTCACCTGATGTGCTCGCTGCGTGTTTGGACTACGACGTAAAAACGGATAGGATCGCCGAGCGGATTGGTACTTATGCGTTCCTCAAGACGACGGAAGATCAAAGCAATAGCGTGGCTCAAGGTTTTGCAGCGCGTTATCAAAGCATAGCATCGCGGGTGGGGCAAGCCGCGAGTTTTATTCGTCCGGAGATTTTAGCGATCCCAGATGAGACAATGCAGAAATGGCTCGATAGTGAAGTGTTAACGCCTTATCGATTGGTGCTGCAACGGATCCATCGATATCGTGCGCATACGCTTTCGCAGAGCGAAGAGCGATTGTTAGCGATGCAAAGCGAGATGGCACAGTCGGCAAGCAAAGCGTTTCGTCAACTCAACGATGCCGATTTGAAGTTTGGTGAGATCGAAATGGAGGACGGCCATAAGGTCGAGTTGACGAATGCCTCGTTCAGTGGCTTTTTAATTTCTCCGAAGAGAGAGATTCGCAAGCAGGCTTTTCATCAGTATTACTCGGAGTTTGCTGCGCACGAAAATACGCTGGCCGCAACCTTGGCCGGAAGTGTTCATACCGACGTGTACTACGCTAGAGCGAGGAATTATCCGAGTGCTTTGGAGTCATCATTGTTCGGGGACAATGTACCGGTTGCGGTGTACGACAATTTGATCGCAGCAGTGCGAAATCAATTACCGGCCGTACATGCCTACTTTGATATGCGTCTGCGAAAGATGAAATTGGATACTATTCATCATTACGATACTTACGTTCCTATATTGTCTGAGGCCCCTGTTCATCGCACATGGAACGAAGCTTGCGGGTTGGTGATGGAATCGCTTAAACCCTTGGGCGATGAGTACTGCGGAGTACTTCAACAGGGGTTACAAGGGAGGTGGTGTGATAGGTATCCGAATCAAGGCAAGCAGAGCGGTGCTTTTAGTTGTGGGACTTACGATGCAGATCCCTACATCTTAATGAACTACAAGCCAGACGTATTGAACGATGTCTTTACATTGACTCACGAAGCTGGACACTCGATGCACAGTTACTACTCTGCACGTAATCAACCCTTCCAATATTACAATTACACGATTTTTGTTGCTGAGGTGGCTTCGACGTTTAACGAGCAGTTACTTGCAGAGCACATGATTCGACATGCGAAGACCAAGCAAGAGCGGGCTGCGATCATCAACCATGAGATCGACAGTATTCGTGCGACGATTGTGCGACAGACTATGTTCGCGGAATTCGAGAAGAAGATCCATGCGATGGCGGAATCGGGCGAGCCATTGACCGTCGCTTCGTTCAAGTCGACCTATGGGGCACTGCTCAAAGACTATTTTGGACCTGACTTCCAGATCGACGAGGTGTTGCAGTTGGAGTGTTTCCGGAGCCCCCATTTCTACCGTGCATTTTACGTGTACAAGTATGCGACCGGGTTATCGGCTGCGATCGCCTTGGCGCAGCGTGTAATGCGAGGAGGATCGTCGGAGTTGGCTCAGTATTTAGGGTTTCTCAAGTCAGGTTGTTCGAAGGATCCATTGGATCTGCTTAAGGATGCAGGGGTGGATATGACAAGTCCTGTACCGGTGGAAACTGCTTTGCAGCGATTCGGAGAGCTGGTCAGTGAATTGGATTCACTGCTGGATTAGAGATTTAATCGGTTGCCAGCGGTTGTTTGTCCATCGATACCAATGAGTGGTGCCATCTGATTCGACCACAAGTTGTAAAGCATGGTCGCGCGCAGTGTGTAGAACTTGCTGTCGATTGGGAGCGTAGGTCTGGAAGACTTCGGGGGAGACCGAGCGTTCGGATCCGCTGATGAGTACGGTCTCTGGTGTGGCCCATTGAAAGAGTTCGGACTGATGTGTCGTCAGGGAGCCGTGGTGTGGTGCCATCAGCACATCGCAATCAAATTTAGGGAATGTGAGTAATTGTGAGGTACCCGGTTCTTCCAAGTCTCCTGGTAGGAGGATGGAGCGGCGTGCATATTCAATCGCAAGACAGAGGCTCGTTGCGTTATCGTTCCAGTGGGTTTTGGTTTTTTTCTTGTTCTTTGGGGGGAGTGATACGAGAGCGGATTGTTTTTCGGGTTGTGTTGGAAAGAGGATTTTCCAGGAGCAATCGGTAGTTGCGGGAGAAGAAGCGGATCGATCCCATACTTCGATAGGGATCTTTTGCTTTCGAAGAGATGCAAGGAGAGCTTGAAGGGTTGCGGAATGGTGTTCGAGAGTCAATTGAGTGGTTGCAAAGCGGGAGACCGAGAAACGCTCGAGTAGTCCTGGCATGGCGTTGTAGTGATCGGAGTCAGCGTGAGAGAGGATGATTCCGTCTAGGTGATTGATACCCATTTCCCAAAGTGCGTTAGCAATCGCTTGATGGCTTCTTTGTGGGTCACCGAGACGTCCTGCATCGTAGAGCCACGATTTGCCGGATGGGGATTGGATAAGCACGCAGGATCCATGTCCGACGTCGAAGAATGTGACAGCAAGAGTGCCTTGCCCTCGCCAATATTGCCAGAGGGACAGTGAGTTTCTTGTTAGGACGAGCATGCCACCGCATGCAAACCAGATACTCAATCCCCAGATCAGTTCGCGGCGAGCTTGGGTCTTCCGAGTGCCTCGTGCGATCGCGATAGCAAGAGCAATCGCATAGAATCCGACCAGCCACCAAGTTGGCGGAGCAGCGGCCCATAGGTGACCGTAGGGAATTCGATAGCCGATTGCGACAGCGAGTTCGAGAGCGGAGAGTGAGATTCCGCAGAGCAAACCACAGAACCAAGCGATTGGCGGGATCCAGAAAAGCAAGACAAGTCCTAGACCGGCTAGGAGTGCGATGAGCATAGGTAGCCACAGGACTAGATTGAATAGCACAGCGATGGGGCTGATGATGTGGAAGGATGCCCATACGAGGGGGGCGGAAAGGAAGCAGACCCAAAAGCTACTGCGGATGGATTCTTTGACAAGTTCTTTCGTTCCGCGGAGGATCCGTTCAAGCGTGGAGTGTTTTGATTCGATCAATCGCTCGATGGACACGGTGTTTCTACGAAGGATCGGAAAGGTCAGTATGAGCACTGCAACGGTTAAAAATGAGAGTTGTGAGCCCACGTCAAATGCAATGGACGTACGTTGAGCCAGGAGTATGAGGGCCGCGAAGGCAAGGATATTTAAGCCGGAGAAAGCCCATCCGAGGTAGCGTGCTAGGAGGCCACAAGTGAGCATGATGGTGGCGCGGGCGACTGGTGGATTTGCACCACAAAGTGAGGCGTAGAGAATACAAAGGCAAACGGTGCCTAAGAAAACGGGGCCTCGAGGTAGATGAAGTAACCAACCGATTAGCAGGAGCGCACCGGCGACCATTTCGATGTGCATTCCAGAGATGGACATCATGTGGATGGTACCCGTTGCGAGCATCTCTACTTGCAAATCCCAGTCGGCTTGCTCGCGTTGCCCTAGTACCAGTGCCGCGGTTAATGGAGCTTGATTCAGTGGCACGTAGTGATTCATCGCACGAAGAGAGCTTTCAGTCCAGCGTGCCAACCAGCGATCTATTCTCCAAACGGTGCCATCTTTACGTTTTCGAATCAGCGATGTTGAATCGACTTGTACCTGCGCTGCGAGACCCAATTCTGCATAACGATTACGAACATCAAATTGTCCGGGGTTGGAGGGTTCGAGCGGCCTGCGCCATGTTCCGTAGAGTTGGACTTCGTCGCCGGGATAGAGACCTGTTAGATTTCCGTCGACGACAAGGTGGACGTCGAGTTGTAATGGGCTCCATTGTTGGGGGGAGTGTTGTAAGGAGTGAGTACGCAATATGGTTTGTGATTGCCATGCTTGCGATTTATCTACATCGTAGGAAGTGCGTTGTCGGAGTCGGATTGTTTGTTCGATGAAACCGCGAAGGACTACGGGCTTCCAAGTCGCTTGGGCTGAGTTCAGCGTATTCTCTTTGGAATGCAGTGCATGCCACTGTGCCAGTTGTTGGTGGATACGTAGATTTGAACGGTGGTGGTTCCAAGCGAAGAGGGAAGCGATGCACATCATCCAGAAGATGCAAAGCCAAAGTGGACGCGAGTGGCTTGCTCGATTCGGTCCCTGAGCGAGTAGATAAATCCCGACGATGAAGGTCGATAGTATGCAGGCAATCCAACCCCAGCCCCCGAAAGAGTGGGTTACCCGAATTGCGGCGAGGGAGAACATGAGTTGGATGAGCATCGGATAGAAGGTGATTCCTTCCAAGAGTCTCATCCGGATGGTCGACGGATGCGTGGTGAGCGGTGGTTCCAGTTGTGAGGTTGCTGCCACTGCATCGCTCCGTCGAGTGAGGTTAATCCATAGACGGTTTCACTGGAGGTTGGGCGTTTGGGTGGCTATGATCCGTCGTTGCGTCATGGCTGCCCTCACGGTTTGAAGGTCGGGTGGGCGACCGATTCCGTTTCGTTGGGGGCCCATATGGTCCGTCCGCCATCGACGGGAATACACACTCCGGTGATAAACGATTGAGTGGCTAAGAAATAAGCCGCTTGGGCGATATCTTCGGGGCGACCGTGACGTTGGATGAGACTTGATTTCCGAATGCGTTCGGCCCTTTCCTCCGTGATGCTAGGGTCGAGCATGACGGGGCCGGGCATGATTCCGTTGACGTGGATATTTGGGTTGCGAGATGCTAGTTCCACCGCCATGCTGCGGACTAACGTCTCGATAGCACCTTTACCAAGGAAGTAGGCTGAGAAGTCTTTGTAGGGGCGAGTTACGGCCCAATCGCCAACCAACACGATTCTTCCCCCTTGGGCCTGCGGTACCATTGCGAGTCCGGCGGAGCGTGCGACGTGGTAGGCCCCGAGCGTATTGATTTCGAATTGTTCTCGCAGTTGCGTTTCGGTAGTTTCTTCCAAGGGGGCCCAACTCCAAACGGCAGCACAATGGACGAGTACATCGAGGCGACCAAACTGTGCCACGATCTGTGATACGGCTTGTTCCATCGCTGAGGCGGAGCGGATATCTCCCGCAGTGACCATGCAAGGTGTGTTTTTCGATTCGAACTCTGCAACCAACGCTTTGGCTTCCTCCAAGGAGGTGCGAGCATGAAGTGCAATGCGGTAGCCAAAGCTGGCGAAATGTTCGGCGACGATGCGTCCGACCCGATTTGCTCCACTACCGGTTACCCAAACGGTCGGTGCATTGGATGAGGTAGGTGTGGAGGTATTGGGGGTAGAGGAGTGAGAAGGGAAAACGTCGGAGGAAGCTGGCACAGGAATATCCAAGTTTTAGTGGTGGACTTCGGAAAAATGGTATGGAAACGGGAAATGGATCCATCCCTATGGCCAGTATAGCGGTGGTGGGAAGAAATCACGTGAAAATGGCGCGCTGAGAAAACTCAGAATTTTTCGGATGGCGTATGGAAGGTTGCCTTAGCCAGGGTTTCTAGTACCGATGGGGGCCTTTTACTAAGTTTTGGATGGTTCGGCCCAACAAGCCTGGATTCCTTGCAATCAGCTTGCCGGGGGGCTACCATACAAGGATTCAGTTTTCCATTGTTCGCACGCTTTTCGACGCTTTAATCCCCTCCTTCCCCATCTCGAGCTCTTCTGTACTCGGCTCGTACATTCACTATGGCACACGGAAGAATTCAACAAGTCCCGGAAGGTTCGATTTCTGGGAAGAGTTTTGTTGAGAAAAGTCTTGGTGGAAAAAATGTTGTTCAACTAACTCTTGATGATCTCGATCCGAAGCAGCACACGTTAAGAGCGCGGTTGGCGAATCGCGCCAGTGGCTGGTCGAGCCTGCGGCTTGCGGTGCTTCTAGCAATCCTCATTCCTTTAGCAATTTTCGGTTACTTTCAGAACCGTCAAACGACATCGATGAATCGGATCACGAAGTCGTTGTCGATGTGGGATGATCGAAGTGCAATTTCGGATATTAAAGCGGTCGAGAAGCGTACGGGGCTTAGTGCAGAGACGGCCTTTCTGCGCGCGCGGGCTTACCGACATCTTGGGGATGACATCGCTTTTGCTCAATTTTCTTCGATCGCTAAGCAGTTGGGATACTCGGAAGAAAAGCTCAAGGCGGAGCGGATGTTGCGGGACACCCATTTGGGGATGGTGCCTGACATGGATCGGGCGATCGCGGAATTGATGGCGATGCCAAGCGGTGAGTTAGAGGAAATTGGTCCATCGGTTATCTATGGGTTGTTGGGCAAGCTGCAATTCGAGACGATCGAGATGTTTCTGCAGTTCTGGGGCCGGCAAGACCCAACGACACCATGGGTTGATTTCTTTCGAGGGATGATCGCGCTCTCGGGGCGTGATGCGAAGGTTGCCACGGAGTTGCTAGAGAAATGTGCGAAGAGTCATCCAGGGTTTGTTCCGGTTTACCGCCAGTTGGCTTCGGCGTACATGCTTAGTCGAGACAATGAGCGAGCGGTGATCGCCCTGAAGCGGTACTTGAAGAGTCATCCGGATGACCTCGATGCACAGTCTGCGATGGTCAACGCCTTATTCAATCAGGACTTGGGCGACGAAGTGATCGCATTTGTGGAGCCGTTGATCGAGTCCGGTAAAGCAACGATCGAAATGAAGACTAACTTGGCTCGCGTTTACGCATCCAAGGAAGACTACAAAAAAGTTGTAGATGTTTTGAGCGGTGTCGCAGCGATTTGGCCAGAGGATGTGAGAATCGCTAACCAACTCAGTCAAGCGCATCAGGCCTTGGGGAACGAAGCGGAAGCGGATCGATTTGCAAAGGCAGCCGAAGCTGGGCAAGCAGATGTACAGTCGGTCGATGGTCGCTTGGCGAGACTGATGTCCGGTGCAGATAAACAAGCCCAGCAGCATTACGAGCTTGGGCATATCTTGCTCCATAAACAATCGCGTGAGGACGGAGTTCACTGGTTGAATTCTGCATTAGCGATCGATGAAAGTTTTCTTCCTGCTCACGAAGACATGGTCGTCTACTACACGCGGATCAATCGGCCAGAATTGGCTGCAAGACATCAGCGATACATCAATCTTCGACGAGGGGTCCAATGAGGTGTTTCTTCACCTCTACGGTTAGGGTTCCACTCCCCATTCTGGTTCTTTGTGTCATCTCGATTTTTGCCGGGTGCCGAGGCACTGAATCGCCCGAAAAAAGCTCGGGGGGGGCTTCTACAGAGAATGCAGGTGCTACGACAAAAGAATCTGAGTCGACTGGAAGTGAATCGGTTGTTAATGCACCGTTGCAAACACCTGTTGAGTTGGAATGGGTACAAGGTGCACTGAGTGAAGCGGTGGTTCGGACTGGCAAGGAACTCGGGAATCTCTATCTCCCTGAGACCACAGGTGGTGGCATCGCTGCTTTTGATTTCGATCGTGATGGTTGGAGCGATTTGGTGTGCGCTGGGGGTGGGAAGGCCGACGAAGCTCGACGGTTAATGGTGGGTAGCTCTGGGGCTTTGTACCGCAATCGAACAGTTAACGATGAACAAGTTTCGTTTGCGCCGGTCAGAGAGCAATCAAAGCTAGATTTCACGCATCAGTACAACACAGGGATCGCTATTGCTGACGTTGATGCGGATGGATTCCAGGATGTGTTTATCGCTGGTTATTCGATGGGGCAGTTGTTTCGCAATCAAGGGGATGGCACCTTTGAGTGGATGGAAGGTAAGCAAGTAGGATTGGGTAGCACTCTTTGGGGGGCTTCTGCGGCTTTCTTTGATATGGATTCCGACGGGTTGGTTGATCTTTACGTCGCCAACTATGCAAATTGGAGTTTTGACAACAACCCGGTCTGTGGCAACGAAGCGCGATCAGGAGGAGGTAGTAAGAGTTCGGATTACTGTGGGCCTCGCGAGTTTCAAGGGTTGCCTGATGTTCTGTACCGCAATGGCGGGGACGGGACATTTGAAGATCGCACGAAAGATGCAGGGATGGAAGATAGTTTGCGCGGGCTAGGAGTTGTTGCGGCGGATTGGGATTTGGATGGCGATGTCGATTTGTATGTAGCGAACGATGTGGATCCGAACTTGTTGTACCGCAATGATGGTGGTGGAAAATTCACGGAGATCGGTCGTCGAGCTGGTGTGGCGACAAATGATGCTGGTACGCCCGAGGGAAGCATGGGGCTTGCGGTTGGCGATTTCAACATGGATGGCAAGCCAGATTTGTGGGTTACGAACTATCAGAATGAGTTGGGAGCTTTGTATCGCAATTCGGGTAATCTCGTTTTCAATTATGCGTCGTTGACGGCGCGTATTGCTGCAACGGACGAAGCGAGTGTGGGTTGGGGAACAGCGTTCTGCGATGTGGATGGGGACGGTGACGAAGACTTATTGGTGCTCAATGGTCATATTGAATTGCATCCGAGAGGTTCAACGGTTGATCAACGACCACAAGTGCTGCTCAATCAGGGAGGGAAGTCATTTCTCTTAGCGCCTCGCGGAGCGAGCCCATTTTTGCAGGAACCGCAGAATGCGAGAGGATTGGCGATGGCGGATTGGAATCGCGATGGAAAGATGGATTTCGCTGCGAGTCGCGTTGATCGTGAAGCTGCTTTGGTGCTGAATCGAACGGGCAAGCAGCGATCGGTTCGATTGCGATTGGTAGGTACAGCAAGCAATCGTGACGCGATTGGAGCGAGGGTGAAGTTGAAAGTAGGGAGTTACGAGGCGACGCGACAAGTTGTTGGCGGTGGTTCTTATGCTTCATCGCACGAAGGGCTATTGCACATAGCCGTTCCCGCTGAACACTGGGTTAGTGGGCAGAGGGAATCAGCAGAGCTGGTCATCGATTGGCCGAATGGAAAACGCGATGAGCATGTGCTTGAGGATTGGGATCGGGAGTGGATAGTGGTGGAAGGGGAGCGATTGCCGTGAATTTAGAGAGGTCGAAGCATGAGATCGAGGATGATGCTTCCACCGCGTTGTGGTTAACGAAGCTGCGTTGGATTGCGATCGTTGGTCAGTTGTTGGTCATTGGATTTGTCTCGTTGTTATTGAAGTTCCCGCTGTACATACCTCAGCTTTTGGCATTAGTGTTGCTGACGGCGTTGAGCAACTTAGGGTTATGGTTTTTTGCCAAGCGGGCGTTAAGTCGCATTGAGCACGACGACGCGTCAGCGAAGGAGTTTCCTCAACGCGGTGACTTGGGCGGTGTGTTATTGTTCGACGTGATCATTCTCACAGGGTTGCTTTATTATACGGGTGGTGCAGCGAATCCTTTCGTATTGTTTTACGTTGCGAACATTGCGGTGGCAGGGGTGGTGTTGTCGAGGTTTTGGGCGATTGTGATTTCGTTTGCATCGATTTTGGGATGTTTGTTTTTGCTCATCAATTCGGTGCCGATGGATGTGTTTAAAGGTTCTGTGTTTTCGAGTGACGCACCTTGGGGCGTATCCAAGACAGCGTTCTTTATCGCGTTTGCGACTTGCAGTGCCGTGTTGACTTATTTCGTGTCGCAGTTGGCATTAGAGGTTCGGCTGCGAGATCGGCGATTAGCGATTGCGGAGAAGGATAAAGAGCGAGCGCAAAGGCTTGAGGCGTTAGCTACGTTGGCTGCGGGGGCTGGTCATGAGTTGGCTTCGCCTCTTTCGACGATTGCTGTGATTGCGGGAGAGATGTCGAGGACATTGGACAAGCAAGACATACCGGAGAAGGTAAGGCGTGACGTGGGGTTGATACGGGAGGAGCTGAATCGCTGCAAGGATATTTTGCATCGGATGAAGAGTGGGGCTGGCGAGGCGGCAGCAGAGCGGCTTCATCCGGTCTCCTTAGGAGACATCATCGACGAGACGATTGCGGCGATGCGTGAACCGCATCGAGTTGAAGTGGATATGGATCAAGCGGTCGAAGACTTTAAGGCGTTGTTACCCAAACAAGCCTTATCACAAGCGCTGCGTAACTTGTTTCAGAATGGCTTGGATGCATCGAAGCAAGGTGGGCATGTGGAGGTTCGTTCAACGATCTTAATGCCGCAGGAGGGACGCAGGACATGGGAGTTGATCATCGAGGATTCGGGAATGGGGATGAGCGATGATGTGCTTCGGCGAATTGGTGAGCCTTTTTACACGACGAAGGAAGTCGGAGAGGGGATGGGGCTGGGAGTGTTTTTAACTCGCAACGTCATCCAGGGATTGGGGGGTACGTTGAAGTTTCAAAAGCGGGTGCCATTGGGAACGACTTGTACGGTACAGATACCATTGAGAATTGAGAATTGAGAATTGAAGACCACCGTTTCTCCGTAGCCACCGTTCCCTCGTAGCCACCGTTCTCCGTAGCCACCGTTCGCCAGACGGTGGAGGTTTTCCTGATGACGTCCACCGCTTGGCAGCGGATGGCTACCTTCAGCGCGCTTCCCTCTTAGCCACCGTTTCCCTGGTAACCTCCGTTTCGCCGTAGCCACCGTTCGCCAGACGGTGGAGGTTTTCCTGCTGACGTCCACCGCTTGGCAGCGGATGGCTACGTTGATCGCGTTCCTCCGTCGCCACCGTTCCTCCGTAGCCACCGTTCGCCAGACGGTGGAGGTGCGATGGTATGTACCGCGGTCCGTTGTTTGAACTGCTCGTATGGAATCGATGGCAATTGATGGATCGTATGTGGCGGATTTATTTAACCGGGGACCGCTGCACATACCCTACAATGCAAGAGAGTTT
>JBEICB010000406.1:0-2172 GCA_040373655.1 Pirellula sp. | reverse complement strand
GACTGCTTAACGTCTTGGTACGCCTGCGGCTGACTGCTAAACGATATGGTACGCCTGCGGCTGACTGCTAAACGAAATACCAACTTGGCGTTTACGTCTTGCTTATGGTTTGGCCAACGCGCGTTGCAGTGGGCACGACTTGGGTTGCGGTTCGCCGCGTCGGTAGGATTCGAGAAGTTCGCGAGAGCGTGCGGCAAGCATGCGGCGGACTTCATGTCTTGCTCCCTTTTGCCGAGGGATCTTCATCGCATCGTAAGCGGTTGTTTGGTGACGCATCCAAGCGATGACAGCGGACTCGGCTCGCTGCTCAATCGAGATTCGCTTGGTTCTAGCCACCGTTCCGCTTCCGACTGGCGTTGCGTGTTGGGCGACAGCTTGGGCCAATTGCTGTTCGAGTGCAAGAAACTCTGGCGCGAAATGCAGGAATAAACGTACTTCGGTCACGAAGTCATCTACATACTTGGCTTGTTCTGCATCTCGGCGTTGAGTTTGCTTTTCACGTTTAACTGCGTACGCTTCAGTACTTCGTTCGGCGTCGACCTGTAGTTTGACTTGAGCAATCGTTGGCGCAGGAGCCCAGATACCTTTGGAAAAGATCTTGCGTCCTACTTTTTCTTGCACGCACCAATGTTCACCGGCCGCCTTTACGCGACGAGTGTAGAGGGCATCTCCAGGGGGGAGGAGTTCCCAGTCGCGTGGGACCACGCGCACTTGGCCTAGAGCATCGATGACTGTGCGATCCTTGGGGCCGGGGCGAAAGATGTTCGCTGTTTGCGAAGTAGTCTTTGGGGCAGAAGAAGACTTATTCGCTTTGCTGGATTGCGTCGATTTTTTCCGAGGAGAGGATGCCAAGGGGATGCACGTGGGAATGGAGAATCAGGATGGTTTGTTACTTCTGAATCCATGGCGTAATCTTTGCGGCTGCTTTTTGTTCCGCTTCTTGCATCACTTCGGCGATCGTTACGGGGATTCCGTTTTGTTCGCTTGACCGTTGTGCGGCTTGAATGAAGGCCATGATCTCGAGCGATTCTTGGCTCGACACTGGAGCGGGTGCACCTGCAAAGAATTTCGCAATTTCCAGTACAAGCGGTTCGTAACCTTCATACTTTGCGTCGTTTTCGAGAAAGTCTGCACCGAAGACGGTCAGTCCGTAACCTTGAGTTCCTGAGCGAATTCCTCGGAAGACGCCAATACGACCATCTTCCCATGTACCGACGACGACATCCGTTCCTTCGCTATGCGCTCGTGTTACGGTTTTGCAGCCGACATTCATGGCTGTGTACAAGGCTTCCACGCCGTGGATGCCATACCAAGTCAGATCGGTGTGGTGTGGTTCCAGCGAGCATGGGCTCCAGCTATGTGCACCTAAAATCTTTCGATCAGCTTTTTCTCTGTAGCGATAGATTGAAGGAGTGAACCTGAGCGAGGAAGAGGTAAACCAGGGCGTTTTGGAATGTTCAGCGAGTTTTGCAATTGCAACGGCATCGGTCAAGTCTGCAGCAAAGGGTTTGTCGATGAACACGCGTTTATTTGCCATCAGCACCGGTGCGGCTTGCTGAAGGTGTGTTCTACCATCAAGGCTATGAAGCAATACGGCATCGACTTTTGGTAGTAGGGCTTCGATGGAATCTACGATTTCAATTCCGAGGTTTTGGAATTCTTTGGTGTATCCGGGGACGCGGTCGATGCTGGAGGGAATGTCAGGGCTACCGCCTGGAAATGCAGCGACGATTTTCAGACGGCCGATTGGACTGTTTTCCGGTGCGGAACGGATGATTTTCGCGAAGGCGCCGGCATGTGAGGTATCCAGACCAATCACCCCAACGCGAATTGGTTGTCCGGCGGTTTGGTTCTGCGCCATGGCTTGTAGGCTAATCGATGCACCCAGAATGAGGGATGCAATAGGTAGTGAAATAGCAAATGGGAAGGCTACGACAGAGGCAAATTGGGATTGGAGTAAAAGATTTAAGGATCGAAGGGAGGTCATGTTGGGAGGAGATGGGAGAGAGGATTCGTCGGGCGATAAAGCTGGGATTTTGGAGGTTGGATTATTCCGAGCGTTGGAAATGTCCTTCAACAAATGCGGCCGCCATGGCTTTTGGTACTTCGGCCTCGGCCAACACTAGATTCGCACGGTTCTTAGCAACTTCTGCTTTCATGACCTGCTCTTGT
>JBEICB010000365.1:0-3222 GCA_040373655.1 Pirellula sp. | reverse complement strand
CGAAACACATACTCCTTATCTCATCTACTCCCTCTCTCTATCTCTGTCTCCTTCCTTTCGTCTTTCCCTACCACTATCACCTCTCCTACCTCTCAGAACACCATAATGAAAAAACTCCAAAACGAACTCGGCCTAGTCTGTCTTTCCAATCCCATCTTCTAAACCAACCACTGGTTCGTAACCAAGCACCTTGCGAGCTTGGGTGATATCCGCCAAACTCTCACGAACATCCCCTAGCCTAGCTGGCAGAAAAACGGGATCAATTTTCTTGTCGAGCAATTTAGCCAACAACTCGAGTAGTTGCAGCAGTGTCGTTTGACGTCCATCTGCCATATTGAAGACTCGTCCACCCATATTGGGTACTTCACTCGCCAAAAGATTCCCTCGAACTACGTTTGCCACGTAGGTGAAGTCTCGCGATTGCAAGCCATCTCCGTAAATCGTCGGTTTCTCCCCACTGAGAATCTTGCTGACGAAAATTGGGATCACGGCTGAATAAGGACTATCCGGGTCTTGCCTCGGACCAAAGACATTGAAGTAGCGCAAACATACGGTTTCTAAACCAAAACTGTGATAGTAACTCTGACAGTAATACTCACCGGCTAACTTTGCTACCGCATAAGGCGATAGCGTCTGTGGTAGATCTGTCTCTCGTTTCGATGAAGTAGGATTATCGCCGTAAGCACTGCTGCTTGCTGCATACACAAATCGCTTGACCTTCGCTTTGGCGCTCCAGTGAAGCATATTCAACGTGCCGGTCACACACGCTGGATTTGTATCGAGCGGACGTTCCAATGAAAGGGGAACACTCGCTAAAGCGGCTTGATGAAACACTCTTTCAATCCCATCGAGTGCCTGCTGCACAACCTTGGAATCATTGATATCACCTTGGACCAACTCAACGCGATCCGCGACTTGTGCGAGGTTCTCAAGCTTGCCTGTGCACAGGTTGTCCAAGACACGCACGGAATGCCCTGCATCCAGCAACCCTCGCACAATGTGCGACCCAATGAAACCACAGCCACCGGTGACAAGACAGTGAACCATCAATAGAACCTTAATTCCAAGAGCAAATTCAGATCTAACGCGTGGCTCTCATTGTAAGCCCCGCGATAAGTTCCGAAAGCGGTAAACCACGCTGAGCCGCTAACATGAAAAGGCATCGGATTGAGTTTTGAACGCACTGCGACAAATCGTCGATGAGGGATGGTGCAAGTGGTTGTTAAAATGCCACGATTATGGTGACCGGACAAAAAAACACGCGAAATTACTAACTAATTGCAACGTCCCAGTAGCCAAGCACCCTACAACCGGAATAACGCAAATCTCCCAACGCTTGCTTGAGAAATCTCTTTCTCTCAACCGCCGGTTTCCCTCCCGCATTTCCAGCCCCGACTGTTCGTTCCCCACCCATTGCTTTACCGCAACTCAAATCGGGTTCCGAAACCAATAGAACCCCATCGCACAACTTGGCCAAGTTGCTCATCCTCGGGCTACCCAGACCCCCGAGATCCAACCAAGTCGCACTGTATTTGGAGCGAATCGCAGACAACGAAGCGATGTCTTGAACCACATTGCTGGGTAAAGCTTTATCGAACTCAGAGAACTCACCTAGCCAATCCCAATGGTGTACATCCACGAATGGACATGACAGCATCCCTGTCTGCTGCAATGGTGGCATTGACTTACTCGGCACCACCACACACACCTGACGCTTGAAGTGCTCGCTCCAAGCCTTCGCGATCCGACAAGACCAGTAAGCTTCGCTAAAGCTACCCTCTTGTGGAACGACTCCAACACCAATGCACAAGTGCGTTTTGCATGGTATGGTCTCCAGGAAAAGACTCTCCGGAAATAAATCGACTACTGGCTTCTGCTTACCGAGTTCCACATTCAGCCCGACCATCTTAAGTCTCTCTGTACCCAAAGGAATTCAACCCGTTACCATCGCACTACTCCTGAATCATCGTTCACCGACAATCATCGTTCACCGACGGCAAAGGGACTGCTCCACGAATCCTCCTCGATAACTACCAGCAAGTCGCGATCGTCACCATCGACCGACTCGCTGGTCCAACTCATCTTCGATTCCGTTGGCGAACTATCTTCTTCGAATCCGACCCGCTGACTATTGTGCCCTTCGGGTAGCCGATCTCGGACTTGCATGTGTGTCTCTGTCCGAATCGCTTCTAATTGGATGCTGCGAACCATTTCCCGAAACGCAGTATCAACCCGATTTGAATCGGCCTGTCTGTCAAGCGGGCCTAACGAGTAAGCAAAGGATGGGGCGTCGATCCTCGAACTCTCATCGCTGGAATGATTATTTAAGAACGGAGCAAAGTAATCGACTACGGTCTCGGTTGGCTCGCTGATCCCCAATCCCAACTCATCAACGCCATCGACACTGGCAACAGCAGCGACACTGGCAACAGCAGGGACACTGGCAACAGCAGCGACTTTCTGCATTTCACTTTCCGATGATTCGCCAACTACGGAATTCGATGAATCCTCTGAGAAGTCCCCACTAGATGCTAGATCGTATGCAACTGTGTCTTGTGGGTCATCTAACGAACCAAACTCGACGCCATTAACTTCGTCATTCGCTTCATCAATGCCCAAGGCTACTGCGCTAGAGCGCATCGCAATAGATGCCTCATCCATCTTGTCCTGCGAACCTGATTCCACGCTTCGCCCTAGTTTCCTTGGACTTGGTAACCGATGCAGTTTGCTCCAAGCCTGCGATATTCGCTCTGGACTGATCACTCGCTCTCCCGCCATGGCACCCCAGTACATCGATTGGTCGGCCAATTGGTCGATTAACCTTGGAACCCCTTCGCTCGCTCGGTAAATCAACTCGGCACTGCCGGTTTCAAAAATCGCCTCAAAGCGACCACCGGCCAAAGCAACCTTGGCTTCTAAATAAGCTTTGACTTCTGATTGTCCCAAGGGTTGCAAATAGGCTCTGGATACAATCCTTTGATTGAGCGATTCAAGCTGAGGATGTGTAAGGGTCTCTTCAAGTTTCGGTGTGCCAGCCAAAACGACGCGAAGACATGCCCCTTCTGAGTCAACGATGTTGGTCAGAACGCGAATCTCATCGAGCAACTTCGCACTCAGCGTTTGGGCTTCGTCAAAGAGCAACACCCAACGATATGCGTTCCCTCCATAGGAATCGCTTCGCGAAGGTTTCTCGGAGGAAAAACGAACCGGCCTGGGATACGT
>JBEICB010000013.1:0-42854 GCA_040373655.1 Pirellula sp. | reverse complement strand
TGCAACCGCCTGGGAAAAATTTGGGCCCGACACACATGCCCCAAAAAAAATTTGACGTTCCCGATGTGTGGTACGATGAGGGTGGTAACCACCGGTAAGCAACATCACTGAAGCGCAAAGCCCGGAGGGCTGGCACATCAAAGGGGAGAATGGACTGAGCACATGATGATGGAAGAGAGCAATGAAAGCGCGTTATAATTTGAGTGGGCTTTCTTGTTCTTGCTGTGTCGGCCTTCTAGGCCTGAAGATGTTTATTCAGCAGGTCACCGGGGCCTAACGACCCCGGCAGAGGTTGTGTCGGCCTTCCAGGCCTGAAGATGTTTATTTAGCAGGTCACCGGGGCCTTACGACCCCGGCAGAGGTTGTGTCGGCCTTTCAGGCCTGAAGATTTTTATTTAGCAGGTCAGTTTACCGAGGGCGTTCATATTGATACTCCAAGGTAGATTCGCCAAGCGTGCAATCCTTGATCGCTTCTAGGAGTTTTTTCCGGTCGGTGGTTTTGCTGTCGAGCTCCAGCTTTTTAGACAGGGCATAGAGTGTGATACTATACGATTTCACTCCAGGGCCTCGTGAACACATCGGGTCGTAGCTGTTTTTCTTTTTGTCATTCAAGCCAAGAGTTCCAGGGAAGTCTTTTGATGTGGCGTTCTCGGGGATGTTGTTCTTCGTCGGATCGATGTTGTAGACAAGCCAATAAGATTTTTCTTGATCGGGGGCTTTGTGCCACAGCGAGATAACAACCGATTGAGTATCAGGTGGAAGGTTATCCCAAGCAATTGCCGGCGAATGACCAGCTCCGTCGCATGTGCAGTCTTTCGAAATGCGCGATTGACGATCGATCGAACTGCTCGTGAGTTGAATAGAGCTTCTTGATGGCTCTTGGGCTTTGGGGTTTACGTTTGCTTGTGGATTATTGCGATCGCGATTGCCGTTACGGTCTCTAGGGCGATCATTTCTTGAAGGAGCTTTTTCGGGGGGATCGCGTCGTGGACCAGGGGCCTTGTAGTTTTCTTTTCGGACGTTGCCCTGTGGATCTTGGAACTCGAAAGTAGCCGAACCGTCGTCGGCAAAATTGTAACGCACGAAGCCTTTTTTGCCTGAGATTTCGTAGGTGAGTTGATAGCTCTTGGAAGAAGTTTCTTCGAATCCGACGATGCGTGCGTCGCGTAGAGGCGGTAGGGCTGGGCGTGGACTCTGAGCACGTGGTTGCGGATCGACTTGTCCATCCCGTTCTACAACCTCTCCATAAAATCCGCCGTTAATGTAGGGATAGTTTTTGGTTGCATGGTAGTGGTAGCTACCTTGTTTGTCTTGGTGGCCGTTCAATCGGTCCAGCGGTGCATAGTCCGGATCTTTGGGATCTTGGTATCCATAGATCGGATATCCATCGAGTGCGTAAGCGATGGGGTTTCCTCGCCCGACGACTGGTTCAAGGTGGACGGGTGCGATGTGGTAGTGATAGTCATCGGCACGTCCGCAATGGCCCCCGTATTGATCGAGTTCTCCGGCAATGAGTGTATCGGTCTTGCCATCGTTTTTAATAGGGTTGAAAATGGGGATTCCATTGACTGCCAATGCGATGGCTCCGCGAAAGAAGTTGGTCTTAGCGGACATCGGTTTTGCAGCGGGTTTAGGGTGCAGAGGAATGCGCCAAGCGTTGCGACCTGTGTAGGACTGCGGCATGGGAACTTGTTGTTGCCAAGCTGTGATACCGACCATCATGGGGTGGTCGGGTATCCCGTTGGATTCAACGTAGTAAAAGTCGTTGTCCCATCGCAGCCCGAGGGTTTTTTCGAAGGGGAGAAAGTGTTCGTGGATCGAGGATTGAGGGTCGGACTGTGTATCGAGAACTAGGGACGTCGAGACAAGTCTCGACGGGTTGGAGGGATTAAGGATTGGATTCGTTTTGGGATGAGTTGCGGATTCATTGGTATGTTGGATCGATCGGAGTTTTTCGGTGATCCACCGTTGGTCTTGATCGCAGAGTTTTTGAATTTCGATTTCGCGCGATTTGCCTTGGGCAGTTTCAATTTTCACATGGGTGTTATCTGCGGACAGGAAAGTCCCGTGGAGATGATTTCCTGAGGCTTTTAGAGTCCAAGTACTTTTGGTCTTTGCACTGATCGATTCCCCGTGCCCACCTTCGTGCGCCTTGGCTAGGGAGCACGATGTGGCGAGCAAGAATAGGTTAGCGACTAGGATTGGAATACAGAGTCGTTTTTCAGACGCTGGAGTTATACGGTTTGCGGTATTCACGATTTGGGTGTCCGAGTGTGTTAGGAATTTGTGTTCTTTTTGTTATTCCGATTTTGTTTGTTCTGATCTTTTGGATTGCGGCCCCGTTCTTTACGAGTCGGAGTTGGTGAATTGGGATCGTAGTCAGGGTTTGGAGTCGGAAATTGGGCTTGGATTTCTTTGAGGTAGGCTTCGAGTTGCGATTGCATGGCGATCGCTCGTTGGGGGTCTTGGGTCGCCAAATTGTTTCGTTCGCTAAAGTCTGTTTCGAGATTGAAGAGTTCCGCGCGTCTTGTTTCGTAGAAGTAGATCAGTTTCCAGTTTTCCACACGGATAGAGGATTGCGGCCCTCCTTCGCTTTGATAGTGAGGGAAGTGGAAGAAGAGGCCGTTGCGAGATCGCTGAACGGACCCTTGGCCGTTGTTGCTAACGATTTCAGCGATTGAGCCACCTTCGATACTCTTTGGAAGTTGTTCAGAGGGGATTGCTGCCCAATTGCAGAAAGTTGGAAATAAGTCGTATCCGACGATTGGTGTATGCGACCATGAGTTAGGTGCAACGTTTGGTCCGGTGATGATGAAAGGTACGCGAATACCACCTTCCCATACACCACCTTTACCGCCGCGTAGGCCACGTTTAGAGCTTCCGCGATTCTCTATCCCCTCCGAGCTGCCTCCACCGGCACCGCTACCACCGGCACCGCTACCACCGGCACCATTATCTGACATGTAGATGACGTAGGTGTTTTTGGAGAGCCCCAATCGTTCGACTGCATCGAGAATTTGTCCCACACCGGTGTCGAGGTCTTCGGTGATTGCAGCAGTGGAGATTCGTTTTTCGTTTTGCCCGTTTAACTTGGTTTGGTATTTCGCGAGGGTGGCGCGATTTGCATTTTCGGAAGCGTGCAATGCATTCCAGGAAAGTTGGATGAAGAAAGGCTTCCCTTTTTGCGAGTTGGCTTGCATGAAGGCTTCGGCGCGTTGTGCCATTCCGAAGATATCGACGGGGTTTGGATCGACGAATTTGAAAGCTTGTTCGTTCCCCGTATCGCCATCGTGTTCGTCGTACCCATGTTTTGCTGGTCCACCGCCGCTAAGGTGCCATTTTCCGTAGTGAGCAGTTGCATAGCCCGCTTTTTGAAGAAGTTCACCGATGGTGACTTCATTTTCGGGGATACTCTTGATGAGTCTAGGTTCGATCAGTATTTGCCCAGGTTCTGCCGGAGCGGCTTTGGTCCAATGTAGTTGTGCGGGGCTTTTGCCGGTTTGCAGACTGATGCGCGTCGGAGAGCAGACGGGTGCTGGTGAGTAGGCGTTGGAGAACCGCATGCCGAGTTTGGCCATACGTTCGAGATTGGGGGTATGAAAGATGGCCCCTTTTGAGGCTTCGATGGTCGGATGCATCGCAACGGATGTTCCACTCCAGCCTTGGTCGTCGGAAAGCATCAAGATAATGTTGGGTTGCTCTTGAGCGCGGGTTTTTGCATGGAAGATTTCTGTATGGAGGGTACAGAAAATAATTCCGAAGGAGAAAAAGAAGTGTCGCATGAGATTACTTGGAAGTTGGGGTGACTTGATAGGAGTAGCTAATTTCTGCGTTTTGGCGATTGTTGTTTTCGTCTTTGGGCAGGTAGGAACGAAGGTAGTCGACGCGGCTAGAATCGGGTGAGACGCGGATACGGATGTGACCGGAGCTAGGTTGAATTTCTCCGGAAATGTATCCGTATTCGGCGGCGGTGCGCGTATTGCCTACACGTGCATGACTGGGTTGCGGGACTTCTTGGTAGACGATGCCATCGAGATCTTGTTTTGCGAAAAAGTGGTCGTGGCCGTGAAAGACGACTTGGACGCCATTTTCTACAAGGAGTTGATGAATGGGTTGTTTCCAATTGGGACGGTACTTGTGGAACTCATCGATGCCGTTGGTGTTTTTGCCACCCCATTCCCAGTAGGGGGCGGCTTCAATACCGCCACGATTGTTTTGGTCTGCGCCGCCGACGAGGTGATGGATAAAAACGAATCGATATTTCGCTTTACTGGATGCGAGGACTTGTTCAAGCCATTTGTATTGGGCTTCACCTAGGGTCCAGAACCAGTTGCCTTGGGTATTGTTTTCTCCACGTCGGGGGCGTTCGGTGGTGTAGCGGTAGGGGTCGAGGGCGATGAACAGGGCGTCTCCCCATTGCCAAGCATAGTAGTTGTCGAGAGCTCCGACTTCTTTCCAAGGTTCTTCGTTACCGGAGTAAAACGTATTGGGGGTGGGGTTTGGGAAGAGTGCTTTGCGGGTGCGTGTAGCCCAAAGTGTATCGCCACGAGCGACAGATTCACCGTCATGATTACCGAGGACGAAGTAGAGTGGTATGCTGTGGCATACAGAGCCCAAGTAATAGCGTTGGGATAGGTAGTGGCCGTAGGAGAACTCAGGTTTTTTGTATTTGCCCGTCATGAAGGTATCACCGAGTTCCAAGTGAAAGTCGGGTTGATCTGCGGCTGCATTTGCGAGGGTGCGTAAGTAGACTTCGCCGCTGGAGTTTTCATCGAGGTGGGAGTCCGATGTGACGGTGAAGGTAAAGGGTTCCCCTGCAGATCGCTGGGTATGAAAGGAGAATTCTGCGGACCGTTGTAGTTGGGAGTCGGGAGCGGTTCGGTATTCCCAGCGATAGTTGTAGCGCGTATTGGGTTGCAATCCGCTCAGTTCGATGTTCAGTGGTGTTTGAGGTTGAAAGTCGATCGGTTTGGTTTGCTGACTGGATTCAGGAGTAGTTGAGGGTGCGTAACGAATGGCGCCTTGGCCTTGTTCGAATGGCAGGATTCGGATGGTGATGGACGAGTCGGTGGGACGACCGAGGAGGATATCGTAGGGGCGTTGTGGGACATCGTTTGCGGGAGAAGGAGGTTTTTCGTAACCACCTAATCCGCTGCCACCACCGCCACCTTTACGCTGACCGCCCTGTTGACCAGGCCAACGCTGGCCTCCTTCTCTGTTTCCTTCTCTGCCTCCCTCCTGGCGACCTTGTTGGCGCTGCTCTCCTTGTTGGCGCTGCTCTCCTTGTTGGCGCTGCGGTTGCTGTTGTCGTTGTTGGTCTTGCCGTTCCTGCGGTGTTGATGGATTGTCTTGGGGAGATGCGTATAACGCTGCTATGGGTTGGGCAACATCATTCCATATACCGATCGAAGCGACAGCTAAGAGGGCAAGGGTTGCGGGACCACGTTGCAGAATGTGTTTGCAGCTAAGGGGTTTCATCGAGGACAGTCCGGTCAGAGGAGTGATGGAAGTGGTGTTCGAAGAAATCGTCAGGCAAGGGTGCTTGGTCGAGGAGGGTCAAGCGGATGGTGATTTGTTCGGGGCCGTAGGGCATTTCAACGAATCGCATGTGTCTGATTTGTCCGGTGGTGACTTCGTAGTGAATTTCGATTCGTTTAGGGCCTCGCTGACCTCGTCGTTTGGTCGCGATCAGGAGGGCTTCTTGTGGGCTTTGAGTGTCGGTAGCAATTGGGTCGTTGGGTTCCGAGTCGAGGACTTGGATACTGTAGGCTTGTTGAATCTGTTGTAGTCCTTGTTTGAGGTTCACTAGTGGGATTGCATGTTCGTGGCCTGGCAGGTCGCGATTGAAATGGTTAACGTCTTGACTGCGTCTCACGGGGCCTTGTGGGGCAACAGCCCAACTGAGTATTCCGTTACTACCGGTGACGAATACTAGAGGTGTGTTTGGATTGCGTATGAGCACAAATTTGTCGGCACCTTGGACGTAGAGTTCAGCGGCATCGAGCGAGGGTTTTGGGGGGCGTAGGTTTTCTGCTTGTTTCGTTTTCTGTTTTTTGAGTGCAATGGTTTGTTCAAGTTGGATTTTGTAGTGCAAGTTGCTGTTGGAATTCGCATTGAGGATTTTTTGGAATTCACTTCCAGCGAAGGAGCTATTTCTCGGTGGTGTGGCGAGAAAGAGTAAGGCGAGTATCGAGGCAGCGATTGCGATCAGCAAATAGGAGTGACTCGACTGAAAGCGCCGGTTGGATCGATTGGCTTGTGTTGCGTCTGAGTGTTGTTTGTGCGAATCGATGGATGGTTTTATAGATTCAGTCGTGATGGGGATTGCGTGGGAAAGGTGGTCGTGCAGCAGGGCGATTTGACGAAACTCGGATCGATAGGTTGCTGAGCTATGCAGAAGGTCTTGCAACTGTTCGAATTGGGTCTCGTCGATCTCTTGGTCGAGATAAAGATGAACCAGTGTTACAAAGTCGGTTTGCATCTATTTCTCTCCTACGACCCGGGCTTGGAGTTGGATGCAATCTCGAAGTCGTTCGCGGATGCGTTGTAGTGCTTTGGCGATACGGTTGGGGGTACTGTCGAGGAGTAGAGCGATTTGTTTTGGAGTTTTGTTTTCGGCGTAGCGAGCGTGGCAGAGTTCTTTCGCGCGACCATCGAGTTGCATGAGGCAATGATGAAGGTGTTCTAGTTGTTGGAGTTCTTGGGATTCGGTAGCGGCGAAGGAGTCGGCGAGTGAGGCGAGAAGGTCGTCATCGAAAACGATGGAGTTGCGACTGAGCGATCGAAAGTAGTTTCGGATGTGGTTTCTCGCAATTCCTATGGTCCAAGCCGTGAAGGGTGATTGGGTATCGTAGCGGTTAAAGGATTCGAGCACGGCGATCGCGATTTCTTGCATGAGGTCATCGCGTGCGGATCGGTCTCGAACCATCGCGGCGACGTAACTCGAGACGACGGGTTGGACGAGGGTCCATTGCCGCATCGCTTGTCTTGTGGATTCGTCGACCATGGCAGAAGTATTTGAGGAAGGAGATGGGTCTAAAAGGAGTTAACCCCTGCGGAGAGATCATGACAGCTTTTTTTGAAATTTTTTTAACAATTCGACGGTATGTTGTTGGGAGCCTAGCCGTTGGAGGGGGGGCTGATTTTTTGGGATGTGTGGTATCTTAGAGGCCACAAAACATTGATGGTTTACAGAGATACGAACGGGCGAGGAGGGACTTGTGTATTTGGAGACAGACTCAACGATTTGCGCGATTGCCGCTGGTGGCGAGGGGGCTTTGCGGGGTGTGATTCGGTTGTCCGGGCCGCAGACGTTGGAGGTTTTAAAGGAGTTATTCCCGGAGTTGGCGGGTGATTTTGAGGCTCAGCGACGAGCGATGCGGCACGAAGGGGTGCTACGGTTGGCGCGTTTGGGTCAAATTTCGGTGGGTGTTTATTACTGGCCCGATGCGCGTAGTTACACGGGGCAACCTTCTGCTGAGTTCCATCTGATTGGTTCGCCGGTCGTGATGGAAGAAGTGCAACAAATTCTGTTTCAGAGTGGTGTTCGCTTGGCGCAGCCGGGCGAGTTTACGCTCCGAGCTTACTTGGCGGGTCGGATGGATTTGACGCAATGCGAAGCGGTGTTTGGATTGATCCATGCGCAGGGCGAGCGGGCGTTTCAAGTTGCTCTTCAGCAGTTAGCCGGAGGCTTAGCGACACCGCTCAAGCAACTGCGGAAGGACTTGATCGAGTTGTTGGCCGACTTGGAAGCCGGTTTGGATTTCGTCGACGAGGACATTGAGTTTGTTGAGCGTTCGCAAGTCATCGAGCGGTTGGATCGAGCTGAGAGTGAGGTTCAAGTGTTAGTCGATCAGATCGAGCAGCGGCGCGGTCAGAGCGTCGAGTTTCAAGTCGTCTTGATCGGGGCACCGAATGCGGGAAAGAGTTCTTTGGTCAATGCGATTGCAGAGAAAGACGTATCGATCATTAGTCCAGAGCCTGGGACAACACGAGACTATGTTCGAACCCGTCTGGAGTTAGGGACCAATCGGATTGATCTTTTGGATACGGCCGGGTTGGAGTTTACAGAAGTTGCGAATCAGCAAGAAGAAGCCACCCCAGGGTCGCTTGCTCAGCATAAGACTTGGGAACAACTCCGAGATGCTGATTTGGTCTTGGTGTGTGTACCTTTTCAACTCGATTCGCAAGGGAGTGCGAAAATGATTCAGTGGCGCGAGATGATTTGGGGTGGGGATTCCTCCGGTTTGGCGGGTAATTTTGACAAGGATGCAGTCGAGCCTCCTCTAGAGGCGAGGGGGCAAATCGAGCATCGATTGCGCAGTGAGTTATCGGGGAAGCGAGTGTGGGGGATTAGTACCAAGCTAGATCAGAATTTCGGCGATCACCCCTTGGTTCGAGGTGGGGAGGTTGGGGTTTGCGAACGCAGTTGGCCGATGCCGATCGAGCGAAGTTTTGGGGTGAGCAGTTTGGATCGACGTGGGATTAGCGAATTGGTTGCGGCGATTGAGCAGACCGTTGGAGATTGGCATGGAGAGAGCATTGATGTGGTTCCTTTGACGGGGGTGCGATGTCGTTCTGCTTTGGTGCGTGGGTTAGAGAGTTTGGGGCTTGCGCGACAAGCGGCGGAAGATGGGATAGGAGAGGAGATTGTTGCAGGTGAGTTGCGTGTGGCTCTTGAGGAGTTAGGTCAAGTTGCGGGAACGGTTGCCAACAATGACATTCTCGATGCGTTGTTCAGTCGGTTTTGCATTGGCAAGTAATATTTGTCGGTTCGAAGTGCAGAAGAGTTGTAAGGATTTCGTCAAAGCGATTCAGGCGATGTGCGGGGAGTCCTTGGTCTGCCCAGTCATCCAGGAAGATACAGAAGGTCAAAACGGTAGAGACGTAGTGCATGCATCGCGCGTCGTTCAAACAGAAGCTAGGGGAGGGGAATTCTGCGGTGTACGCATCCCAAGCGGAGTTCCAAGCAGACTCACCGCTGGCGTAGGTGCTTGAAGTACTTGTGGGGGCTTGGTCGGTTTCGAGCAGGAGGGATCCGAGAGCTCGCGCGAAATCGAAACCTTGCCAGCGACAGTCGGATTGTGCAAAGTCCAGCAATCCAGTGACTTGATCACCGACAAATAGCCAGTTACCTCGCCAAGCGTCGCCGTGTCCCCAACAGCAAAACTTTTCGGGTGAGTTGCGAATACGCTGTTCAAGGGATTGGAGTGGACGCAAGGTCGCAGATGCGATTTGTTGGCAGTGTTCGATGGCTTGTGTGCATTTGTGCAAATCGAGGTGGGAAGATTTGGAAGCGATGTTGGAAAGTTGCGATCTTTGTTTTGCGAACTTGTTTTGGGTGGCAGCAAGTAAACGTTCCAAGCGGTCGCGGAGGCGATGGTCATGCCTGTAGGTGGCTGGGGAGTGGTGAGTGTAGTGTTGCGCAGCGTGATGGAAGCGAGCGAGGTGTGTGGCTAAGGAGAGGATTTGCGATTGGGAGGCGAGTCCGACGTACGGGATGATGGCACCAGGTAGCCAGTGCATCAGTTCCCAGGTTCCCGATTTGGGATCGCGCAGAAGGGAGCTAGATGGAGCGTTGATTGGGGATGGTACTTGATTGAGGGGTTGAGTCCAATCGATGGGGTAGGAGATCCAGGCTCCGAGTTCACTGTGCATTGCTTGTTGGAAGCGATGGATTTGGTTTGTTCGTTTGGGATCGAGGTTGGGAGTGAGTTTCAGGGCGAAGGTAAGGTCGGTTGAGGGGAGAGTGATACGGAAGAGTGAAGCACCTGAGAAACTGGCGGGTGCTTGACGAGCGTATCGCAGAGGAGCGTGATCTAGAGAAGGGTTAGCTACATCGATGCCGGTATTTGTATCGAAGATGGCATTTGGAATGTTGCCGGCATTTGAATTGGAACCGATGTCTAAAACGAGACCTGACTGGGATTTCCAGTCAGGTCCAAGAAGTTTGGTTAGAGCGAGTCCTACTTCGGTTGGGAGGTGCAAGTTCAAGATGCTACCTCATGGCCGTCTACTTCGCGACATCTTTTGCGTTGTGTGCGCTAAGAGTTGGTTCGCAAAGTGGGTACATAGGAACAGCGAAGGAGTTAAACCTGTTCTTCATCGATCCGCAAAGGTCGGTATCCGCCGATGCTCTTGTAATAGAACAGAAGTCCCAAGTAGATCAGGGCCATGGTAGCTGGGATGAACGAGTCGATACGAAGTGCTTTACGATCCCCTTGTTCGCTGGCGGAGACCAGTTTTTGTTGGGTTTCGGATCGCTTGTCCTTTTCGACAGCGCGAGCTTCTTCTACGGCTTTACCGTTCAAGCCGTAGACGGCGGTGGAACCGATATTCAGGAAGGTACTTGGGTTTTCGGCTTTGTATTGTTCAGCCATTTGTGCGTCGACTTCTCGCATCGATTCGCCTGCGAATCGGTCTTTAACGTATCCCAAACCTGGACCACCGATCAAGCCAGCGGAGAGCATACCGATACCGCCCATGATCGACATCGCGACAGCACCGGATTTTGGATAGCGGTCGCCGACGACAGCGAGCATGGTTGGCCAGAAGAAGGTTTTCCCGACGGCATAGACACCGAGTGCAAGGAGGGCGACGGGGAAGGATGTCATATTGCTTGAGAGGTTCAGACCGATGCAAGCGATGACCGAGCAAACCAAGAGGAGGGCGATAGGTTTGAGGTTGAGTTTGGTTTCGATCCAGTGTGCACAGAAACGGAGACCGAACATGATTGCCGAGGTCCAGAGGAACAGGGCTTTTCCTTCACCGGAGCTGAAGAGGTTACCGGTGATGTTTTGGATCCAGGAGTCGGTACCGAGTTCAACGGAGCCAACGAGAGCGTGAGTTAAGAAGAGGATGAATAGGATTGCGGATCCCATAGCGAAGTTCGTGATTGCGCCGGCAGCGATTAGGAGGACACCACCGATGGCATAACCGATGAGGTTAGCGGGTGCATTTGGAGAGATTTGTTTGATGATGTCAGCGAAGAACAAGGACAGGAGGTAGCAGGCTACGAGAGAGCCGAGCAGACCGACCGACTTGTACATTTCCGCGAAGGAGGTGCCGGATGCTGCTGCTTCGGATTTCGGAAAGTGTTGACCCATGAACATCACGGCGTAGGCGATGGTAGGCAACAGGTACAGAGCGAGCTGCAATTGCCAAGAGAGCTTCAACCAGTCGTCGAGAACCCAGCCGAGAGCGGAGCCGATGACGAGACCAGCGGGCCAGCTAGCGTGTAGGATGTTCAGGTAGTGGGTACGATTGTTTGGGAAGACGGTTGCCACGAGTGGGTTGGCGACGGCTTCCAAGGTGCCGTTTGCGTAAGCGAAGATAAAGCTGCCCCAGAAGAGCATGCTGTAGGCGTTCGAGGGCCCGGCGGCGAAGGTCACGACAGCGGAGAGAATGTGACCGAGGAGAGCGAGGACAACGAGTTTTCCGTACCCAAGCTTATCGACGATCAGACCACCGATGATGATACCAAAGCAGAAGCCGGAGAGTCCTGCACCGGTGATGGAGCCGAGTTGTTGGTCATTGAAACCAAATTCTTGT
The DNA here is from genome assembly GCA_040373655.1 of Pirellula sp. GTDB lineage: Bacteria > Planctomycetota > Planctomycetia > Pirellulales > Pirellulaceae > JBKCUI01. The sequence goes on along the minus strand of JBEICB010000013.1, from coordinate 31,304 downwards.
TTCCAGTTATCAAGGATACCGCCGCGGATTGCAAAGCCGACCCCTGCAGCGAGGATCGCCATAAAACCAGCCCACAGCAAGCGGTAGGCATTGGGGACCAGAGGCCCGGATGATTCGGATGTAGTGTTCATAAGATCAGTAACAATACAAAAAGGGAGAGAGATGTGGGGGGATAACGGTCTGCGGGCCCTTGAGCGCCTGGGCGGTGCCTTGGGCATTTCTGAGCTTGGCAGCCCCAGAGAGTCTAATCCGCAATGGTCTCGAATGCTACCACACTAACGGCATAAACGTTCCCCTGGGGGATTGCATAAAGGGTCTGTGAGAACCGTTGGAGGGTTAGATTGCCGGTAGAATCGTTACAGCTTGTAAGTCTTACCAAGCCTTATGCTTTTCCGCGTAGTTGGCGGTAATGGCGGATCAATTGGTTGGTGGAGCTATCGTGCTGGAGTTTGGGGGTGGAGGTTGCTTCGAGTTCAGGGACGATGCGTTGGGCTAGGACTTTACCGAGTTCGACTCCCCATTGGTCGAAGGAGTCGAGTCCCCAGAGGATACCTTGGACGAAGACGCAGTGTTCATAGAGGGCGACGAGTTTGCCTAGGGCGGCGGGGGATAGTTGTTCGAGCAGGAGGATGCTGCTGGGGCGGTTTCCTTCAAAGACTCGGTGTGGGACGAGCCAAGCCGGGGTTCCTTCGCTGAGGACTTCGTCTTGTGTTTTACCGAACGCGAGTGCTTCGGCTTGTGCGAAGACGTTGGCCATGAGCAGGTCGTGATGTCGCCCGAGGGGGTTGAGGGATTTGGCGAACGCGATGAAGTCGCATGGGATGAGTCGGGTTCCTTGGTGGATCAACTGATAGAAGGAGTGTTGTCCGTTGGTGCCTGGTTCTCCCCAGTAGATTGCGCCGGTGTCGTAGTCGACGACAGAGCCATCGAGTCGAACGCGTTTACCGTTGCTTTCCATGGTGAGTTGTTGGAGGTAAGCGGGGAAGCGTTTTAGGTATTGGTCGTATGGCAGAACGGCTTGCGTGTGGGCTTGGAAGAAATTCACATTCCAGAGTCCCAGGAGTGCCATGATAACGGGTAGGTTTTCAGGCCAGGGTGCGTAGCGAAAGTGTTGATCGATTGCGTAGAAGCCATCGAGCATTTCTCGGAAGGCTTGTGGGCCGATGGCGAGCATGGTTGAGAGACCGATTGCCGAGTCCATGGAGTATCGTCCGCCGACCCAGTCCCAGAAGCCGAACATGTTTGCGGTATCGATACCGAATTCGGAGACTTTGGAGGCATTGGTCGATACGGCAACGAAGTGTTTTGCGACAGCTTGGTCGTTTGCCTCGAGTTGATTGAGCAGCCATGATTTTGCGCTTTGCGCGTTAGCCATGGTTTCTTGGGTGGTGAACGTTTTGGAGGCAACGATAAAGAGGGTTTCTTCGGCGTTTAGTCCGAGGAGGGTTTCGGCGAGGTCGGTACCGTCGACGTTGGAAACGAAGAAGAATCGGCGTGAGCGATCGCAGAAGTGTTTGAGTGCTTCGTAGGCCATTACGGGTCCAAGGTCAGATCCTCCGATTCCAATATTCACGATATTGCGAATTGGTTTGCCGGTATGGCCTTTCCAGTTGTCGCTGCGGATGGCTTTGCAAAAGCCCTGCATTTGATCGAGGACTTGGTGGACATCGGGGACAACGTTTTTCCCATCGACATGAATAACCGCGTTGCGGGGGGCACGCAGTGCAGTGTGAAGAACAGCGCGATTTTCGGTGATATTGATTGCTTCTCCGGTGAACATACGTTCGATCGCAGCGCGGAGGTTGGCTTGGTCAGCGAGGTCGAAGAGGAGGCCGAGAACGGTATCGTCGATGCGATGTTTTGAGTAATCCAAGTAGATTCCTTCGGCTTGTTGGACGAGTCGTTCGCCGCGTGCGGAATCTAGTGCGAAGAGATTTCGCAGGTGTAGTTTTTGGATGCGTTGGAATTCTTTTTGGAGTTGGGCCCAAGCGGGTAGTAGGGTGATTGAGGGGTGGGAATGGGAGGGATTTGGGGTCGCCATAGTGGAGTTCGCTATACGAGAACAATCGCTTTTGCAGATATTTTTTATCCGCTATTCTAGGGGAAAGATATCAGGTAGGCGGGGCGGTGTGCGAATGGAAGTTTATCGCAGTCCGCCGATAAAGCGAACGAAGTCTTTATCGAGTTTTTCGAAGTCGTCCCCGAAAGCTTTTTGGAAATCGTCCAAGCGCCGTTGGGGATCGGAGGGATCCCCTGGCAGGCGTTCGCCTAATTTGCGTAGGTAGGATACATATTCTTTCGGTTTGCGTTTCAGCAGGTAGAACGTCAATCCCCAGCCTTCAGCGTAAGCGGCGGTCGATGAGTCTGCTTGGCGAAATCGATCGTCTTGAACGAGGAGAGATCGCAGGGAGTCGGGGGTGCGTAAGCGAGCGTATTGGCGAAGTTGGAGAAGGTTATAGGGGTTTACTTTTCCGGCGCCGGCCCACCCGGCAGCGGAGCGGAGGTCTGGGGATTCGAAGAAGGTAGCGATACCTTCGCTGACCCAGAGTGGGTAGTCACCGAGTCGAGTTTGCAGGCCGGTGTTGAAGGCGATTTGGTGGCAGGCTTCGTGGAGGATGGTTGCGATTTGCCGTTCGGCTTCGGGGCGAGAGAAGATTTCGGCGAGGAGTTCTTCGCGTGAGACTTTTGCGCCTGGGGGTAGGATGCCTTCGATGCCAGTGAGGTCAAAGGTTGCGAGTCGATTGGTGGTTTGGGTGTAGTAGCCGTAGGTGTTTTCGCCGCCGCGAAAATCGCGTTTGGAGTAAGCGACATAATCGTCGCGATTTCGGAAGATCAGTGCGACGAGCGGGAAACGCGGTTCTTCGAGTTCGAGTCCTTTTTCTTTCCAGAAACGCATCATTCCTTTGAACATGCGTTCGTAGAGGTTTGCGTTCCAGCGGGCGTAGGTTTCGGAGGTGTCGTAGCAGAGGACAAAGTGCTCTGTTTTGAGGACTTTGGCCGATGCGGGCATCAGTTGGAGGGTTTTAACCCCGAGTTCATCGGCTGGGGTGGGGATTAGAGGTTGATCGAGTTCAACGACCGATTCGATTTCGACTTTGGGCGAGACGGCGACAAGTTCACCGTCGGCGGTAAGGATAAGGGTGCCGTAGGTTGCGTTTTCAGTGATCAGTTCCCCTTGGAGGGTTTGGCCTGGTGGGGTGGTATTCGAGGAGGGGTTAGAGTCTGCGAATTCGAGCCGGACCACTTTTTTCGGCGGGGAGGTTTCGGGTAGGCCCTGGGCACGCAGGTCGAGGGTAGGGTGGAGAGACAGGAGGCCCAAGAATGCGGGAATGAGGGAGGGCAGACGGACTCGAAAAAGAAATCCTGACCCAGAACCCATCATGATTTTTCCTGTTCTTTGGAAATCGGACTCGACGACCTAGCGATCACCGACCTAGCGATCACTCTTCTGGGCCCGGACCTTTGTCGGTGGCTGATTTTTTGCGAAAGACCGCGACGACATCTTCGACGGGCACGACATAGAGTTGGTTATCGGGTTCGAAGTCGACGGGAATAGCGCTTTTGGGGTGGAAAATGATTTTGTCGTATTGGCGTAGCGGCATGTCATCATCGTGTTCGACTTGGCGGCTAATTGCGACGATTCTGCCGGTAATTGTTGGGATTTCCGCTGCATCGGGCAGGGCGATTCCCCCTTTGGTTTCCCGTTTGGGTTCGTCCTTCAATACCAGAACGCGAGCTCCGACGGGTTCGATGATTTCAAACGTCGATTTTTTGGCCATGGATCTGCAGAGGGTGGCTTGGGTGGATGGGGGCGAAGTGCCGGCAGGTTTTTGCGCGGTGAAATTTTTCCGCGGTGAAATTTTTGCGCGGTGAAAGGATAATAGAGAGGAAGGAAGCGATTGCAACGGACTACCGAGAAAAGGATAGGAGCTTGACTGGGAATCGCAAGTACATTTTGCACTTGCATCCTTCTCTAAAATCGTCATACTCCGGGGCCCGGCTGGGAGCCGAAGTCAAGACAAGCAAGCCATTAGGGCTATTTGTACATTAAGATTTGGAACGCGCAGAGTCATGATTGAGACGATTGAAGTCCAAAAGCGGGATGTCAAGGGTTCGCGGGCGATGATTAAGATCCGCGAAAGTGGCTCCATTCCTGCGATTCTCTACGGTCACGGTGAAGAGAACGTCTGTTTGACCGTTACCTTAGACACCATTAACAAGTTGATCAAGCACGGCACGAAGCTCGTGAATATCCGTGGTGCTGTGAACGACACAGCACTTTTGCGAGCGGTTCAGTGGAGTTCTATGGGTGATTACATCATCCACGTGGACTTTGCTCGGGTTTCGCAGACAGAAACTGTCGACGTGACGATTCCTGTACATTTGCATGGCGAGGCCCCCGGAGCGATGTCCGCTGCTGGTCAGCTACGCTTCGTTACACACGAAATTACCATTCGTTGTCCTGCGGTGAAGATCCCTGAGTTCCTCACTTGCGAAGTTGGACACCTTCAACTCGGTCAATCGGTACACGTCAGTGATTTGAAGCTTCCAGAAGGAGCGACACCGGTGAAGCCTGGTTCGATTGTAGTGGCTCAAGTAGCCGTGGCATCCGGTGCTGATGTACCGGAGGCTACCTTGACGGCTGGCGAGCCGGTGTTGATCCGCAAGGAAAAGGCGGCTGACGCCGGCAACTGATGTCCGGGGTGGCTCCACGAATGATTGTTGGGCTGGGAAACCCCGGTTCGACTTACGAAAAAACAAGACATAACATTGGATTCGATGCACTTCATAGGCTACATCAGGCTATGGGAGCACCGGCGGTCCAATCCAAATTTGAATCCTTGATCGTCAGAGGGCGAGTGGAAGATCACGACGTGATACTTCTGTGGCCGATGACGTACATGAACTGTAGCGGTCGAGCGACAAGCCCTGCCGCGAGGTTTTACAAGGTTCCCGCAGAAAACATCCTTGTGGTTTGCGACGACTTGAGCTTGCCACTCGGGAAATTGCGACTCCGAAAGAGTGGATCGAGTGGTGGTCAAAAAGGCCTCGACGACATCCTAAAAGCTTTCGGAACGCAAGACGTTCCAAGGTTGCGTATCGGAATTGATGCCACCCCGGAAAATGTTGACACAGCTCAGTTTGTGCTCAGCAAATTCACGAAAAAGGAACGCGAAGTAGTCGATGCTTCGTTAGTCCAAGCAGAGCAAGCAATGCGATGTTGGATCAGTCAAGGGATCGACCAAGCGATGAATCGATTCAATGCGTCAAAAGCTTGACGGTTGAAAGTCGGTGATTACAAAACAAGTTACTAAGAACTGCGTTCAAAAAACGGCGTTCAAAATACCAAGTTCAAAAAGCGAGTCGGCAATCCTGAGAATAGCCAGTTGCACTGATTGAGGAGCACTACGTTGGCCAGCGCAAATTACGAATGTCTGTTTTTGTTCGATAGCAACCATTATGCACGCGATCCCGGTGGAGTCGCTGCCACTGTCCAAGATATGATCACCAATGCAGGGGGCCAGATTCTTGTCAGCCGACTTTGGGCTGAGCAACGACTCGCGTTCCCGATCAAGGGGCACAACAAGGGGACTTATTGGTTGGTGATTTTCAAGCTTGATACGCTCAAGCTCAAGGAACTCAACCGTGCTTGCCAGCTCAATGAGAGCTTGTTGCGGTTCTTGTTCACTCGTCTCGACGCACGGCTTGTTGATGCGTTGGTTGCACACGCTCAAGAGAAGGTAGTTGTTCCTATCGACCAAATCGAGCGAGCAGCGGTTGGTGCTGCTGTTGGCGCCGAAGAGGAAGAGGAAGAAGAAGTCGAAGTCGACGAAGAATAACAACGGCAGTCTTTATCAACGATTGCAATGGAACTAAGCGAGAGGGTCTGCCGATGTGCGGGCCTTTTTTCGTTTAACGAGGAATCGTAGAACGGAAGCGGCGTTTCATGGAGTCATAGCACGCTAAAAGCCAGTCGCCGGAATCCTTACCCCAAACGTTCCTCGGTAACCAATTTTTGAAAACAGTGTGACCAATTCCGAGCAGAAATTCCGCTGATTGCTAAAATCTAGGGATTGGGTTTGTTGGACAACAGCGAATCCTCTGTTCCCAACTTGAAGCCCCGAGGAATGAATCATGGCAAACTACAACCGCGTAATCCTCATCGGAAATCTAACCCGAGACATAGAAATTCGGCACACGACAAATACCAAGCTGGCGGTATGTCAGAATGCGATCGCGGTGAATGATCGGCGGAAGAACGCGGCGGGAGAGTGGGTAGATGAGACGACTTTTGTCGATGTAACGTTCTTTGGGCGGATGGCGGAGTTGGTAGGGGAGTATTTGGCGAAGGGGTCACCGATTTTCGTAGAGGGGCGTCTCAAGCAGGATACTTGGGAAAAGGATGGTCAGAAGCGGTCAAAGCTATATGTGATTGCCGATCGGATGCAGTTTCTCTCGGGCAAAGAGGGCGCGCGTCCGGATGGGGGGGCGGCTCGACCTCGCGGGGCGGGCTCGGCGGCACCGGTGGCAGGTGGCAATACGAGGTTTGTCGATCCAAACGGGTACGGAGCGGGGCCTGGGGAGGTCACCCACCCAGAAATCCATGAAGAACCTCTGTATAACGACGAAGAAATGCCCTTCTAAATTCTCGATTTTCCCGATATAACATTGGGCCCTCTTCGCCATGTGGCGAAGTTTTTATCCGGAACTGTCAACTCCACCACCGATCATGACCACGACCAAAGCCACCAAGAAGCGTACTCCTCGGTTCCCGCGTTTGCCAAAAGGCCCCAATGGCGGCATCCAATTGATGTTGATCCAGAACGTGGAGCATCTTGGGAAGGCTGGCGACATTGTCGAAGTCAAGCCAGGGCATGCAAACAATTATTTGCTCCCCGAAGGTTTGGCGATCATTTCGAATGAACACCACAAGCGGATGGTTGAGAAGCATCGTGCGAAGTTGGTTGAGATCGAGCGCAAGAGGCTTTCGGATCTTCGCGTTCAAGCTGATCAGATTTCCAAGCAATCGATCAACGTCGAAGCGAATGCCAACGAAGAAGGACATTTGTACGGTAGTGTGGGTGCAACAGAAATCGTTGCAGCACTCAAGGCCAATGGTTACACGATTGGTGCAGACCAAGTGAAGCTCGAGGGAGTTCTCAAGGAGTTGGGCTTGTACACTGTCAAGATTCAGTTGCACCCAGAAGTTACAACCGACTTGAAGGTATGGGTTGTTCCTGCTGCTAGCAACTAGGCGATAGAACGAGATTCAGATACAAAACAGAAGAAGCCGCAGGTGATGAACCTGCGGCTTTTTCTGTTTTAGAGGTTGCCTTGTCGCTTATTGACTTGTGTTAGCTACCGCTGGGAGCGTGTCGTTTTGGTTTGTAGATTTCCGTAGCGGTACCGAAGTGGACTTCGCCGGCGTTCATAAGTGTTTCGCTAAGGGTTGGGTGTGGGTGGATCGACTCGGTGATGTCACGGACTTCGCATCCCATTTCGATAGCAAGCACGGCTTCGGCGATAAGTTCACCTGCTCCGGGGCCAACGATTCCGCAACCAAGAACGCGATGAGTTTCGGGGTCAACCAACCATTTGGTAAGTCCGTCGGTGCGTCCGAGGGCTTGGGCGCGTCCGCTAGCGGCCCAGGGGTAGGTTTCGATATCGACAACGATACCTTCCTTTTTGGCACGGTCTTCGGTAAGTCCGGCCCAAGCGATTTCGGGGTCGGTGAAGACGACGGCTGGGATGGCTTGTTTATCGAACAGCACATCTCGACCGAGGATTACTTCGATGGCTACTTTTGCTTCGTGGCTGGCTTTGTGGGCTAGCATTGGTTCGCCGGCGATATCACCGATAGCGAGGATATGCGGGTCAGCGGTACGTTGGTGGCGATCGCAGGTGGCGAATCCTCGCTCGTTGACTTGGACGAGGGTGTTTTCCAAGCCGATTCCGCGGCTATTGGGACGGCGGCCGACGCTAACGAGGACTCGATCGAATCGCTCGTGTCCAAATTTTCCTGGGCCTTCGAAGGTGACTTCGACTTGATTGTTCACTTCGGCGACGGATCCGACTTTGGTGTTCAGGTAGATACGGTTTTCGAAGAGGGACTTGAGTCGTCGTTGGAGTGGCGCGACGAGATCGCGATCGGCACCTGGCAGAAGGGTATCGGTCCATTCCACGACGGTGACTTTCGAGCCGAGGTGAGCGTAGACGGTTCCCATCTCAAGGCCGATGTATCCACCGCCGATAACCAGCATTTTCTCAGGGATATCCTTCAGATCGAGAGCGCCGGTGGAGTCCATGACACGGTCGGAGCCGATTTGGAAGTTCGGAGGCATGGCTGGGGTGCTACCGGTGGCGAGGACGCAGTAGTCGAAAGTGATTTTGCCGCCTTCGGGGATACTCGGGTCGTTTCCTTCGAGGATAAGGGTGGTCGAATTTTCGAAATGGCCTCGAGCGCGGATGACTTTGACGTTTCGTCTTTTGGCGAGTTGGCCGAGTCCACCTGAGAGGGTTTCGATGACCTTTTCTTTTCGAGCTCGAACTTTATTGATATCGATTTTTGGAGCTGGGAATTCGACCCCCCAGTCTTCGGTCAGTTCATGGGCTTCGTCGATGACTTTGGCGACGTGCAGGAGGGCTTTTGAGGGGATGCAGCCGCGCAGGAGGCAAGTTCCGCCGAGTTTCGGTTCTGCTTCGACGATAGCGACTTCTAAGCCTTCGTCGGCAGCGAGAAAAGCTGCTGCGTATCCGCCAGGACCACCACCCAAGACTACAACTGGAACGTGCATGTTTTTACGCCGATGGATTGGGAATCGAATGGGAAAGGAAGGGTTGGGCGATCGGAGTTTGCTCCGCGTTGCGCAGTGACCTCTTCCAAGAAAAAGAGCTCGAATCGACGGATCGATCGAGCTCTTACATAGTTTAACTGAAATGCGTTTGCAGTCAGCTTATCGCGACAGGAATTCGACCACGATGTTCGCATTTACTGGGAGGGAGATATCCGAGCCGCTCGGTGCGCCGAGAACCGTTGCTTTGAGGCCTTCGGTATCGAGAGCAACCCAATCGAGAGGAGTTGGGGAAGCGTTAGCGATCACACCTCGGTAGAGGTTACGGATCGCTTCGTTGCTGCGGACTTCGATAACATCTCCTGGGCGGAGGGAGAACGAGGGGCTGGTCACTTTTACGCCATTGACTTTGAAGTGGCCGTGAACCACGCCTTGGCGGGCTTGTGGACGGGTTTTTGCTAGGCCGATGCGGCGGATGACGTTATCGAGTCGTCGTTCGCACATCAGCAATAGGGTTTCCCCGGTGTTCCCCTTCTTCCGCACCGCATCATCGAAGTAGCGACGGAGTTGGCGTTCGCCGAGTCCGTAGTAGTACTTGATCTTTTGCTTCTCTGCCAAGGCTGTGCCGTAGTTGCTGGATCGGCGGCTACGTGGGTGCATCCCTGGTGGGTTTTCGCTCCGTTTTTCGTATGCTCGAACGCAACCTGCGTTTTCGTAGAGCATTGCGCCGAAGCGGCGGTTTACGCGGGCTTTCGGGCCGGTATAACGTGCCATGGTATTCTCCTGGTGGCATTGAGGAACTGACCAAAATCTGGATCGGCTGGGTGCGATGCACCTTTGGTTAGCCGTGTTTGGTCGTGCGGGTCAGTCAAGTCTCGTCGCGACGCTGCGGGAGGTTGCTGGCCTTGGGGAAATTGGGAACAGGCGGAAATTATGAGAATTCAAGCGGTCTGAACAACCCCAAAAATTCACTAATTCCAATGAATTCGTTGTGTTTCCAGCTTGGGAATCGAATATCTTACAGATTCCCTCCCCCGCAATGCCCCTCCGCGCTCTTTCCCCCCTTTCTTGCGATGTTGCCGCTGAACACGATTTTTGGTTCTGACCCTCGGACGCGACGCATCGGCGTGGTTTGCGTATTACTGTTGCTTGCGTCGGCTGTGAATTACATGGACCGCCAGACATTGAGTGTGGCTGCAGCCCGGATCAAGGAAGAGTTTCGGATCGACAACGTGCAGTATGGGAGAGTGGAGGCCATTTTCGGATACAGTTTTGCCTTTGGATCCCTTTTTTGGGGGTACATCGTGGATCGGTTTTCGGTCCGATGGGTTTACCCGGTAGGGTTGCTTGGCTGGTCGGCAATGGGTTTTCTTACTGGTTGGGTTCGCAGTTACGACGAGTTGTATTGGTGTCGTTTGCTGTTGGGGTTTTTCGAGTCGGCCCATTGGCCGTGCGGTTTGAAAACGACGCAAGCGTTGCTGAGTCGTTCAGGTAGGGCGATGGGTAATAGTGTCTTGCAGAGTGGCACATCGGTGGGTGCTATTCTCACGCCGCTGGTGATGTTGGCGATCCTAACCCCTGAGCCAGGTAGTTGGCGTTTTGGATTTCAGTTGATTGCAGTTGTTGGAGCTTCGTGGGTCTTCCTTTGGCTATCGGTTGTTCGGGATCAGGACTTTCGAGTTGCGTCGCACGTGCTTGGTGATGCGGAATACGGTAGTGATGCGGAATACGGTAGTGATGCGGAATACGGTAGTGAGGCGAAAGTCACCGAAGAGACTGGGCGTGTTGGTAGGTGGTGGGATGATGTATTCACCTCGCAATTCATGATTATGTTGTTGATGATTATTTGCATCAACACGATGTGGCAAGTCGTCCGTGCCTGGTTGCCATTGATCATGCAAGAGAATTACGGGTTTAGCGAACGGCAGACGTTGTTGTTCAATTCGCTTTGGTACTTGTGTACCGACATTGGGTGTTTTAGTTCCGGATTGCTTACGTTGATCTTGGCGAGGAAGGGTTGGAGTATCAAAGCATCACGGGTTACAGCGTTGAGTATTTGCGTATTGATGTTTTCAACGATCATTGCGGTACCCTTTCTCAATCATCGGATTGCTGCTGAGCGATCATCTCTGAGCGCACAACCTATTGCAGATGTCTCCGGGGCAGTGGTCTCGGCGAAGGGTGTTGCGGGTGCTGAAGCTTCGAAGCAATTGAGTTGGGCAGAGGAGTTCCGGGCCATTTTAGCGCTTCGTCCTTTGCAGTTTGCGATGTTGGGGATCCTTTTGATATCGGGCGCAGGTGCTTTGGGGATATTCCCTATTTATTATTCGTTTGCCCAAGACGTATCTCAGGATCACCAAGGAAAGGTCACTTCGTTATCTGCGTTGGGTGGGTGGTTGATTTCTTCGTCTGCTCAACCTTGGTTTGGGTGGTTGAAGGAAAGCACAGGTAATTATGACATTGGGATTTGGATCATCAGTGTTCTTCCGGTGTTGCCACTGATTGCAATAGCATTTTTTTGGAAGACGAAACAAGCTTCGCACTCGGTTTAGAACAGTTCTTTTGCAATTCTTTAGAAAGAGGTACGCCATGTTCTCCCGCCGTAAATTTCTTGCGCAAAGCTCGGCCACATTGAGTTCCGCTGCGTTGGGTTCGGCTTCTCTCGCAACTGCATTCCCTCGCGTGATGGGTGCTGAGGAGACTGGGGAGCGGAAGAAGGTTGCTTTTTTAGGCACGGTTGTCTTTCGTCATTCCCATGCGCAGCATTTTTTGGATCGCCATTGCATGGGATACACTTGGGGTGGCCGATGGCAATCACCACGATTTGATGTGGCTTCTGTGTATATCGAGCAGCAGCAAAAAGAGGGGGATCTTTCTGCGGAGCGGATTGCGAAGTACAAGCTCAAGCAGTATTCGACGATTGCCGATGCGCTGACGTTGGGTACGGGCAAGTTAGCGGTCGATGGGGTGGTGATTATTGGAGAGCATGGGGAGTATCCGACGAATGCGAAGGGGCAGCGGCGGTATCCGCGATACGATTGGTTCAAGCAAGTGGTAAAGGTGTTTGAGGCTTCTGGAAAGAGCTGTCCGGTATTTAACGACAAGCATCTCTCAACGGAATGGAGTGAATGCGTTGAAATGGTTGAAGATTCAAAGCGGTTGGGATTCCCCTTCTTGGCCGGTTCTTCGTTGCCTGTGACTTGGCGATTTCCATCGATCGACATGCCTGTAGATACGCCGCTTAAGGAGAGTGTGTGCGTAGGTTATGGTGGAGTTGATAGTTATGATTTCCATGCATTGGAAACTGCACAATGCATGTCGGAACGCCGACGCGGGGGCGAGGTGGGGATTACAGCGGTGACTGCTTTGAAAGGAGATGCATTGTGGGCAGAGATGGAGCGTAGCGATCGCGAGGATACTCGGAAGCTATTTGTTGCGGCTATGACTCGCAGTCATAATTTGCCAGTTGAAGGTGGCTTTCCTGCGGCACCTGTGACTTACGAGTGGGGCAAGCGAGTGATGCAGGGGACGACTGCGTACTTCATCGAGCATCGTGACGGGTTTCGTACGACGATGTTCTTGTGTCCTATTCAGGACTTCAATTATGCCGGGATGCGGAGTGACAACGGAGAGATTATTTCTTGTCAGATGTATTTACCGATGCCAACACATGGTTCGACGACCGCTGATTTCTTCAATCCACTGGCGAGGCACATTGAAACATTGGTTCTTGAAGGACAGACACCCTATCCGGTCGAGAGGACCTTGTTGACAAGTGGGATGGTGATTGGTGGCGTCGAGTCTTTGGCTGCTGGGGGCAATCGATTTGAGACCCCTGAGATGGCGGTTCGGTACAGCAATCCAAAGGGAGCTGCTTACTGGAGAGAGTGATTGTTGCAGTTCTCTGTATTCATGCTCTGAGTATGGCAACTTGTCTAGTTGGTTTTCGAAATTGGATTATTGGTTGAATTCGAAAACGAGGAACTGAGTAGCGCATCGAAAGCTTGCCGCAATCGACTTTGCTGTTGTGAAGCAGTCACCACAAAACCGGGAAATTTGTGTACGTTTAAATTGTCTGAGGCGAATTGATTATGATCAAGGATAGCTTGTTCGAGTCCCAGGTCCATGAGCAAACCTCGCAGTTTAGCACCACTGGATTGATCACCGGGTTTTGAGCCGGTTAGGGCCAGGATTCTCGCTCCTTGGCTTGCGGCCATCAGCAGCACGTGAAGTCTATTGCTGACAACGAAGTTTACGGTGCGGTAGAAAGCCAAACATTTTTCGATATCTTGATGGATATCCATGACGGATTCCACATTGAATTTCGATTGGAGCAAATGGTTGCGGGGTGAGAAGACGTAGAAGAACTTGCGTCGTTGTCGCCAGAGGTTGATATGCTGTTGCGACATATTTCCGAATGACGCGCCGACTTGGCAGATTTTCACTCCTAGGGCGTGATTGATTCTCAAAGGAAGGTCCGTGGCCAAGGTTTTAAAGGATGATCCAATTTTTCCTTTACCGGTGATTCCACCAGGCATGAGGAACCAAAAGCAATCGCGTTGCCTTAGTCTTGCGCGGAGCATTGAGGCATAGAAGGATCCTTGAAGGATTTTGTAGTTTTGTTGTGAGTGCTCCAAGACGGAATGAATTTGATTTGCGAATTCGACTGGGCAGTTCTTGGTGTCGAGATAAACGTCACTACGTTCAGCTAGAAGTCGAATCAACTCACGGTTGATCAGGCAATCGCCGACGTTTTCGTATTGAGTGGTAACCTTTACGAAAGAGATAGGTCGATTCATCTTTTTTCCGATTGAGTCGTTGGCCTTTGATTGGGCCATCGCATTTATTTTGCTTGTTCGTCGTTTGCTTCACACTGATTTGACACCATCCACATGCGGCTTATGATATCGTTGCCGATCGCTTGAAGGATAGATTACGGTCAAATTTTGGTTATCTCGATAGAAAGCGAAAGCAGTGGAAAGAAATCGTCAGTGTGGGGAGAGCTTATCCCCCGAAGTGCTTGTGGATTTGTGCGATTTCTATAAGGCGATTGGTAGTCATGCGATTGCGGCCGGTGGGGTGGTTTGGTTTGTCGCCGGATCGTTTTCTTTGTGTACAACCCCGACGATGTTGCTTCCGGATCTGAATGATAAGGAAGTACGAGCGTTGTTATGGCGGACAAAGAAGCTTGCGGCGATTTACGGAGTTTCCCAGGACGAGGGGACAACGGTTCCGATGTATGTGTTGTGGGACAAGTCGTATGATCTCAAGAATTTGCAGCGTCAGTTTCGACAGCATGTAGTTCGAGCGCAGAAGGTACTTGAGGCTCGGGAGAGTACTTGGAAGGAATGGGAGATTGCGGCGGTTCGATGCGATGAGGAGACGTTATTGCGGCGTGGTATGGATAGCAAGGCTCGTCATCCACTATTGAGTCCGGAAGGGCGGAGCAAGGTGGTACGTATCGCAGAACGGATTCCTGGATTGCGTATACAGGCTTGTTTTTATGGTGATGAGATCGTCGCTTAATTAGTGCATTTGACGATGGGTTCTGTATGCGAAGGCTTGATGATCCATCGCCGCGACGATCGAGTGGAGGATTACTGTAGGGACGCTTCGCATTTGGTTTATTACACGTTTGCAAAGGCTGCGATGGCAAGGCTGGAGATACAGACGGTATGTGTGGGTCGGCAGAGCGTGCCAGCGAAGATGCCTTGGCAGGATTCAAGCGTCATGCGGGATTCGAAGAGGTGCCCTATCCGTTGCGATTTCGACTAAATTCTTTCATGGCACCGGTGTTTGAGACACGATTGGGTGCAAGGATGTTAAGAGCGGTGCGCGAGACGTTTGGGCGGAAGGTTCCCGCGTTGGGGAATTTGGAAGTGATGGAGCGTGCGAGTATCAGGTCGAGGGAATTTTAGTGTTTGTAACGCGAATTACAGAGTGAGTATTAGCGGGTTGCATCGAGGATCAAGTCGGAGGCTTTTTCGGCGAGGACTAGGACGGGGCAGGTGCTGTTTCCGAAAGGGACCACGGGCATGGCGGAAGCATCGGCAACCCAGAGGGATTGCGTACCTCGCACTCGCAAGTTGTGATCTAGCGCTCCGTCGGAGCCCATCGCGCAGGACCCACCGGGGTGGTAAGCCGTCATCACATTGCGGTACGCGGCTTCGGTCAATGCATCATCCGATAGGAGCGATTCTCCCGGTCGCGTTTCGCCAAGCAGAGGGAATCCCCGGAGGGAAGGTTGCTGGGCTAATTGCCGAACTCGACGGATTCCTGCAAGCATTGCATGAAGATCGTTGGGATCTCCAAAAAAATTTGGATCTACGCAAGGTGATCCGAAAGGATCTGTTGTTGATAAGTCAACGCGTCCTCGACTTCGGGCATCAACCAAACAAACTTCGATGGCAACACGTCCTTTACCTCCAAAGGTTTGGAAATGAGTCACCAACTGCAGGTCTGGAACGTGTCGATTCTCGTGTGAACATAAGAATGCGCCTGATTCACAGCAGTTAGAAACCATAACTCCATTGCGTTTTAGCAGATATCGCATTGATTCCGGCAACCACCATCGCAGGCTACCGGGAGAAACTCGATTCGATTCGAATACCATTTCGATGCGAAGGTGATCTTGGAAGTTTGCCCCGATGGCGGGAATATCAAGTACTGGTTTGATACCGGCTGCACGAAGGTGGTCGGCAGGACCGAGCCCACTGCATTGCAGGATACGCGGAGTTTGGAATGCACCCGCGCATACGATGCCCCCTGCCGATGCATAGTACTTTTTCGATACTCCCCGCTTTAGAGTCTCAATTCCACTGGCTCGCTCCTGACTGAGCAATACTCGCAAGACTTGAACATTCGTACGCAAATGCAGCTTAGGATTGCGCAGAACGGGGAGCAAGTATCCGCGTGCTGATTCGAAACGTTCTCCATTGCGTTGCAGAACCGGATAATACCCACATGTCTCTTGAGTATGCTCAATCAAGGGAGATTGACAACGCATGCCATCTTGCTGACAAGCCTCGATGAACGCGTTCGAGAACGCAGAGTGGTGACGTGCTTCAGAGAGTCTAAGAATCCCCTGATCTGTCTCTTGGTATGGATCTCCTGGCTGAATACCAAACACCTTTTGAAAGTAGGGCGCAAGGGATTTCGAGGACCAGCCTGGGTTCCCGTTCTGTGCCCATTGATCGTAGTTGGCGGGATGCCCTAGATGAACGATCATTGCATTGATGGATGATGAGCCACCGACGACTTTTCCCATAGGCCATTCGATTTGTCGGTTGAACAATCGCGGTTGTGGGATACTTTTTTGTCCCCAGGAGAACTTTCTTCCGAATCGCAGTCCAGCCATTGCTTGGTTTTGGTTTTTCAGTGTGAAATTCTCCATTATTGTCGCGGTTTTCAATACATCTGCTCACTTGGAGCGTTGCATTGAAGCGTTGCGATCCCTTGATTATCCGCCATCAGAGTATGAGATCCTATTGGTCGACAATAGCTCGACGGACGGTTCTGCGCAAATTCTGTCCAAGGCTACAGGTGTTCGCGTTTTTAATGAGAGCAAGCAGGGATCGTATGCTGCCCGCAACCACGCCGTGCGGGAATCGAAGGGGGCGTTTTTGGCTTTCACGGATTCCGACTGCATGCCTCTAGCGAATTGGCTCAGGGTGATCGAGCGGGTGTTTGAAGATTCGACGAGGCAGATTGTCCTGGGTACAAGGCTTTCGGAGAGCCCGAATCGACTAGTTCGTTTGATTGCAGAATACGAATCCAAAAAAAGCGAGCGTGTTTTTCAGTCGGATTCGCAGGATGTGTACCATGGATTTACGAACAACATGGGAGTTCGTCGGTCGACATTTGATCAGTTCGGTCCATTCGATGAAATCCCTCGAGGTACAGATACGATTTTCACCCGGCGAGTGGTCAAATCGCTCGGTTGCGAGGCCGTGTGTTATGACACAGCGATACAGGTAATCCATGCGGAGCTAGATAGTCTCTCCTCGCATTACAAAAAGATGTACACGTACGGCCGTACTCGCGGGCAGCGTAATGTATTGGAAATGCATCCATTGAATGCGCGAGAACGTATAGAGAGCCTGCGCGATTGCTTGAGAGAAGGTCGTTATTCTTTGCCAGAAACGGTCTTGTATGTACCTCTTCTGCTTGGTGGTATCGTCGCTTGGAATTTCGGTGAACTTGTTGGTTCTTTTCGAAAGAATCGCTAGTATAGCGGTTAAGAATTCTTTGGACGAAGCGAATATCTCGTCGTTTCTAAGCCGTCTGGCTCATCCATCGCTTGAGCAACTTGTTACGGTACCAAATCACGTTCGATTGTTCGCGTAACGTTTTCGTGAGCGCAGAAATATTGGGTAGATAACTCAATGTATCCAACTTCCGAAGTACCTTTGTGTTCAACTCAACCGTCGACAATTCAGTCGCATCATATCCCCGTCGACCGAACAACCAATCCAGTGAATCTTTCGAAAATCTCCACATATCATCGTCCGACCTCAACCCCTCAATCCGATCGCTTTCGTGTGTATTGAGCGATCCAGTTGTCCCGATGCGATTTTCAAGCTCTCGCAGGGCATCATGCGCCTTCTCTTGAATTTCAAACACAATTTCGTTTGCAACCCGCACTGCATTTCCAGGTAGCGACCGCAAAGATTCCAAAAGTACTCGACGGCGAAATCGGATCAGATATGCGTGGCGATTTTTTTGATGCTGGGTATTCCAGGCATAGATGAATCGAAGAATATTCTCGTTGATCGATTCGTTCTCTCGCTTAACGAAGGCCTTCCCCAAATCGAGTCCTATCGATTGGCAAAAGTGTTGTACCACACATCCATTCGGAAACCGATTGCGATCAAACAAATACAAGTCCACGTTGGCTTTACCGAAAATGGTATCGAAATTTTTCCAACGGCTTAGCGTGCTCAGGGAACGTTCGATCACGAACTCTAAATGCTTAACCCTTCCTACTTTGATGCCTTGCTGGTAGATACTTTCTAAAAAATCAACCGGTGGACGCACATATCCCACCACGCGTATCTCAAAGCCGAACCGTCTGGCAAAGTCGGCGATGGCTTGCAAATCCTCCCGCTCAAATCCCCAAAGCACTTCCGCAGAGATTACAGGGGTTAGCCCCTTCCGAGCGCAGTCTTGAAGTGATTTTGACAGGTATCGAGGGGAGAATTCATACATCTTGCGTTTCTGTCTCTGGGACATCGTTTCGGAGAAATATCTATTCTGATGCCGAGGTTGCCTTGAGAAGGCCGTCAGCATCAATTGGTTTCCGAAAACGGTATCCAAGGAGACAAAGCGAAACAATTTTTCGGGTGGATGCCAAAAGAGAGTCGACTGAATAGAAGTCGTTCCAGTTTTTGCACTCCCTACATGCAACACCAACGTATTATTCATAGCCATCAACTTTTCTTCATCCATTGCCTGAGCAACATCTGGCGATGTCGACGCAGTTTCAACTCATCTAGAGTTAGGAGGGGGATTGCGAGGAGGCGAGGTTGTAAGCAAAGTCGATTGAGTGATTTCTTGACCCATGCGATCTTTTCTTGCGAGCTTTTTTCTTCGGAACTTCGGGGAATAGGGGCAAGCGTTGGGGTTTTGGACCATGAAGCACGGGCTAACCAATCAAGTGATTCCGGGGAGAAGTCGAGCATATCGCTTTCGATGTTTAGAACGTTTTCTCCCTGCCTCGTCGATGATGTCATGGGAATAGGTTCCCCGAGTCGTTCCAGGAATGCTGGTGCGTGCGCTATCGATAGTTTTTCGATTTGCTCGGCGATAGCTTCACCAAAGCGTAGTGATGGGCCTTGCAAGTTCGTCATGGCTTGCATAAGTAGGCGTCGACGGAATCTATTGTAGAAAGAGAACTTGTTGTCCTCTTTCCCGATATTCCAAGCGTACAAGAATCGCAGTGCGTTAAGGTTGGTGGATTCGTTTTCCCGCACTATCGTTAGATTTTGGGTGTCGAGTCCGATTATTTTGAGAAAGTGTTGTACGACGCAGCGATCTGGAAAACGGTTCCGGTCGAAGAGGTAGAACTCAACATTTTCACGACCGAAAGCCGTATCAAGCTGGGGGATGACCGCTACGGCGTTCGATGCGGAGTGCAGAATGCGTTGCAAGTGGTTCGTATGACCAATTTTTACGAACTGCTGATAAGCGCTCTCAGCGAGATCAATAAGAGGACGAACGTAGCCGACGACTCGCACTTTGAAACCGAATTGCTCTGCGAATTCACGGAACTTCGTTAGGCCTTCGATAAGCAAACCGCTTGCGGTTTCTGCAGACACGATCGGAGTGATACCTTGGCTTGCACAGTCTTGAAAACATTTCCTTAGATATCGCAGCGAAAACTCCTTCATGGTACGTTTTTGTCGTTCGGACATGACGCCGGAGAAGTAACTTTCTTTTTGGGCGAATCGGCTTGAGAAGGCGGCCAGGACCAATTGATTGCCAAAAGTCGAATCAAGCGTAACAAAGCGAAAAGGTTTTTGGGGTGGATTCCAAAATAGGGTTGATTGGATCGACGTGGTTCCAGTCTTCGGAAGCCCTATGTGAAAGATGAGTTGTTTCATTGTCGTGCTCAGTGGAACGGTGATCGCACTCATGCTCGTGCTGAATAAACAAACAACCGAGCAAATATTGGCATGAAAATGGGGGCATGAAAATAAAAAACCAGAGGACATCGAATCGCGGACTCAAAAAATTCTTGTCGCAAACGAATTGAGCGTGATCCGAGAACGAGACCGAATTGAGCAAATATTTTATGCTCACACCCACAATGATTCCTGAAGAGCCAAGTTTTAGATGGTGGAGTTGTATGCAGTCGCTTCGTTCAGAGGATTTCTCCGAAGACCCAACGGTGTCCGTCGGGTGTAACGATCCCAAATTCGCGTAGTCCCCAGGGCTTGTCTTCGAGATGTCCCCAGATCGAGACACCTTTTGAGAGAAATTGTTCGTAGAGTTCACTAGCGGAATCGACATGAAGATAACCTATCCAGCTATGATCGCTGGCTTGGTGCATGGGAAGTATTCCTGGGCAGTCACCGATGCGCAGTCGGCATTCACCGAGTTTGAGGAACGCCCAACCCGGAGCGTTCATTTCCTCGTGAAACCCTAGTTTATCGATGTAAAAAGCTTTGCTCGCCGATAGATCTTCTACGGCTAGCACCCATGTTGCGCGCGTAATGGTTGCCATGTAAGTCGTCCCTAGTCGAAAGTACTCTAAGCATGTACAGATCGAATTGGAACTATAGCAAAGATCGATTGCCTAAGGTGGGGGCTATTCTTAGACTTTTTTGTTTTTACGCCGCAGTGCAGCAAAACTGGTTAGTCCCACGATCGTCAATGCAATCGAAGTTGGTTCGGGAACAGCAACACGGCCTGGAGAACCAATTTCAGCGTTGTTGAAACTTTGGAAAGCGCCATTTACGCCAATTTGGCTTAATCTAGAAATTGCTCCCGTTAATCCTTCTGCGTTATCAAACGTAAAGCCAGTTGTAGCCGCACCAAACGACACGCTCGCTTGGATGTTTCCGGTGCTGTCGAAGATATTCACGGCATCGCCGCCAGTTCCCAGTCCGACGCCACTACCGTTGTAGCTCCCAAATACGACGGAGCTGGTATCTGAACCAAACCAAGCCTGATTGAAGAGAGCGACGCGGTTCGCAAAATTGGCTGCGGAGGTCTCAAGAAACACTACAGACTGTCCAGCATCAATGGTTGTCAACTCGGAGCCAAATGGAGCTGACGTAGCAAAGCTGGCGGAGTTATCGTCCATTCTCCAGCCTGTTATGTTGATCGAACTAGCCCCTCGGTTGGTTAACTCGAACCAGTCCACTCCATACGTCAAGTTTCCGCTTCCTGCTGAGTACACCTCGCTAATAATCAAGTCCGCTTTCGAGAACTGTGCCATCAAGATCCAAGTCAACGCCAATGTGAGTAGAGTCTTCATGATGATATGCTTCTTGTTACAAACGCCCGTACCTGAATAGCTTATGCACAACGGGCATGATGCATCGGCCTCGTTCAAACCAGCCAACTTGGCACAATCCAGCTTTTGGAATCAACTATACTCAAAGCAGAAATGCGTTTTGTTAGTCTCGCGTTAATTGCATGTGAAGAATCTTCGTAGGCTTGACCATTCGGTCAACCACTGCTGTGCGGAGGAAAGGAGCCAATCGTAAGATTGCGTTGGAGTGGATGGGTAACCGCCGAGAAACGACCCGAATGCATCCGCTGAACCATGTGACACCGAAGCCGGTCCAATGGGGCTATGTTGTGCAATGTAGTTATCGATGGAGAAAGCGCGAACGCCTTCCGCGAGCCATTCCAATGGTTGTTCAATTCTCTCGAACGTTCCGCTGATCAGCAAAGAGAAATCGCCGATACCCGAATCGGCAATTGCGCGGTTCGCTTCGTCGATCACGCGTTGCGTGGATTGGAATCGCCAAGCTTTTGTGGGTATAAGACCACCGACAACGTCGGTAAGTAAACAGATGTAATCGAGTCCCGAGTCGATCAAATAACGGACGTCTTGATATACGCTGCCGGCGGCGATGCAACCACCGACCAAAACGGTTGGCTGGTCGCTAACGGACCGAAAGAGCTCGACGCGTTTGGCAAGGTCATCGACTTGAATCAAATCCGAAGGAAGTGTTTGGATCCAAGAGTCAGCCAAGTAACGATCAGAATTTGTAGCGGATTTCGCCAGTGTTTTTGAGCTTAATCGCGAGCGGAAAAACTGCAGTTCCATTTGTTCGGCATGAATTAACGATTTAAGATCAAACGGTTCATCGACGAGGATTGGAATGATACTTATTCCATCATCGAGGGATCGTTCCATCGCTTGCTGCATCGATTCAGGAGGCAACGCCGATTCATCTTCTTGCTGGTACTCCGGTCTTACGACGGAGATACCGCAGCTTCTTCGCATTCGTTCCAGGCTTGCACAAAGTGATTCGTCGGATGGAGTATCGATTGCCAAGCGACAGAATACCGGCGAAGGCCAGTAGAGTTTGGTTCCTTGGCTAACGCTTTTGAGTCTACAGCCCAAGTCATCTTGGTTGTTGTCTTTAGGGAGTTCGAGTCGTTCCGTCAGCGCTTTTGGACCTAGTTGTTCATCCAAGAGGCGATGTGATTGAAGGCTGGACTCTTTGTATTTTTTGTTGCTCATGAATCAACCCGGTGTTCGATATACGCGAAACTCTTTCAGGGCTGATGCCTTGATTCCTGCCTTCATCAGTAATAAGCTAAGTTTGAGGCGATCGGGTTCGCGGAGTCGGGCTTCTTCGATGTCAGGGCTAATACTTTTGGCTTCGCCGCGAATGTAGATGCTACCTCCACGCAATTGATGACCGAGATTTTCACCTGCGTTTCCGCCGATCACCAAAGTACCTGATTGCATTCGGTAGCCAGCTTGTGCTCCCGCGTCACCGCGGACAAGCACGTCTGCGCCTCGGAGCGAGACACCAGCACGGTCGGCGCAATCACCGAGGACCACGTTTAGTCCGCCGCGAGCCATTGCGGCCAAGCAGTGGGAGGCAGAGCCCATCACGGTAAGTGTTCCTGAGACTTGAGAATGTCCAAAGTAGTCACCCGCATTTCCTTGGACGACACATTCGCAGTTATCGGTATTTGCGAAGCCATAGGCTCCTACGCTTCCGAGCGTTTCGACTTTGTCGAGATCTCTCAAACCCACACCAACAAAGTCTGCGCCTTGGGTTCCCATGAGGATGACATAAATGGTGTTGTCTTCCCCTTCGCTAGCGACGTTGGGTATGTTCTCTAGCGCTCGAGCAACTTCGTGCACAATTTGACCTGAACATGTTGGGTCTACGTTCAGTTCGACGATTCGAGACATACTGCCCCCCCCGTGCCCGCCTCAGTCTGCCTCAAGGCGCTCCGTTTCTCCGTTAACCTACTCCAAGTCAATAATAACTTGGGAAACGGATAATTCCTACTCCCCGAAAGTCAGTTGAACTGTTCCGATTCTCGGCGAGAGAATTCAGAGATTAGGAACTCAACGGTTCGGAACTCAACGGTTCGGAAAGCACCAATTAGGCATTCACCGAGTCGGAGTTCAACGGGGGGGAGCCGATTCTGTTGAGAAAGGGGTACGGAAAAAACAGCTTACTGCGAGTCTTCCGTACGCGAGTCTTCCGTACGCGAGTCTTCCGTACGCGAGTCTTCCGTACGCGAGTCTTCCGTACGCGAGTCTTCCGTACGCGAGTCTTCCGTACGCGAGTCTTCCGTACAATCGTCGAGAAGGTGGAATATGCTTTTCCAGGATTCGTCGGTTCCTGTGCTAAGGGAGATCGCGCACGAACGTGCGTTGGTGTATCCTTCGTGGCAATCGGCGGCTCGCATTGCAGGACCGACTTCTTTTGTTGCACTTTGAACGAGACCGGGAAGTTCAAAGCCACGATCACCACCCATTCCGCAACACTTTCCTTCATGTGGCTGGAGGACTTGTTGAGCACAGGCATCGGCGACTTTGATCATCGAGTCTCCCCAACCGAACTTTTGGTTGGAACATACGCTATGGATAGCGATAGTTCCCTTCTTTTTGTGAAGCTTGAGTTTGGGAAGTAGGGTTTCTGCGAATACAGAGGAGTCCAGAATCTTTATTCTTTGCAGTTGTTCTTGCCGCACGGCGTCGAGGTCTTGTAGTCCTTGTTTTAGGAACGCTGTACAAGACCCTAGATCCATGATGATTGGTCTTCGACCGCGGTCGCTCCAGATCCACATCGCATCGATCAATTCTGCTTGTTTCGTGATCGCGGTATCGAGGAATCCTTTCGATGAGAAGGCTTGTCCACAGCACAAACCGACGGAGTTGCGAGGGATGTGCAAACGCACTTGGGCTCTATCTGCGACACGCACGAGTGCAGCGGCGGTGCCGTGCATCATTCGAGACATGCAGGTTGGCCAATAGACGTAATCGCAGTCATCGATCGCTACCAACAACGATTTGTCGATGCGTTCATTTTGCTCGGACAATCCATGATGCCATTGAGGAAACCCGGAGAATAGGCTTCCCATTGTGCGTGTGATTCCTTTGAGTGCATTGGATCCAAAGAATCCGGCAGCGGTTCTTCCGAGAGAGAGACTTGCTGAAACAGCACGCTCAGCGATACCGAATTGGGAGCCAAGTTGAGCGGCGAGTTTCTTCGCCATCGGTGTCGTGCTTTCGCGCCGAAGTTGTTTGATCAGATCTCCGGTATTGATCGCCACCGGGCAATCCATCGCGCAGAGTCCATCGGTCGCACAAGACTGTTTTCCTGCGTACTCGTATTCAATATCGAGTTGTTTGGCCAGTTCGGTTCTGCCTTGGGCCAAGAGGCGTTGGCGAGCGCGACGCAGAACGATGCGTTGTCTCGGTGAGAGGGTGAAATCTCTGCTGGGGCATCGAGGTTCACAAGCACCACACTCGACGCACTTGTCGACGATGTCTTCGACAACCGGAAGATCTTTGATGTTTTCCAAGTGCAACTTTGGCTTGCTCGTTAAGATCACGTCGGGATTCAGGAGCGAGTCAGGATCGACAGCACGCTTAAGACGTCGCATCAGCTCGACGGCTTCTGTGCCCCATTCGGTTTCGACGAATGGTGCCATGTTTCGGCCGGTGCCGTGTTCGGACTTGAGTGCACCATCAAAGCGGTGGACAACCAATTCGACCATGTCGTCGATGAGCCGTGCGTATTTGTCGTTGTCTTTCTGACTTGCCATGGGTTGGGAGATGACGAAGTGGAGGTTTCCATCTTTCGCATGTCCGAAGATGATGCCATTTGCATAGGAGTGTTTTCGGAACATCTCTTGGAGTTCCAGGATAGCGTCTGCCAAACGAGGCAAAGGGAAGTTGATATCTTCCAGGATTGCGGCTTCTCCTCGCCCTCGCATGGCTGCGACTGCGGGGTACATTCCTTTGCGTAGCTTCCAGAGGTTTGCTTGTTGTTTTTTGTCTTGGGTGAAGCCGATGGGGCTCAAGGGCCGCATGTTCGGCGCACACTTCGATCGGAATGCTTCAAGCTTGGTTTCCAACGCATCTTTGTCTGCGGCTTGGAACTCAAACAGGAGTCCCATGAGTTTTTGATGTTCGGTCAGCCGTTGAGGTAATTCGGCGGGAGCCCCATCGAGGTTTCGGATCGACTCCAAGCTTGCTCGATCCATGAACTCGACCGCATCGGCTTCGATTGCGATCAATTCAGGAATAATATCGCAAGCTGCGTGAGCATCTGCAAAGAAACCTAGCGCTGTTGCTTTTTGTGGAAGGTCGGGCAACGTCTTTAGGACAGCTTGGCTGATGAAAGCGAGGGTGCCTTCTGCGCCAATGAGGACGTGGCTGAAGATGGCGAGGGGATCGCTGTAGTCAACGAAGGCATTAAGCGAATATCCGACGGTATTTTTCTGTTGGTACTTGCGACGGATCTTCTCTAGCAGAGTTGAATTCTCAAGTATGCTCTTGCGAATGCTGAGCAACTCTTCGCAGAGTTGCGGTTTTTCGGCTTGAAATCTTTGTGCTTCGTCTGGACGGGAAGTATCCCATAGCGATCCATCGGGAAGGATGAATCGGATCGATTCGAGCGTATGGTACGCGTTGTTGACAACTCCGCAGCACATGCCGCTTGAATTGTTCGACAGCATGCCGCCGATCATTGCAGAATTGATGCTAGAAGGATCCGGCCCGATCTTGCGGCCGAAATTCTTTAGGTTTGCGTTGACAAGTCCACCGATCGCTCCTGGTTGGACCCGTACCTTTGCTCCACCGTCTAGCGGTTCGATTTGACGCCAGTGTCGACCTATATCGACGAGCCAGCCATCGGTTACGGATTGACCAGAGAGGCTGGTGCCACCTGCCCGGAAGCAGATCGGAATTCGTTGAATTCTCGATGCTGCAAAAATCGATTGGACCTCATCCTCATCTCGAGGCTGCATGATCGCTTGAGGGATCAGCAGATAAGGACCAGCATCATTGGCAAACGCGTACCGTTGCCAAACTTCGGTGAGGATGTCCGCACACGGTCGCTCGACGTTCATGGAATATTACTAGCGGTCGAAGATTTTCTTGAATGCATAAAAGGTTGCAGCACGTCCAGCGCGAGCGATGGATGTGGTCAGCGGGATTTCCTTCGGACAGACCGCGACGCAGTTTTGTGCATTGCCGCAAGCTTGCACGCCACCGGTTGAGGTGAGGACTTCCAGTCGTTCTTTCTCTAGGCTCTTTGCAACGGGATGAGCATTAAAGAGCATTGCTTGGGAGATCGCGTGAGCTCCGAGGAACTCGGACTCATAAGCAGCTTTCTTGCGAGCTTCAAAAGCTTCGTCACTCTCACCAGCTTGACGTTGGATTTCGACTTTATTGAATTGGGGGCAGGCTTCTAGGCAGCAACCGCAGCTCATGCATTGGCTCAATGGATAGTTTTGTTCTTGTTCATCTCGGGAGATACGAGGGCCGGCTCCCATATCATAGTATCCATCGACGGGCACCCAAGCTTGAACACGCTTGAGGGAGTGGAACAATCGGGACCGGTCGACCATCAAGTCCCTGACAACAGGGAACTTGGTCATCGGTTGGAGTTCGATTTCCGCGGAGTTGTCTTCTAGTAATCGATCGACGAGAGCAGAGCAGCTTTGTCGAACACGTCCATTGATGACCATCGTGCAGGAACCGCAGACTTCTTCCAAGCAACCGCAGTCCCAAGCGACTGGGCTAACTTTTTTGCCGTCGGTCGTCTTTGCTTGGGCAGCGATTTTTTGCAGTACGCTGATCACGTTCATGTCGGGTTCGTAGTCGACTTGATGGCGTTCCCAATAAGGCGGGGTGCCGGGTCCATCTTGGCGTAGAACGCGGACATTTATTTTGGATGGTTTGCGATCGGTGATTACAGCGGATTGATTAGCTTCAGGACCTGGGGCAATCATTGGAAAACCTTTCAGGGACTTCTATGGAATGATTCTTGGTCGGTTATTGGATTCGGTGTGTAGGAGCGTTAGGAAGCCCCAACGAGCTTTTTGTTACTTGCGTTTGATTCGGTGGATTGGTTTGGTTCTCTGTTGCGTTCCTTCCAAACTTCCTCGATGACTTCTGCGCCTACCAGACCGTAAAGGCGTGGGCGTGGTTTGAGCAAGCGGGTATCGATGTCTTCGTAGGTCAAGTCGGGTTCGTTACCGTTCCAGGAGCAGATCGAGGACTTGAGGAATTTGCGAGTATTTGCATCGAATGCATCGCACCACTTTTCGGCTTCGCGACGGCGTTCGACGGGGTCGGTTGCGCTGAGGCTTGGCATGCAGAAATCGGGTTTGTAGTGTGCGCCACGGCTTTCATCCCGCATCAATGCACCTTTGAGGATGCACTGAGCGACTGGAATCATGTCTTGGACAGACTTGGTAAAGAGGACGTTTTGGTTGGTCCAATTTCCGGTGTCTGCCAAAGAGCATCGTTGTGCTCGATCGAGCATTTGCGTTACGCGATCGTAAGCTTCGGTGAGTTGGTTGTTGTAGCGAACGACGGTAGCTGCTCGGGTCATGATGTCGCCGAGTTCTTGGTGGAGCAGGTACGGGTTTTCGCCGGTGCCTGCGGCTTGCGATAGAACACGTTTGTGGCGTTCTTGGTGCTTGCTTTGAGCACCTTCGAAGATACTCTTGGGAAGATCTGCGACGGCTTTGTTGTTCTTCATCCAGTTGACGATGCCTGGACCGACGAACAGACCTGAGAAGATGCAGCTGAGCAGGGAGTTTGCACCGAGACGGTTTGCGCCGTGGTATTGGTAGTCGCATTCGCCGATGGCGTAGAGCCCTGGGATGTTGGTCGATTGGTTGCGTGGAGAGCCAGGTAGCAGGCCGCCATCTGCGTTGGCTTCGTAGTCGACCCACAGACCGCCCATGCTGTAGTGAACAGCGGGGAAAATCTTCATTGGTTCATCGCGTGGATCGACACCTTGGAACTTCTCGTAGATTTCGAGGATACCGCCGAGTTTGCGGTCGAGTTCGTGGCGAGGGATGTGGGTGAGGTCCAAGTAGACGCACATACGGTTCGGGTCAACGGAGAGTCCTTCGTTGACACAGATGTTGAAGATTTCGCGGGTGGCGATATCTCGGGGAACCAAATTACCGTATTTGGGGAACCGTTCTTCGAGGAAGAAGTAGCGTTCGTTTTGCGGTATTTGTTTTGGAGGTCGGGTGTCGTTAGGACGTCGGGGAACCCAGACACGGCCGCCTTCACCGCGAGCGGACTCGCTCATGAGGCGAAGTTTATCTGCCCCCGGGATTGCGGTCGGGTGGACTTGGATGAATTCACCGTTGCCGTACTTCGCGCCGGCTTGGAAGCAGCGGCTCGCTGCGCTACCGGTGCAGAATACGGACATAGTGGACCGGCCGTAGATCAGTCCACAGCCGCCGGTTGCGACGACAACAGCGTCAGCAGCGAATGAGCGGATTTCCATCGATACCATGTCTTGGGCAACTGCACCAACACAACGCCCATTGTCATCGAGGATAGGGCTGAGGAAGTCCCAGAATTCGTATTTTTTGACCAAACCTGCGACTTCGTGGCGGCGGACTTGTTCATCGAGTGCGTAGAGAAGTTGCTGACCGGTGGTGGCTCCGGCGAATGCAGTTCGTTTGAAGAGAGTGCCACCGAAGCGTCGGCGGTCGATGAATCCTTCGGGGGTGCGGTTGAAGGTTACCCCGAGTCGATCCATCAGGTCGATGACTTTGGGAGCCCAGTAAGCCATTTCCTTGACGGGTGGTTGATTCTGAAGGAAGTCACCACCGTAGATGGTATCATCGAAGTGGTTCCATTCGTTGTCACCTTGTTGCCGCGTCTGGTCGTTGACGCTATTGATCCCACCTTGGGCGCAGACGCTGTGGGATCGTTTCACGGGGGTCAAGCTCAGCAGGTCGACCGGGACACCGAGTTCAGCGAGCTTCATTGTTGCTGCAAGCCCAGCTAGTCCGCCACCGACGACCAACACTCGATTGTTAGCCATTTTGATCTCTTCTCACTTGTACTTGAAACGTGAATTCGTTCTTAGGTTTGTATCAGTAGTTTACGGCTTTTTCGGAGCCAGCATCTTCCCAGGAGGATCGATGGGCTGGCGGAAGATCCAGTCTTGCCGATGGGACACAGGTAGTTATTCGTGATGTCCATCGGTTGTTTTGTGGGGATCTGGCTTGATCATTCGGCCTTCGACCCGCACTTTGTACATTTGGTCTTCAATATCTTTAGCCGCAACTGGATCGGTTTTGATCACTGCGGTGAGGGAACTAAGGCCGGCCAAGCCGATTAATACACCGAAGGCAGCGCAAGCGACCGAGGCTCGTTTTTGAGCTTTCGGGGAGATCCAGATGCCCCAGGTGATACCAGCGGTCCAGATACCGTTCGCTAGGTGATAGGTACAGGCGAGAACACCAACTAGATAAAAGAGTGGCCAGAAGATGCTCAGGCTACCCATTGCTTTTGCGAGCGAGCTGGCAGCGTTGTAAGGGCGGAATTGCGCCATGCCGACTGGCTCGACCAGTTTGAGCCACCAGTCCCAATGGAACCAACCGTGTAAATGTAGGACGTGGGTGAAGATAAACAGGAAAGCGATGTAGCCGGTGATTCGTTGCAACGAGTACCGTTTGTTGCTGGTATAGGTGTAGTTTCTGGTGTTTGAATGACCGCTCATAGCGATCCAGACACCGACAATGGCGTGGAACAGGATGGGAAGGAAGATGAATCCCCATTCGACGACGGGCAGAAATGGGATCGAGTGGATAGCAAAGACAGCATTTTGGAATACGTCTGACCCTGCTACGAGGCTAGCATTTGTGAGCAAATGCACACACATGTAGGCACCTACTGGTACCAATCCGCTGAGCGAATGCAATCGCCGGATTAGGAAGTCATGCTTTTTGAGAAAGGATGTGGGGGAGCCGGCAGGGCTGGAGGGGGACGATTCTGTGGAGGTCATTCTCTAGGCTTTTCTACGGCTACGACTTCGACCGATTGGAAACGGTGGACGACGAAAAACTACCATACTAAGGTTACTGTAGAGGATAGCCCACAATTAACGAATTACCAAGTCTTCCAGACCGCTATAACCCCTACAAACTCGTAACTACGGGGTGTTTGGCTATCCTAAAAGGATTAATCGGTCCTAGTTTCGTCGGGCACAAGGAGGAAACATTCAGTTTTTTGTGATTTCGTTGACATTGCCGCCGATAACGAACTATACTCGAACCCGGTTTGACCCCCGGGTTACCCGGCCGTAACATTCCTTGTCCTTCTCATTTCCTGCATATTTGGACTTCGGTTGACTCATGACACGACTCGGCCAGATTTTCACGCTGTTGCTCCTGATTCACAGCGTTGCGTTTTTCGTCGCTTCAGTTGCCGTGAACGCTTCTCACAAAAATCTTCGGGATCAAGTTTCGGAGTTTCAAGCTCGGCAGCGATCTTTGGAAGCAACGATTGACGAGTTGAAGAAGGCGGGCGAAGTCAACAAGACGCAATTGGCGCAAGAGCAAGTTGCCCGCCGCGTTTCGTTGGCTGCTTTGCAAACGCAGTTGGATACGGAGCGTGACAAGAATCAGCAAGCGAACACGCAGTTGAACGATTTGAATTCGAAGAATACACAAGCTACGCAAAGTTTGGCGCAGACGCTTGCTGAACTCAAGCGGATCACCAGCGAGAATGATTTGCTCAAGCAAGAGATTGACAAGATCATCACCGATCGCAATGGTCAGCGTCGTACCGTGATCAATTTGACCGACGAACTCAACGGGCTCAAGAGCAAGAAGATCGACTTGGAGGCAGAGATTAAGAATTTGAGAGACCAAGCGACTTTGTACCAAGCGATGGCCGACACGCGAGGTGCAGCTTTGGCGGCCGCTGGGATCAAGGATCCGGATGATGTGCCACCGAGCGACCTGAAGGGTGTTGTCTTGGCAGTCGGGTCTGATTCTTCGGTTGAGATCTCGGTTGGGCGTGATGATGGGCTTCGCCAAGGCCATCAACTAGACGTCTTCCGCAACGGATCTTATTTGGGCCGTATAGAGATTCGAACGATTGCCGACGACAAAGCTGTTGGCAAGATCCTCCCAAGTTTCCGGAAAGGGTTTATCCAAGCCGGCGACAAGGTAGCTTCCAAAGTCTACTAGTCAGCGTCAACTTTCCTGAACTCTCCTAAGAACACCTTCTGCATCCCTGCAACTGTATCGAATATGTCCAAGCAACCGATCTCGATCTACACGATGATGATCATCCTGGCCAATATCTTTATGTTGCTGGCTTGTATTTTCATGGCTATCGAATATTTCGGCCGATGGGGTGGACCTTCGTCCCCGAAGGCTCCGAATGTGCAATGGACGCACCCAACGAACGAAATTCATCGAGCATAATCAATTACTGTTTATTTGGTTTGCTCCGTTTACCCAGCTTGCCCAGTCTTTTGGGTGCGTACAGTCTTTTGGGTGCGTACAGTCTTTTGGGTGCTTGCACTT
>JBEICB010000102.1:0-17860 GCA_040373655.1 Pirellula sp. | reverse complement strand
TCTATCTACCGGTGGTGCACGACTTTCTGCGATTGCATCGGGAGATATCCTCGTTGGCAGCATTCAGGCAGGTACGGGGACGGTATACCTTGAGGCTGGCAACAACATTGCTCGTTTGACCTCGGGTAGTAGCGAGATCAACATCACCGCAACCAGTGCAAGTCTCCAGGCCGGTGGTAGGATTGGTGACAGCGATCTAGCAAACTTGATTCCCGATTCAAACCGTAATGCGATCACCACCGAAATCGCAACCTTGGCAGCGCGCAGCGGTGCAGGTATCTATGTATCTGAACAAACGGGTTTGACGATCGACCGGATCGAGCAGGGTATTTCCCATGTCAATTTCAATTCGACGACCTCGACGAACACGCTTGCATTAGAAGACGTCACAACGACGAACAACGGGCCGATCAAGTTGCTTACGAGCAATGGGGATCTGGTGGTGAACGCTGGTACAGCGGGTACTTCGGGGATCCAAGCTTCAGGTAGTGGATATATTCTTTTGGGGACGGTTGTCAGCGGTACGGTTGTAACAAATGCAGATGTTGTATCAGGTTCTGGGCATATCAGCGTTGTGACCCAAGATGACTTGGTACTCGGAGACCGTCTCAAGACGACGGCACCAGGGACCATCTATTTGAGTTCTCAAGGAGAGATCCGACTTGTAGCTCTGACCAACTCAGGAGTCGAGTTAGGTATAGAGGCCAAAGAGGACGTAACGCTGGGGTTAGTTGATGTTGGTAGTAGCAAGGTCTGGATCAACACGACGGGTAGCATTCTCGATGCAGACAACAGCAATACGACGATCAACATTACAGCGTCGCAAGCAGCATTATTCGCAGGTGATCGCATCGGAGGGTCGGATGTATCAGATGCGATGAACAACAACGCCATTACGACACGGGTTGATGTGTTGTCCGCTAAGTCGGCGACGGGGATTTTCATTCAGGAGCAGAATGGAGTAACGATTGATCGGGTGAGCAGTACGGTTCAACGTGTGAACTTCAATTCGACACTTCAAGATCGCTCGCTGATACAAGAAGATCTCAGTACAACGGCAAATGGGTCTGTGATCTTGCAAAGCGTTCAGGGAGATATTGTTATAAAGTCTGGTACAAACGGAGATCCAGGTGTCAGTGCGAACGGCACGGGTAACGTGTTGTTGCAGACGTTGCAATCCGGGACGATTCGTACCGAAGGATATGTAGTATCCGGAACGGGGCATATCACCCTGAGCAGTTTTGGCGATTTGGTGATCAATGAGAACTTGCGCACGTCGGGGCCCGGAACTTTGTATTTGGAATCACAAGGGGAGATTCAGATCGATTCTTTAACGACGAATAGCGTTCATCTAGGTGTAGTAGCGGCGAAAGATATAGTGTTAGGTACCATCGACGCAGGAGCAGCCAACGTATCGCTGGCGGCTTCGGAACGCATCTTAGATAACGACAGACTTTCGGGTCGGAACGTGATTGCGAATGGACTGACGATGGTGGGGCCGGATGGGATTGGCAGTTCGGATACAAGCAATGTTGCTGACAGCAATCGTAATGCAATTACCACTTCGGTGAACACGCTCTCGGCGCGTAGCGGTGGCGGCATCTACATTCAAGAGAGCAATGGGGTAACGGTCGACAGTGTTACAGTGGCAGTCCAAGAAGTGAACTTCAGCGGAACCACTACGACCAGGTCGGTAGTACGCGAAGATTTGGTAAGCACATCGAGTACACCGATCAAGCTCCAGAGTGTTGACGGAGACATTGTCGTCAATGCAGGAACGGCAGGGACAAATGGGATTACGGCAGAGGGTACAGGTGATATTCTTCTGCAGACACTCGAAAGTGGTCGCGTGACGCTTGCTGCTGTCGTGGGGACAGGGACTGGAAACATAACGGTTTCGAGCTTCGGTTCTGTAATCATTAACGATACATTGAAGAACTCCGGGGCTGGCGTATTGTGGATTGAATCCCAAGGAGATGTGTCGCTTGCGACGCTTCGAAATACTGGCGGGAATCTAGGCGTATCATCACGGGGGAATATTCTTCTTGGTGCTGTTGATATTGGAAGTTCGCAAGTTTCGTTAACAGCTTTGGGGGATATTTACCGAGGGATCTCCTCGGGAGGGGCTGCGAATCTAATAGCTTCGAAGGTAGCGATGGTGGCTGGCGGTTCGATAGGATTTGCCGGGGGTGGAAGCATAGGAGATTTCAATCCAGTTGCTTTGGAAACTAAGGTGGAAGTGCTCGCTGCGCAGGCGAAGGATGGAGTGTTCATCCGAGAACTAGATGGATTGACGGTTGGGCGCGTAGAGACAGATCTTTCTCGGGTTAATTTCAATTCAAGTCGCGTCGATCGCAGTACCGCATTAGAGGATGTAGTAACAACTGAAAATGGATCGATACAAATCCATTCTGTGGCGGGAGATCTCGTGATTACGTCAGGAAATGCCGAAGGATTTGGCTTGCGTGCGGCTGGGCTTGGTGATGTTGATTTACGGACGGTAGATCAAGGAGCCGTGATTCTGAATTCGAACGTGGAGTCTACCGATGGACGGATTTCTGTTGATGCCAAGGGCTACTTGTTGATAGATCGAACGATTGCGACGCAAGGAGACGTGTTTTTGCGAGCCGTTGATGGGTCGATTGATGAATCGTCGAGCTCTGCGAAAATCATCGGCGACGAATTGTCCGTAGTGTCTGGTACCTTTACACATCTCCACGATACAACGGTAAGGGTGTTGAATGGAATCACCGGAACCAATGGATCTCTCCGTACATGGCAAGGACTGAATCTTGCGGCGAGCAATCAAGGGGATGACTTTTTAGATTCGTTGAGCACAGTGGACGAAAGTACGCGAGAGTCTTTACGAGCTCATTATCGATTTGCAGATCGGTACGAGGCGGTCGGTTATTCTCTATATGTCGTCAACAGCAAGGCTTTGACGGTAGGAACGGTGCTCGCGGGAGCCAGCGTTTCAAGTAGCGGTGCAGAGCAACCTACAGTTTATGTTGAGACGCAGGAAGGTGATTTAGTCATCAAAAATCGGCTAGAATCGTTAAGCCGATCAGATCAGACTGGCGGGATTGTATTGGTTGCCGATGGGAAGTTAGGGATTATCAGTGGTGGGTTAATACAAACTCGTCATATTGAGGCTGGGCAAACACATGTGCAGGTGATCAATAGCGTTGAGTTGCGGGCGCGTGTCTTCGATGCTTTGGAGAAACCCAATCCAAGCGGTGGACTGTTTACGACGAGGATCGTTGCACAAAATAATCTTGTTGAGTCACCATTGCCTGAAGTGCCAACGCAATTTTCCCCGACTAAGCGGCAGTTACAGGGAGTAGCGACTCACTTTGGATCTGTAGCGGAATCAGGGTTCAACTTGTTCGTTGGATACGCGGATGGAAAACTCGAGCAATTCACCGAGCAAGGGGATGTGTATGCGAAGGATAGCGCAAATCGATTCCCGATAGAGGCGAGGCCACAAGCGATAGGAAGTGTCGGTTACTTAGAGCGATCTACGCCGTTTACGATCGAATTCCTGAACAGCGTGCAGGAATTACCAACCGATGTGGTTGTACGTCGGGCTGACGACTTCTTCTTGTTCCAAAAGGATGTCCCTAACGGACTCAATACATTTAGTCCGCCGAATCCCGCCGCGGAGACTTCAACGGGCTACTATGATCTAACGGTGCAATCACATCGCGTCCCTGACGTGATTTCTGAGGGAGCCGATAGTGGGTTACCTATGCCCCCCCCTCCCGATGTGGATATTCCATCAGCACGTCAACCGGATCCTTATACGGCAGAGGATATGCAGACCGTACCGGTACAGTCATCGGAATTTGAAGATGAGCCGTTGCAAGAACGCAAGGTGAGAATTGTCGTGGCACGGATTCGCGTAGCTGTGGAAGAAGAGCTAAATCCTGATGAGAAGCCCGAGGATCGCAATAAGCGGCTTGAGAAACAATACATAGAAATAGAGTTGCCAGAGGATATTCTCGGGGATGAAAACCAGATTTCTCAGTCCCAAATCAATCGGATTGAAGATTACTTAAAGAAACAACCTGGAACACGTGCCGGTCGGTATGTAATCTTAGAAGAGACCAGTGATGGAGAAAAGCGAGAAATTGCGTACATCCAAATCGGTCCAGAGGCCAGTGAGCAATCCGTCGAGCAAGCCAGTGAGCAACCTGCTGTGCAATCTCGACCGGAATCGGATATGCCTGCCCCTGGCGGGAATGACTCGCCACCGGTGCCACCTGCCGATGGGAAACCACCAGCTGGCCCTGCTCCAGAAGATCAATCGCGATTCGAATTTCGTCGCAAGCCTTCGTTGGAGGGCGTCGACTCAGAGAGCGAAAATCCCGGCTCTGAAAAGGCTTGGACAATTTTGTTGGGGGCTTATTGGTTGAGTCAGCCTAAGCTTCGGAAGGAAAGTAACGATAGGGAGATAGAGAGTGTAGCAATTGAGTCTGAGTTCGATGGGGAGTTTTCATTGCGTGCTCGCAGGTCTCGGCGCCTGCTAGCTTCGGACAATCCTCCCTGCGATCCAAACGAATAAGCTTGCACAAGCCAACGATACATCATGAGCAATCAAAACGAATTTCCACCTTCCGATCCGTCAAGAAAACCCAATGAGCAAAAGCCGCTCAATGAGGGAGAACTCCATGAGTCTGTGGAGCCCGACCAGACTTTTGCAGGGGACTTGATTCCAGACGAAGGCAAGTCGTCAACGAATCCAATTGAGCACACGATCGATCTAAGTGAGCCAGCGCCAGCGAGCTACGATCAAACGATGGACATTAGCGAAGCTTTGCCGTCTAAGATGGATCAAACGATGGATCTTCAGTCGATGTCAGACCAGACGATAGAGTTTTCGGTCGACCGGTCTGAGATTTCAATCTCCGACATGGGGACAATGATCTTGCCGAAAGAGCAAGCTCCTTTCGGAGGAACTGTCTTGTTATCCAGCCCGAAGGGCGGTGTAGATGACGGGACTAGCATACTACCCGGTGGTATGGTTGATGACCAAACGATAGATATTTCATCATTAAGTTCAGAGATGCGAAAGTCATCGGAATCAGGACGATCCGATCGAATGGAATCTGGAACGATTCCGCTTGATAGTCAATCTGGGTCCTCGTCGATGGATGGGCGAAGTTCGCAGGATCAAACGTTAGACCTGACGGATTCGAAAAGTGGATTGACCGGCGGTAGTCGGTCGCAGGTAAGCAGTGGGCAGGTCGGTCAGTCTGGTCGGGTGCCCGGTTCGGTGCCAGTTCATTCGAATTCGATGGGTGAGTCGCGGCAGTACATTAAGACGCCACGTGCGGAGGCATCTGATGCGATATTCAGTCGAATCACGAAACGTGTCGTCTCGGAATTGATTGAGAGCGATGACGAGCGCGCGGATTATCAGATTCGAAAACGAATTGATCCCAAAACTGGACGACTCGGTCTACATGTGCTTGGTGAGGGGGGCATGGGGTTGGTTTACTTTGCCACCCAGAATGCGGTCAAACGGCCGGTTGCCTTGAAAATGATCCGCAAGGAGAAGCGGAGTGATAACTTTTCTAAGCAGTTCTTTTTCGAAGCGGAGATCACGGCGCAGTTAGAGCATCCGAACATTACCCCGATTTATGAATTGGGGAAAACCGACGAGGGAGTGTATTTCTATTCGATGAAATACATCCAGGGTACGCCTTGGGAGAAGAAGATACGTACGAATTCAATCGAAGAAAACTTGGAGATCTTCGATAAGCTTTGCGACGCGATCGCTTTTGCGCATAGCAAAGAGATCATCCATATGGACATCAAACCGGACAATGTCGTGCTCGGAGAGTTCGGTGAAGTCTACGCGGTGGACTGGGGAGTAGCCAGCGATTTGAAACGCCCTGATCCGGTTCGTGTTGCCGGTACATTTCAGTGGATTAGTCCAGAAGTGGCTAAAGGTGACAAAGCGTTGATCGGCAAGGGGAGTGATATCTATCTGTTGGGCGGAATACTCTACTTGATTGTTACCGGTCACCATCCTCGACTTCCGAAAGACGAAAGTGCCAAGCTAGGTCGTTCTGCATTGGTGGCCGCTGCGCAGAACAATATCATTCAACCGACCGAGTGTACCGATCCAATGCTGAAGGTAGCTTTGAAGGCGTTGGCAACGCAGCCTTCCGACAGATATGCCAAGGTGGAAGATCTTCAGGAAGCGATTCGTGAATTGCAGATCGAGCGGGCGAAAATAAAGAGCAGTGTGGAGTTAACGGATCGCAGTAAAGATCTGGCACTACAGGCCGCTACGACCAAAGACTACGATCAATATTATCGCGCGTTGTACGGATTCCGCGATGCGATGGAGCTTTGGGAGAACAACACTGAAGCGAATTCCAGCTTGAAAAAGGTCAGGATGGATTTCGGTCATTGTGCGTTCGAAAAAGGAGATTATGACCTTGCACTTCAAGTTCTTGATCCAGCTGAAAATCACGAGAACCAACTAAGAACAAAAGTTGAGCAGGCGAAGCTAGAGCTGTTGCTTCGCAAGCAACGTTTCCGGAAACTCGCTTGGGCGTTTGTTTCGATGCTGACGATCGGTTCGATCATTGTCGGCGGTCTGGCGTTTCAAACATATCTTGCGAAACTCAGCGCATTGAAGGCAAAGGGGGAAGCTGAATCTGCAAGAGACTCAGCGGTGACCGCTCGCGAGGCTGCGGAAAGGGCAAGGGCTAGTGAGGAATTGGCAAAACTTGAGGAGGTCAAAGCAAAAGATTCTGCGGTGAAATCCAGAGATGAAGCGGAGATGGCCAGAGGCGAAGCCGAGAGGGCCAGAAGTGAAGCTGTCGATGCCCGGGATGCTGCTGTGAAAGCGAAGGAAAAGGAAGAAGAACAAAAGAAAATCGCAGTTCGGCTTCAGGAACAAGCTGAGAAAGATCTTGCGAGTTCCCAGCTCGACTACATCACGCGTCAATTGGGGTTGGCCCGCGCACGGATTAACGAGCAAGCTCCATCTGGTGGTGCCGTTATCAACGACTCAATCAACGCCTATGTAAAAGAACTTGTGAAAGATGCGGCCCAGACTGCGAGTAGCGCACGTCAACAAGTATCTGGTACTGTCCCAGGTAATGGAGAGCAAGATACCAACCCTCGAGAGTTGAACGTCGCATCGAACCTCTTGATTCAACGTATGCCGAATCTTGAAAATTGGGCGAGTAATCGTATCAAGTACTTGACCAATGTTGATCTCAAGCCGTTAAGTCTGGTCAAAGGGATGTCATTCGATCCCGATCGGTCAGCACTTGCCTATGGACAGAACTCGGACTCTCTGATCATCGCAAATGCTGACGGAAGTGTATTTCAAGCGAGTGTAGGAAATGGAAATGATTCGACTGGGCTAGAGATTCAACAGATTATCGGAAAGGCGTCGAGTCAGATTGGCCGCGTGAGGAAAATTCTTTCAGCCGGTGCTGGAGAATTCATTCAAATAGCAGAACGACCAGAAGCCGCATTGCTTAAAGTTGATTCGATGGGGAATCGGCGACTATTGTCGGCGGCATTAGCAGATGGTCGCGTGAGTCTGGATAAACAAATCCCGGGGGATGTGGTGCTCAGCCCAAATGGCAAGTACCTTGCGGTCAGCTACCCAAATCACGTATGTATTTTGGAATCGAACCCCAAAAATTGGTATTTGTCGCATCCGGTGAATTCGGATGTCATACAGATGCTCTGGTTGAACGATCATTTTGTGTTGACGTTGTTCAACAACGAAGACGAGTGCTATTTAGATTTGTTCCGGCCGAACTTTAGTTCAACAGTTCCCGATGAGGCTGGCGATCGCGTCATAGTGCAATTACCTTCTAACGTATCGCGACTTCAAGTACTCAATAGTAACGCAGAAGATTTTGCGTCGTTTTTGAAAGCAACAAACTTGTTGCCAAGCAACAGCCCGGAGATCCTTTTGAATCTTAAGGGCGTTCTAGAACGACTGAACTTCGTCGTTGGTACCACCGATGGGGAATTGTTGCAGACGACGTTAAAGTTAAAGGCTTCCGATACAAAAAATGTTTTCGTGGCACAGTTTGTCAACAAGAATAAACTAGGTCGCAAGCACCTCCACGCGATCGAAGAAATTGTAATGTCTTCGTATCTTGCCGACGGAGCGCCTCAGGCAACAAAACTCCGTCGCATGCTCACTCGCACTAAAGCTGAGGAATCCGTTCAGATTTGGTCCGTGGTACAAGAAGATAGTATCATTGATTCCACAGTCGCTAATGTAGGTCCATTAACAGAAACCTCGGTTGCAAATAGCACCTACACCATCGAACATCTCATTGAGTTGAACGGATATCCAGTCAAAAGCTCGGGGGTAGTTCCCGAGAACCGTTTCGCAGCTTGGACCAACTCTAACAAAATGCTCTTGTCCAATGCGCTGTTTGAGACTGTACAAGTCGATGTTGATGAGCAAATAAAACGCGAAAAGCATTTCTGGGAGGTTGCTGCCAATTCGGAGGGAGACCGTTTTTCTGAAGCAAAATGGTTATTCGAGAACTCGGCATCCGCGGAAGTTACCACGGTTGATGGCAACGGAGTTGTTACGATCTCCGATTCCAGAACTGGGCAACTACAATCAACTTCAAATGCGAAGTCATTGCTGAAAATCACGCAGTCGTTGCCAGCTGATCCAGCATTAAAGGTCGATCGAGTTGTGCCATTGATCCGTGAATCCAAGTATCACTACTACGGGCATTCGCCGAATGCGAGAATCGTCCAAGCGGTCACCAATCCTGAACGTACGCGGTTACTAAGCATCGCAATCTTGCCCCGCGATCGTGATGGATACATCGGTAAACACCGAGGTGATGAAAATTCGAAAATACCTACCGGAGACTTCCAAGAGCTTTGCTTGTGGGATCTGACCAGCAATCAGTTCCTTGAACGGCAAGTCATTCAAAGCAATTCAACCAATCTCCGATTGTTTCCGATGGATTCGGGCCGTTTCTTGATGGGTAATAGCATGAATACAACCCTAGTGGATGTCCAAGAAGGAACGGCGGCTAGCTCGAGATTTCTTGCATCCATGGAAGTAACGCCAGTGTTCTTAGCTGCACTAAATCCGGTTTATAGTGAATCGAGCGCTTTCTTCCGTGTCGATGGCGATGGTGGGACTCTTTGGGTGGGAAGCATTCCGACCCAAGCGACAACGCAAGCAACCCAGTGGCTGGACTTGGCCACCAATCGCTTTCGGTTCAGAGGCGAAGTCCCCGTTGCGGCTTGTTGGAGCCCTGATGGAAGAAGGCTTTATGTTCTGCAATCCAAGGGAAGCATCGAGCGATTTGACCTCGATCCTGATTCCGATACGCTTTCTATCGATCGATCGGAGTCCAGTCGCGATCAATTTGAAATTCCAAAGCAGTCTATCTCCGAAGTCCTTACACTGCTGACTCGCCCCACAAATCTGCGATTTGGAATATTGAAATCTTCAGTGCAAGAAACTGGTGGGTGGAACGATTCGCTCTACATCGCAGAAGGGATGCGGGATCGAACGAGA
Organism: Pirellula sp.; assembly: GCA_040373655.1. Lineage (GTDB taxonomy): Bacteria > Planctomycetota > Planctomycetia > Pirellulales > Pirellulaceae > JBKCUI01. The sequence goes on along the minus strand of JBEICB010000102.1, from coordinate 8,319 downwards.
ACTCGTTCCGATTCGGTGTTTGTTCCGAAAATCGGTGTGCAATTCTCCAGTGATGCAGCCCCCTCGCTTACGAATGTGGATCCAACCGATCCTGTGGTTCAAGAAGAGAAACGACTGGCTGACCAAATCCAAAACCTAATCACATCGAATGTGAGGTTGATCGATGGGAGTGATAGTACTCGAGTCGTGGAGGATAATTGCTTCGCCAATAGCGATACGATCTATACTCCTGAGGCGGTAACCGCCGATGCTACCGGAAGATTACTGGTGATGCATTGGGGTAATTCAACGCTGATCTGCAATCGAACCGAAAGGCAAGATCCTAAATGGTTCCGATTGTCGGATATATGGGCTTCCGATGATCAACTTCATCTATCTCCAGACGGAAAGCAACTCGCTGTACTAGGGAAAAAAGGATTGCGTCTCTTCTCTGTCGAAAGCATTCCGACTGCAGATGGCGCTTCGATCGCGAAGTTCAGCTTCTCTGAAACACCAAGCGGGTTGCAATCGGCATCGGCGGTGCGCCAATTCGCATGGGCTCCTGCTGGATTTGCACAAGCAACAGACGGCAAATCGTGGCCGTTTGCAGTAGTGATTGCTAATCAAGCTGGCCTCGGTGGAGCAATCGAATACTTCGATGGTATCAAGTCACACACACTGGATTCGAAAATACGCGTGGCTTCCGATGTGGAAGATAGGGACATCGATCTGGCAACGCTGGTCATTTCCAAGATCGGTTTCTTTAAAGAGTCACTCTCCGATATTCGCCATCGATTTGCGGAAGTCTTAGAGAAACCCGAAATTGCTGAACAAGCCAATGCGAAGGACATCCTAGAGAAACATTACATCGCTCTGTGCGTTGAGAACCAGGACGCGAGGACCAAGTCCATGTTGTTCGTCGATTTAGCAAAAGTAACCGCGAACGAAAAAGATGATGAATTCATTCGCAACGCTTATTTCCAAACCAACGCGAATTTCCAGAATTTCAAACCTAACCCGAATGGAGGACTAATCGCTACCTCGAGTTGCTCTGGAGAAGTCAGCATCTATTTGGTCTCGCCCTATTGGAATACGATGAACGATATCTTTGTTGCAAATACCGATATCGATTCCGGAATCCTACAGATCACGTTCGCAGACGGCGGCAAGACGTTGGTGGTTAGCAACACCAATCGTCATCTCTTCGGTCTTCGAACAGAAGCAGGTCAGTAACCTGCTTACTTCGACTACTTAGCAAGTGCAGTCTTGATCTGCAGAACGATTTGTTCTGCAGTGATCTTGAAGTGTTTGTACAGTTGATCGGCAGGTCCAGATGCTCCGAACCCTGTCATGCCGACGAATAGACCGTCCATTCCGATATATTTGTCCCAGCCCAAACGAAGTCCTGCTTCGCAGGCGAGCCGAACGGTAACATGCGAAGGCAATACAGCATCGCGATACGCTTTTGGTTGCTCATCAAATAGCTCCATGCAGGGCATACTGACGACTCTGGTTGCAATTCCTTCGCTCGCTAGTTGCTCTTGAGCCTTCATGCACAAAGCTAGCTCAGTACCTGTTCCGATCAAGATCGCTTGCGGTACTCCTTGGCAATCGCTGAGCACGTAGCCACCCTTCTCTGCCCCCGTTGCACTGGAGACTTTCGCTTGGTCCATCGTCGGGACGTTCTGTCGTGACAAAACCATGGCGGTCGGGTGATGCAAGATCTGCATCGCAGCTTTGTAGCTGTAAAGGACTTCGTTCGCATCACCTGGGCGGAACACATAGAGTCCTGGAATCGCGCGGCAAGCAGCCAGATGCTCTACCGGTTGGTGCGTGGGCCCGTCTTCTCCCAAACCGATTGAGTCGTGCGTGAGGACATACAAGACCGGTTGATGCATGATGCTGCTCAATCGCATCGACGGACGCAAGTAGTCCGTGAATACGAAGAAGGTCGCGCCGTAGGGACGTAGCCCACACAAGCTCATCCCGTTGAGAACTGCGGCCATTCCATGCTCGCGAATCCCGAATCGCATGTTGCGTCCCGAATAGTCCGACGGCGAGAAATCTCCCTCGCCATCAATCAATGTCATAGTCGATGGAGCTAAGTCGGCTGAACCACCAATGAGCTGCGGAATGTGAGGCGAAAGCATATTTAGCACCTTTCCACTCGAAACCCGCGTGGCCATTCCCTTGGGATCCGCCGCAAAGGGCTTCAATCCCGATTCCCAACCTTCAGGCAGTTTGCCGTCTAACATTCCGCGAATCGCAGCAGCCTCTTTCGGATACTCTTTGCTGTACTTCGCAAATAGGCCTTCCCAAGCCACGCTGGCAGTCTTGCCGCGTACGGCAACTTTGTCCGCAAAATGCTCGCGTACTCCCTCCGGCACCAAAAACTTTTCGTTCTCAGGCCATCCGTAATTCCGCTTTGTAAGCTTGATCTCTTCATCGCCTAACGGAGCACCGTGCGCTCCGTGCGTGTTTGCCTTGTTCGGCGAACCATAACCGATCACTGAATTGACGATGATCAAAGTCGGACGATCGTTCGTCGTTTTGAACTCGTCAAAAGCACGCTGCAGGCTATCCAAGTCGTTGGCGTCCTTCACTCGAATGGTATGCCAGCCTAGACCCTGGAACTTCTTCGCCATGTCCTCGCTGAATGCCAAATCGGTGTGGCCTTCAATCGTGATACCGTTATCGTCGTAAATCCAGCACAAATTCGAGAGTTTAAGGTGCCCAGCGATCGATGCGGCTTCGCACGCCACCCCTTCCATCATGTCGCCGTCACCACACAATGCGTAAACGTCGAAGTCAAACAGTTCAAAACCTGGCTTGTTGTATCGCCCCGCAAGATGCTTAGAGGCAATTGCCATTCCGACCGAGTTTCCAACGCCTTGGCCGAGGGGACCCGTCGTGGTTTCGATCCCCGCCGCATAACCATACTCAGGGTGACCAGCGCAAGGGCTATTCAACTGTCGGAACTTTTTCAGATCATCCAGCGTTAGCGACTCACGATCCAATACCTTGCCATGTTTATCCACACCACGAATCCCAGTCAGGTGGATGATGGAGTACAAGAGCATGGAAGCATGCCCACAAGAAAGGACGAAACGGTCTCTGTTGATCCAATTCGGGTTCGCTGGATCGTAGACCATGTTTTCTGTCCAGATTTGGTAAGTCACCGGTGCCAAAGCCATCGGAGTTCCGGGGTGACCGCTGTTGGCCGCTTGGACCCCATCCATGCTCAACGTACGGATGGTGTTGATCGCTAAATCCCGGATCGAGGAGGTCGGTGCATTCATCAGACTGGATTCCTTTCAGGAAGTTGCTTGCGAAAGAGTAGCTTTGAAGAGGATTTTCTGACCGGGAAGATAACGATTTCCTGCGTTCTATGCAATTGCACCCGTGAGGCAGGAAATCGCTAAGTGTCTTTTAAGAAAGGACTTAAGGCTACTTGCCTGCCGCCCAGACAATGCCCCGAACGACGGTTGCGAGAAAAACTGGGTCGGCAAACGTGTCGTTCGAGTGCCCGTACGTGGTCCCAAAGACTCGACCTTTGCCAAAGGTGTTCGTCCAGAAGACAGGTTGAACCTCGCCTGTCTTCTCACTTTTGCTTGTCGCTAAGACTTTAGTGTTCGGCCATACTTTTTCGACAATGTAAAGTTCATCCATCGGGGTCTTATACCCCTGTGGAATACCTTTCGTGATCGAATGCTCTTTGTCACTTACTTCCACGGCGTAGCGACTTTGATGCTCGTGGTGCCGACTTGTTACGCCGAGAAACTCTCGCCAATCATCGATCTTGGCTGATCGATAGGTATGCATCGCACAATGGATCACAACCGCTGCCACGCCATTGCGATGCACTTCGGTAATCTTGCGAATGTACTCTGCGTCGTCGGTATCGGCGAAACACTCGTTGTGCACGACGACATCAAATCCCTCCGCCCAGTTAGGGCGATCGTAAAGATCAATCTTTGCTCGTGTCCCCTTACCTCCTTCGAAGACGATCGTCCATTTAATCTCTATGCCCTGCTCCTTGGCTGCCAACTGCATTGCCTTGGTCTGGTAGTCGTAGTCGTGACAACAACCGCCAGTAACTACGAGTACCTTGATCGGTTCCGCTGCGTCGGCTTGGGAGTTACAAGTTCCGAAACCCAATACAAGACTGACGAAGATCGATGCAAGCCAGAGAATGAAAGAAAAAGATGAAGCGGTCACAGGTGAGAAACTACGATGCATCGAAAGGTGCCTTTCCAACGGTTACGCAAGCGAGAGGGGTGCGAACAATACGGGAACATTACAGTTAGGCTTGGTGGGCTTGGCTGGAGTATGTCGGATCAAGGAGCAAAGTTCAATTCCCCTAACTCGACTTCCAAAGCAATCGACATGGCATCCCGTTCGCAAACGATCGTAATTCGTTGTCCAGCAGGTGTGTCTCGTATCGTATCGATCGCTTGCTCCACCGTTACGATTTCTTCGCCGCCGATAGAGAGGACTCGATCTCCGGGTGCCAATCCAGCTCTGGCCGCAGGGGAATCTGGCAACACCGCACGAATCACGACTCCAGTGGCAGTTGCCGGATCTGCCCCACTCTCGGACGAGAACGAAGTTCCAGAAACAACCTGCGGAACCATTTCAACTCCCATCCAGCCTCGGCGTACACGCCCGTGTTCCAGGAACTGTTCGTAGACTTCCTTTGCAAGTCTCGATGGAATTGCGAAACTAACGCCACGATATGATTCACCGATGATCGCCGTCGTGATACCGATGACTTCACCTCGACCATTGACCAATGGTCCACCTGAATTCCCTGGATTTACCGCTACATCGGTTTGCATCAAATCGGAATATCGAGAAGAAATCCTTTCTCGGGATCGTCGGTATTGCGGATTTGCGTTCAAGTCCACTCGATGCTTACCACTTAAAATCCCGAAGGAGATAGAGCCCGTAAGTCCAAAAGGACTCCCCACGGCCCACACCGGCGATCCGACTTGCGCCTCGTCGCTATCTCCCCAAGCAATCGGAATCAGATCGGTCGCATCGACTTGGAGCAATGCCAAGTCTGTCGTGCGATCAACCCCGATGATTTCCGCAGGCAACACGCGTTGATCGGGCAAGTAGACGGTGACTTCAACACCACCCTCGAGCACATGATGGTTCGTCAGGATGTGCCCTCGCTCACTTACGATGATTCCACTTCCTTGACCGCTTGTCATCCGCATTCCCAAGTCTTCCTCGGAAACCCGACGCGTCTCGCGGTTGGGGCCCGTCCTGGGAATCATGTCAATCGGTTTACGCATCAACTCGGACGATAACGCTTGCTTGTTCGAAATGGTGATATGAACCACACTCGGATTTACACGCTTATTGACCAATTCAGAGACTTGGGCCAGCCCGTCCCACGAGACCCTCGCAAGTTGTTCCGAGGATTCATCGTACTCGGCTCGCAAGAAACCCCGTTGCCAAGAGTACCTGGAGGATTCAAGCATCGGCGGCAGAAGATATCGCAGGCAGACCAAAAGCACTAACACGACTCCCAAACTCAAGAGAGTCGAAATAAACAGGTGCTTCAAGGAAGGCTGCGAAGTGGATTGGTTGTTGTAAGCGGGCTGATTATCGTGCGTGGGCTGGTTATCGTGCGTGGGCTCGCTGTTGTCCGATGAAGCGGAAGGACTAGGCACGTGGGTGGGCTTTAGATGTTCCATCGAATCGTCGGATGCAAACATGTTCCAGCGAACTCGCAAGGGATCGAATCAGTTACAGTTCGAAACAGTACCACTTTGAATTGGAACCTCCGGACGATCGCACGACAAGTAAATTTTTCGAAAGTGCGGGCAATGCCCTGTACTTTCCCTCGGGAAGCTGTGCGGTCCAAGTCGGTGCGAATCCTTGTTTTGTCGCCGGCAAAGTCCACATTTTTCCATTGATCCCGACCAGAAGTAAGTCGGTGGAATTCTGTACCCCTTTGACACCAATCACGTGGCAGATCGGCATTCCTGCTTCTGACCAAATCGTCTCGCCCGTCTTGGCATCGACGCAACGGAAACTTGGCCATCCTCCGTCTTCGCGACCATCGGTACCAAAAAGCATGTTTGATACCGCAATCGGGGTCGCGTACTGGCTAGAAATAGAATCCCCTTTTGCGATGACATCGATTTCGGATGCCAACTTCGCCCCCGCTTTCGGACCAACCAGCAGAAAACCAATGCCATAGCTTGAGGTCAGAAACACATTGCCTTCGTCCGTAACCACGGGGGTCGCTGCGTTCACCGTAGGTCCTCGCTGGCCAAATGGTAATTGCCAAAGCACCTTCCCCGTTTTCGGTTCCAGTCCATAGGTGGTCAAACGTGTAGGGACAACAAGGGTGTCGGACTGTGTGCCTTTGCCTGTCCATAAGATAGGGGATGCATAGCTGGCATCCGCATCCGTAGCGCTCCATTGAGTTTTTCCATCGAGTATCGATACCGATACAACTCCTCCCTTTTTACGTCCACCCACGTTGATAATGACGGACGCCTCCACGATCAATGGCGTGCTACCAGCACCAAAATAACCATCTTCCGCACCGAACTCTTTTCGCAATTCACGCGACCATCGTACTGTTCCGTCTTTGCGCTCCACGCAAGCCAACAGGCCACCGGCACTGTAGACAACAATGCAATCTTCCGTCATAACCGGAACACATCGTGGCCCAGTATCGCTGTCGACCCCTTGACGGTATGTGGCCGCGAATTCTCTTTTCCATTGCACTTTGCCGTCTTCCAGCGAGACGTATCGCAGAACGTCTTGGTTTCCATCCCGCTGAAACAATGCTGCCTTGCCGCCAGAGATTGCAGCGCCTGCGTAACCTTGACCCGCATCGATCTCCCATCGCAGTTTGGGACCACTCTTCGAACCAGATACCCGCAGTTGTGTTTCATCGCTAGCGTACCCATCCCGCTTCGGTCCCAGCAAACCTGGCCATTCCGCTTGAGCGACTGACCCAGCAACACTAGATACGGCAACACTCAAAGCCAAGCAAGACGTTAGTACCCGACGAAGCGAATTCTGATGACGCATCGATCCAATCCCCTACACACTAAGTTTCATCAACAAGTTTCTAGCAATTTGTTCAAAGCAACTGTCGCACTGCGTACTCGGTGCGGGGAGAAAGCCAGCAGCTACCAGCGAAGTAGCGCTGTTCCCCAAGTCAGTCCGGCTCCAAATCCACAAAGCATCACCAAGCTACCACGTTTGAGCTTGCCTTGCTTATGTGCTTCGTCAAGCGCCAGAGGAACACTCGCTGCCGATGTGTTTCCGTATCGATCCAAGTTGACCACCACTTTTTCCGGTGCAATCCCGAAGTCGCTTAACGCTGCATCGATAATCCGCACGTTTGCTTGGTGCAAAACGAACAGGTCAACCTGGTCAATAGAGTATCCGGCAGCGGCAAGTACATCGCGGCAACTTTCGGCCACACATCGGACTGCCCACTTGAACACGTTGCGGCCATCCATCTGCATGAACTGCCGACCCGCTAAGAGATTTTGTGCATTGAGCGGCTCTCGGGAACCACCTCCAGGAATACATAAAACTTCAGCATTTCCCTCGGCGCCAAGGGTCGAAGCGAGGATACCCTGACCTGCTTCGTCGGCAGGTTGCAACAATACCGCTCCTGCGCCATCGCCAAACAACGGAAAGGTCTTAATGTCCGCTGGATTGACGGTTCGACTCATTACTTCGCTACCGACCAACAACGCGTTTCTTGCAGCTCCCGTGGCGACAAACTGCGAAGCGACAATCAGCCCATACAGAAATCCCGAACAAGCCGCATTTAGGTCCATCGCTGGAGCAATGCAACCCAATCTTTGTTGCAGCACACAAGCGGTGGAAGGTGTCATGTAGTCTTGGGTAATCGTAGCGACCAGAACGAGGTCCACTTCGCTCGCTTGAACACCTGCTCGCTGTAAACAATCGACTGCTGCACCATAGGCCAGGTCGCTACAAGCTTCGTCTTCCCTCGCAAAACGCCTTTCGCGAATCCCCGTTCGTTGCACTATCCATTCGCTGTCACATCCAAGCGATGCCAGGTCATCATTGGTGACGATACGCGGCGGCACGTACATTCCCGTAGCCGAAATTCGAATCGGCAAAGCACCACCAGGTCGACTTCGACCACTGGCTACCAGAGAAGAATCCTTCATGTCCTACCGCAATGCGAGTTGTGATTCAAAGCCTTACGTTCCAGCGGGCCCGAAAGTTCCAGCGGGCCCGAAAGTTCCAGCGGGCCCGAAAGTTCCAGCGGGCCCGAAAGTTCCAGCGGGCCCGAAAGTTCCAGCGGGCCCGAAAGTTCCAGCGGGC
>JBEICB010000245.1:0-6587 GCA_040373655.1 Pirellula sp. | reverse complement strand
CGGTTGCTACGGCATGCAACACTTTCCACCGTCTGGCGAACGGTAGCTACGGCATGCAACACGTTCCACCGTCTGGCGAACGGTGGCTACGACATGTAACACTTTCTACCGTCTGGCGAACGGTAGCTACGGGGAAACTCGCCGAGAAGCAAAGCAGACCACTAAGAAATTAGCCCGCCTGTGTCTATTCTCAACTTTCTCTATTCAACTTTCTCGAGCCATCGGCTCGCCCAACTTTCTCTATTCAACTCTCTCGAGCCGTAGGCTCGCCCTAATCCTCCTCGTCAATTGCAAACGTCGGTTGCTCCATTTCAGAAACCAACGCCGCAACTTGCTCCCCTGTGATCTCTTGGGCCTTGACCCCGATTCCGCGGTAAATCGATAACCCCTCCTTGCGCGATAAAATCTCCCGCCGCGAGCGAAATTCAGGCCCTTCCGGCCACGCACTATCCACCGCATGCCATTGAAACAAAGCAGGCATCCAACGATCTACGTACTGCCAATAAGCCTCGCGATCCGTTTGAAAATAAACCGCTCCACCAATCTTCAACCGGCGATACATCCAACCCATAAACTCGGGGTTCAACATCCGCTTGGAGATATCGACTGGATCGGAATAGGGCTGCGGATGATAAATATGTACCTCGGCAATCGAACCATCTTCGCAGAACGAATGCAAAAATCGCCAACCATCCACCACCGCAAAACGAACATGCTGTAACCCTCGCTGATTCGCGCGACGGGTACCATACCGTACCACCATAGGTAAAGAATCAATCGCCAAGTGATTCAACTCAGGCCGCCGCAGCGCCGATGCAATGGTGTAACGACCATTCCCGCAACCGATATCCACCACCAATGGTGCCTGCCTGCCAAAGACCTCTCCCCAGTCAACTCCCCCCTCTTGCGGCAATCTCTTCAACGCACACTGCGTCCAAGCATCCTTTGCCAGAATTTCCCCTTCGATAGGAACCCCAAATTCGTACTCAATTGCACCTTCTGCCAATTGAACAGGCTCACTCTTTTTTCGCCGCCCCGGTCTCCATCCTCGCTTAGGCTTCATTCCATGCCCCCCTTCGATTCCTTCAACATGTCCCTACCTAACGCTTCGCTCTGACGATAACGCCGACCTATCTCGACGTAGTGTTGCCAGCCCCGCTCAATCATTCCTGCCTCACGCTCACCGCAATCGCGCACCACCTTGCCTGGAATCCCCATCACCAATGACCCCGGCGGTATAACTTGCCCCTCTCGAACCAATGCCCCCGCTGCAATCACCGACCCCTTGCCAATCACTGCACCATTGAGAATCGTCGCGCGGATACCGATCAAACACTCTGACTCCACCGTCGCTCCATGCACAATTGCTCCATGCCCAACCGTCACACGATCCCCAATCACACATGGATAGCCAGGGTCCGCATGCAGACAGACCAAGTCCTGTAGATTGCTCTGCTCGCCAATGGTGATCCTATCCGCATCTCCACGCATGACTGCCCCAAACAAAATGGTAGTGCCTCGCCCAACTCGCACATCTCCCCGTACGGTAGCGTTCTGCGCTATGTAACATTCCGGTCCAACCAATTCCGATCGAAACGAATAGTCGTAGGTTTCGTCCATAGTTATCCAATCAATTCAAGAACCCAATCCACTAGCCGAGATCAACACCTGCGCACCAAGTACTGCGGATTATAGCGATTGTACTGACTCTCCTTATGGCAACCGACCAACTTTTCCCAACCTTACTCTCCTCCGCAACCCGCCGCGTGGAACACTTGTGACAAGGTCTCTGCGCGCGTTCGAAGTGCTCCTCGCCAATTGGTTGATGTTATGTCCAAAGAGAAATCTCCCCCAACTCTCTCGCGATCCCTTCGATGGGACATGGTGGGTGTTTGTCTTTTCGGGGTCGCAGCATTGGTCTGGTTGGCACTCCTTACCCACGACCCGGCTGACGATGCTCGCCGCCTCTTCGACAACTCGTTGGTCTCTGATCCGCGCAACTGGGATACCACCACCGTATCAGAACCTACCATCATTTTGCCCGATCTACCCAGTGCTACTGCGACCTCTTCCGCCACATCAATGAACCCGTCGTCCTCCTGGCTGACACCCGCAAGCTTTCCAGCAAACCCCACCATCCAAAACGGTGCAGGATACCTCGGTGCATTGATCAGCCAAACACTGTTTCAAGCCACCGGCATCGGTGCTTATATCGTTGCATGCCTACTGACTCTTGCCGGAATCGTCTGCTTCCGACAGCAACCCTGGGCTAGCCCCCTGGGCCGAAGCATCGGCTGGACTCTTGTTCTTGCCGCTATCTGCGCTCTACCCGATCGCCTCGGCTTGTCCCTCGGTCTCCCAATCCCAATCGGAGGCGGTGGATACCTAGGAGCTCTGGTGAACACTTGGCTCAATCACCACTTCGCATTCCTAGGAGGACTGATCTGCATCCTCGCAACACTCTGCATCGGACTGCTCCTGAGCACCGAATACGCACTGGTGCGATACCTCGGACTCGCTACCTCACACGGTGTTTCCTTGGCAAAAACGCTACGCCTTCCCTCTCTGCCTACCATGACCTCATCTGCAGGTAACAGCATTTTTGGATCTCGTAACTCCGATCTGCCTTCCTCCTTGACCGTTCGACCTGATGCCTCAAAAAACGCTTCTGCAACCCTACCGATTCCATCCTTTTCTGACTTAGGCAAGAAACCGTTTGGTGCCCCGGTGCCGGGCAAAGGTTCTCTCCCAGAATCCGTCGTAGGGAACGAAGAACTCGATCCAAATCTCGAATCCGACGAAAATGGACCTGCAATCCGTATAGGTCGACGAGCAACCACCTCCTTCAGCACCCAAGACCTTACAGCTGGCTCGAAAACAATCGGAAGAACGGACCTCGCTTCCCTAAAACCCGGCAAATATAAGCCATCCAACAACAGCCAAAGTAACAACGGAGAACTCGATGCAGAAGACGAACTCGATGCAGACGAAGCCTACGATGATTCTGGCTCTCTAAACGACACTTACGATGCCGACGCGTCAGAGGAGGACAATTTCACTGACAACTCCGAAGACGACGGCAGCAGTGAGGCTGAAGACTACGAAGACGGATCCGACGACAACGAATGGGAGTACGCAGAAGACGACTCATCGGAATCCGAGGAACTCGATGGAAACAGCACTCCCGCTTCTTCTCATTCCATAAAAGCCCACGCCGACAAAGCCAAAGACTCCGGCCCTCGCGTTAAAAATTCAAAGACTCGCAAAAAACAAGACGAAGAAGAAGAACGTAATTCCCTCTACAATTCTCTCAACGACACACAACTACCCGCCGGTAGCGAAGAGTATGTTCTTCCCTCCGTCGAACTGCTAACCCTCGGCGATGACTTCTCGTACGATGAGCAAACGGAAGAGGTAAAGCGCAAAGCCCGCGTACTCGAACAAACGTTCTCCAACTTTGGGTTCAACATCCGTGTCGTGGAAATCGAAACCGGCCCCGTTATCGCTCAATATGAAATCGAACTCGAAGCCGGCTTGAGACTCTCTAAAATCACTGGCCTTGCCGATGACCTCGCTATCGCTCTACGCGTCCCTAGCGTACGGATCGTGGCCCCAATCCCAGGCAAAAACACTGTCGGTATCGAAGTCCCCAACGAGAAAAGACAAGTTGTGCGAATGCGCGAAGTCATCGAAGAAGGCGCGCAGCAAGTTCGTAAAATGAAGATCCCTCTCTTCCTCGGAAAAGACGTCTCAGGCAAACCACTCGCCGTCGATCTCGCTAGCCTACCACACCTCCTGATCGCCGGTCGAACCGGTACCGGAAAAAGCGTTTGCTTGAACTCCATCATCTGCTCGATCCTCATGGCTCGCCGCCCCGACGAAGTCCGTATGCTGATGATCGACCCGAAAATGGTTGAACTCAGCGGTTACGGTCGACTCCCACACCTCATGCACCCCGTCGTCACCGATATGCGAAAGGCCGAAGCGATCCTCGCTTGGGCCGTCGACAAAATGGAAGAACGCTACGCTCTACTTGCTCGTGCCGGCGTGCGACATATCACCAGCTATAACCAACTCGGTCGAGATGAACTAAGAGAACGATTGCGACCTGAAAACGACGAAGAAGCCGAGATGATTCCCGATCACCTCCCCTTTATCGTCATCGTCGCCGACGAAATGGCGGACCTCATGATGACCGCCGGCAAAGAAGTCGAAGCCCACATCATACGACTCGCTCAAAAGAGCCGGGCCGTCGGTATCCACTTGATCCTCGCTACTCAAAAACCAACCGTCGATGTCATCACCGGTTTGATCAAAAGCAACCTTCCCGCACGGATCAGCTTTCAAGTTGCCAGCCGTACAGATAGCCGCGTCGTCCTCGACGAAAACGGTGCCGACAAACTCCTGGGTAACGGGGATATGCTCTTCCTCTGGCCCGGAACTAGCACCCTGCTACGCGGGCAAGGTACCTACCTCAGCGACGACGAAATCAACGCGGTCGTTGATCACTGCAGCACCGGCGAACAAAACTTCGTCCAAGAACTTGTTCAACTTAAAGTTAAAGAAGACAAGGAAGGTGACGGCAAAGCCGCTGGATCCTTCAAACGTCGCGATGATCTCTACGAAGCCGCCGTCGATATCGTCGTACGCGAAGGCCGCGGTAGCTGCTCCCTCTTGCAAAGAGCTCTCGGAATCGGCTACGGCCGCGCAGCCCGCTTGATCGATTTCATGGCCGAAGACGGTATCGTCGGTGATTATGCAGGCTCCCAAGCACGCGAAGTGGTCATCACCATCGATCAATGGGAACGCATGCGCGACAGCGCAGAAGAACCCGCTTCCACCAAAACTCGCTCCAATAAAATCCGTCGCGAAAACAATTGGGATGCACCCCCAATCGTTCGACAATCCAAACCCAACACCCAACGAACCAACTCCCTCGACACCCAAACCTCAAGTGCTACTAGCGATAAAATCCACAGCGATCGAAACCACAACATCGAAGACGAAGACGCGGACCTAGACTCCGCCTTCGATGAAGATTTTGCCGTCGCCGAAGATGAAAACAACTCGTAAACACGACCGACCCAAACCCTAGGTTCGTAACTCTATTCGCCGGTCCATCATCCAAAACCATACCGGGGGCACCAAAGCCAATAACACCATCCCAGGGTAGCCGCTCGGTAACTGTGGACTTCGCTCCCCATTCGCCAACTTCTGATAGTGCTTGAGCGCATGCAAATGATGATCGGAATGCCGAGATAACTCAAACAACAACGCCCGACTCAATCGATGATTGCTGTTCCAGGAATGCTCCGGCCCGACCGCCTCATATCGACCATGACCACGTATCTCACGCCGCAACCCATAATGCTCGATGTAGTTGACCACCTCTAGCAACCCAAACGATAATGCCGCAACGACCAAGTACACGGGTAAAAACACCAACCCAAACATCGATGTTAGCAAAACCAACCAAAGCAGTTGGCATACCAAAAACCACAACATCTCATTGTGAATACTCCAAACCGCACGCCCGTGTTTGACTAACCGCTTGCGTTCTAATTCCCAAGCAGACCACCACTGGAGCGGAACCGTACGCATCAGAAATCGGTACACACTCATCCCACGCGGCGCCGATGCTGCATCCTCATGCGTCCCAACACTGGCATGATGCCCCCGTACATGCTCAATCGAAAAGTGCATGTACAACACCCCCATCAACATCACCTTGCCCAACGTCCGCTGCCACCTAGCCTGGCGATGAACTAACTCATGGGCTACCGTAATCCCAACTCCACCCACACTCAACGATACCGATAGTATCCAGCCAACCCAAACCCAACGTTCGACCTGCATCGTCGTCCAACAATGCCCCAAAGCAAACAGTAATCCTATCTGAGAGATTACCTGAGCCACCAATATTCCCGTATACACCCCGTCGCGACTACTCCATACAAAACTCTCCTCACTCTTGCTTGATTCGTCAACACCTAGAACCCCATCAACCAAGGGAATTACCAGGAACACAAAAGCAGGTGTCAGCCACGCCCACCAACTGCCCAAATACAACCCAACGATTGCCATCAAGGGAAGCAAGAACGAACAGCAATACACCCAAGGTCGCACGAAATCAAATCCACATAGAACCAAGGAAAAATAAGAAGTCGTTTCGGAACGCTAGAAGCATCAATCCGAGCAACGCGATGATTCCACCAATCGTTAACTTCATCTGTAAATCTTCATTCACAGGCTTGCCCGTAATCGCCTCCGCCGCCAAAAACATCATGTGCCCACCATCCAACGCTGGCACTGGCAAGAAATTCACAACCGCTAAATTGGCACTGAGCAACGTCAAGAAGATCAACAGCGGAGAAATCCCCTGTGAAGCTGCGGAAGTCGCTTGGACCGCAATGGTGCCAGGGCCACCAATGAAATTGAATGCCTTGCCAGTAACAATCAACTGAAAAAACTCCAGCACATCTCCAATCCCACGCCTCTCTTCCTGAAAGCCTCGCGACAAAGCTTGCGAACAAGAATCTGCCAAGTACTGATCTCGATGCGGCGTTAGTTCTAACCTTCTGTCCGCT
>JBEICB010000378.1:0-2858 GCA_040373655.1 Pirellula sp. | reverse complement strand
GTCGACGAAACACCCCATTTGCATGATACGAGTGCACGCCGCGAAGCAGAGTGATCTCTGCGGAGCGCAGGCAAAACCGCGAAGCAGAGTGATCTCTGCGGAGCGCAGGCAAAACCGCGAAGCAGAGTGATCTCTGCGGAGCGCAGGTAAAACCGCGAATAGACACCTTACGTTCCTAAATAGTTGAAACAAGCCATGGATGACAACGGATATCGTTTTGGTGTTGGAGTACTGGTGCTCGCTTCTGCGATCATCGGCGTGTTGCTGATTGCGTTTTTTGGAGCGGTGCCCAAGTTCTGGATGGAGCGTTACCGTTTCACGGTGAATTTCCCGAGTGCTCCGAATGTTGGGATTGATACGCCGGTGCGCAAGAATGGGGTGGTGATTGGTCGAGTTGCGAAGGTGGAATTGCGCAAGCAGCGAGGGGGTGGCGTCGACTTGTTGTTGGAGATCGATCGTAGTTATGAGTTGTTGGTTGGAGAAACACCGCGTATCAAGACCGGTTCGTTGATCAGTGGGGATTCAATCATTGAGTTTGTGGATCCAGAGGAGAAAGAGTTATTGGCGCGATTTGATGGAGCGGCGGGGACACCTCGTGATGGGGTACTCGACGAGCGAGAGAAGTACATTTCGAATCAGGTCATCGGAGAGCAAGAGTTCGTAGCTAGGGGCGAGGTGATTCCAGATCCGCTGGAGGCATTTGGGGATATGGCTGGTCTAGCGAATTCGCTGCAAAAGGTTGCTGAAAAGCTCGACAACATTCTTTCCGTAGCGCAGGACACGTTTGGAGGTGGGAATACTCCCGTTCGAGAGATGGCTCAAAAACTTGAGTCGACCTTGGATAACATCAACACAACGGTGGGGACGATCAATCGGATTGGCACTCAAGTCGAGCGGGCGAACTTGCCTGATCTTGTTGCCGAGGCGCTAAAGACGTTGCCTGGGTTGATGCGTAACGCGGAGGGGACGCTAACTCAATTGCAGAATACGTTGCGAGGGTTTGAAGAATTCAGCAATAGTCTTGAGAGTATTGGATTGGAATTCAAGGGGGTTGGGGAGACGGTTCGTTCTGCGATTGAGCATGCAGATGAGGCGTTGGTCAATGTTGAGCAGATCACTAAACCGATTGCGCAGCGAAGCGATCAGATTGCGGAGAACCTGACTCGTGCTTTGGGTAACATTGAAGCATTGGCGGTGGATCTCAAGCAATTTTCGCGAAGGCTCAACGCATCGGAGGGAACGTTGGCGCGTTTGATCGACGATCCGGCGCTTTATGGGAAGGTGAACGATACAGTGGATAGTATTCGTTTGGTTTCCGGCAACGTAGAGGTTTTGACCAGGAGATTGCAACCGGTGATAGAAGATTTTAGGGTGACGGCGGACAAGTTAGCACGCGACCCTGCCCAGATGGGGGTTCGTGGGGTGCTTAGCCCCCGTCCTAACGGTATGGGGATCAAATAGATCAGTAGCAGGCCGCGTAAAAGCCCCAACGGGGCCTAAGGAGATAGCCCAGGGCAAAGCGGAGCGCCGCCCTGTGTAGGGCAGAGTTAGGCCCCGGTGACCAAATAAATGAAGATGCTAGATCGTATTGACTGGATCCGTGGGAAATGGCTGGGCGGAAAGGACGATCTGCTGATGGCCAATCTACTGAGGCATACCCACTTATTGAGTATCGATCCGAATCAGCACTACGAAGTGGGGTTGATGGTTGTACTGAATTCTAAAAGTGTTGAATTGAAGCCGAACAAGTTAGCTCGATCTTGAGACGGCGAGTTCCATTCGATTGCTTCAGAAGTTTCGAATAATATCGTTAAGTTCCGTAGATTGCTTTGCATATTCGAGCCGGTAGTATCGGCGACTATTTTTTGAAACAAAAATGTAAATGACGACAGGCATAATTAACGGCGAAAAACAAACAAAACACGTAAGAAGGAAGTCGATCGCTTGTGTCATCGGAGACTTATCGGTTCCGTACGGTGTTGCTCTGGCCAGCATTGTTGTAAGCAAAAAGAACCAAAGAAGAAAGAACGCGGCAAGCATGCCATAGAATCTCAATCTGAATTCGGGCGGATTTATCTCGTAGAAACTTTCTGGTTTGTTGACAATCACTTTTTGGTTGGTGGAATAATTTCTTGCAACTAGAATGCCTTTTCCAATCAAACCAATTGCGATCCGATTTCCCTCTCGACAGGGGAATATTTCACCGTTAAAGACAAAGCGAGTTTCTTTTTGATCTTCTTTCTTCACCCAAATAACTGAATCGTGTTCCACTTTAGACTTTGATCCCGCGAGCCCAGTTCCAATTGAGACTCCCAGGTCTTCGATTGGTACGGAAAACCCAGCTCCCACGCCTTTGGTGCCTATTGAAGCAACACGACTTTCAACTTTAACAACCAGTCCATCGATTCGCTCAAATTTGTTTCCAAAGAATCCCACAGAAGATTCTGGGGCGGCAATGGTATTGGTCGGTAGTGAGCCATTCAGCTCTGGGTCTAGATATTTTTCAACTTTTGTCTTTTCAGGAACTAAAATCGATTGCTCACAAGCCGAGCATTTCGCTTTCCGTCCAGCGTGCCGGTCGTCAACCTTGAACTTTTCATCGCAATTTGGACAACTGAATTGAATCATAAAAATTTTGCCGTGAAACTAAATGTTTGTACCATGCGCATTGTTCATATTACAGGTCCGGATTTATCCGAAATTTAGCCCATATCCCTTTTGCCCTAAATTTTTTTAGTATTCCCAGTCTTCGTGCCTCACCGGCAATCGATTAAGAAGTTGCCGTCGCTCTTGCCACTGAGGCATGTAGCGATCCATCAAAGCGATGAAGCGAGCATTGTGCGTCGGCTCAAGCAAGT
>JBEICB010000228.1:0-7200 GCA_040373655.1 Pirellula sp. | reverse complement strand
TTTCTTGCTTTGAGTTGACTCTGCGCGATACAAACCTACGTGTTGAGAGCCACCGAAGCATCATCAGCAACGTTCACCCACACGTGCACGTGCGGATAACCACGGAAATGCCACACAAAACTTGGGCCTTCCAATCGCCAATTGTCCCAAACACGATCATTACCCGCATCCTCGTCGGTGTAAAAAGCTAAATGCAACTTATCTAGCCCACCCTGCGCATTGAGACACGCTGTCGCCTCCTTGCGATCTACCAAACGGAATGGTTCAAGTAACTTGTCTAGCACCTTCTGCAGAGCTTCCCGTTGGTCGCGCGAAAGCTCACTACACGCGATCCCTTCAAACGGCCCATTCTTCCGGAAAGCAACTGCATCCTCATTCGGTGTCTGTGCCACTTCGGCTAACTTCCGTTGCTTCCCATCGAGCATCTGGTAAACGCTGTTCGCAGCAATCGCTTGCTCCCAGAACACGTTCCCAGGATGCTCCGCTCCCTCATCATCCGACCCAGCAGCATGACCATAGAAAATCGGACCACCAAAGGCGACGTGCGGTTGACTGTTCCCATCGCAACGCAATGTTGTATGACGACCAGTTAACACAAATTCAAAGCGCTCTGATCCAGGCTTCCCAAAGATCGCCAAACTCTGGCCCTTGCCCCACCCCCCCATGTCGTCCTTGAGCTGCTTGTAAAAGCGAGCATGCCAACTCGGATCGATAATCCCCTCAAAAATCGCTTGTACCATCTCCTTCTGATCCGCCGTGTAAAAGTCACTCAAAATTGTCGGGTTGGTAATCTTCCAATTGTTCTCCACCCGAGTTCGTAACAAACCGCGATCCTTCGAAGTATGCTCCCAATCAAAACAAACCATCTCTCGCTGAGATGACGTCAGACTTTCGTAAAGCGTCTTTACCAACGCCTCCGGATCGTCTGCCTTGGCCTGCCGCTGTTCCTGTGCGTTCACTTCAGATCCACCAAACATCGTGGAGTTCGCTATCAGACCGCCCGCTGCCAAAGCACCGGTAGTGGCCAAGAAATCGCGGCGAGTTGACCGGTGTGACGCTCCAAGATTTCCTGAGGTCATCAAAGATTCTGACGAGCGGATGTGAGCTTTCGAACGACGCATGAGCTTTGCCTCGCTATGATAGGGGAGGGAATGAATAGGTCGGACCTTCGTGTACTACCCCCCTATCGTACCAGAAAATTCACGGGGAAATGACTTACTCATCCCTTAGCTCCCCATTTCCTCACCCAGCAGTAGTTCTCTGGAACTCTATGAAACCCGGCGCTCTTGGACCGCAACCCGCAATCGATCTGACCGCAAAAGTCACCACGCCCGAGAATATCGAGTTCGCGTACCGTCTCGCTGGCCCCTTCCGCCGCTTAAATGCATTCCTAATCGATTTGATGCTGCGTGCGGCAATCCTCTTCTCCCTCTTTCTTTTGGCGATCTGTTCCGGGATCGCCAGTGCATGGCCTCTCTGGGATTCCACTCCCCAAATCGTAATGAGCCTGCTCTACTTTTTCTTCGATTGGTTCTACGGCCTGTTCTTCGAAACCCTTTGGAACGGCAAAACCCCCGGCAAACAAACTTGCCAACTCCGCGTGATCTCGGTCAATGGTCGCCCTATCAGCGCATACCAAGCAACCATACGTAATTTTCTGCGCCTCGGGGACCTAGCCCCCTTCGTCTCGTTTGAAATGCTGATCAAAGATGCTTCCCCCGCATACGTGATTCCCACCGGCGCAGTGGCCCTAACGTGCATGTTCCTCTCTCGCCGTTTTCAAAGACTCGGTGACCTTGCCGCCGGGACAATGGTCGTTGTCGACGACCTAACCTGGATTCCCCCTAAAATCAAAGTCGGTGACGCGGCTGTAATGAAACTCGTCTCGGCAATCTCACCAAGCTTTCGTATGTCTCGCTCCCTGCAACGCACCGTCGCTTCCTTCGTTGAACGTCGCCCTAATCTAACGAAAGAACGCCGTGTGGAACTTGCGAAACTAATCGCTCCATCCCTGTTCGCTCGTGCCGGTCTTCCCCCCGAAACCAATGCGGATGATTTCCTATGCGCTCTGTACCTGCGAGAATTTGATCTGCGACACTCTACGGATCTTGCCGGAAAATCCACCAGGGGCCGCACCCCAACATCCACAAGAACAACACCTGTGGAACTTCTCGCCTCTGATAACCCCCCCACGCCACCTCGATGAACACCGCTAAACTCCTCGAACAACGCCGCCAAATGTGGTCCGAACTCGATACGATTTGCAATCGATGGCAGTCGAACTCCCTGCGCAAATCGACCACGGCCGAAGAAGCCACCCGGTTCGCGGCGCTCTATCGTGCCGCTTGCTCCGATCTCGCAATGGCCGAACAATGGAGCCTTCCACCCGCTACCATCGACTATCTGCAACGACTTGTCGCGCGTTCTCACGGACAACTCTACCGCTCATCTCGTTTTCCGGTCTCTCGTTGGTGGAACTACATGACCGTGATTGCACCCCAAGCCGTCTTCAATGATTTCTGCGTGAAACTCGCTTGCATCGTTTTCTTCGGTCTCTTCTCCCTCGCTGCCCTCATGGGCTGGGCCGAAAGCCTCTTTCCTCGCTTCGCCGAACGTGTATTAGGTGAAGATCAAATCATGATGCTGGAAAGGATGTATGGTCAACCATTAGAAGGAAACCATCGCCAGTATGCGGCTGCCGCCGCAGGCTATATTCAACACAATACGAGCATCGGTCTGCAGTGCTTCGCCCTCGGGCCACTGATTTTGCCCTCGCTGATGAAACTGGCCTATAACGCGCTTTCGCTCGGAGCAAGCTTCGGATACATGGCACGCCCCGATGTAAGTGCAGGTGATACGTTCTTTGAGTTTGTTACCGCGCACGGTGTCTTTGAACTGATGGCAATCGCTCTGTCCGCTGCCGCCGGCCTACGCCTTGGCCTTGGATGGCTAATCACCGGCGGACTCACACGCCGCGATTCGTTCCTCCAAAGTGGCGAAAAAGCCATGCCGATCATTCTCGTAGCGGTTGTCCTCTTCGTACTCGCTGCGTTGGTAGAAGGTTTCATATCTCCATCCGAATTGCCCTATGCAGTGAAAGTCGCCGTATCCATCGCAAGCGCCGGAGTACTCATGTTTTATTTCTGTATCCTCGGCTATCCAGCACCCGCACCTGCGAAAAAAAGTACTAGCCTGAAAATCAACTGGAATGCCAATTCGGAGGCTCAGGGCTAATGCAACTGGATCGCACTTCCATCGCTATCGTGCTTCGCGGCTCCCAAGAACTCCTCGACCTGAGCCTCCGCGTCCTGCGCGAATACTTAGGGCGACTTGTCGGCGTTGCCCTCATCAGTGCTGCCCCGTTTGCAATCCTGAACGCAATCTTGCTCGAACCCCTTCGGCACTACGATCAACTCGCCTTGTTATCCTCCAGCACCACTTCCGAAGTCTTCTATCGAGTGCAGTACCTGTTCTGGATGGCTCTGCTAGTATTCCTCGAAACGCCTCTTGCAATGGTCGGCCTTACGGTAACTCTTGGGCACACCGTCTTCTCAAGCAGCCTGAAGCGAAGTGATTGGCTGACACCACTTTGGAAGCGTCGCAATACCCTAGTTTGGATTTTGGGGGTGGTTCGCGGTGGAATCCCTGTCTTAGTGGTTACGGCATTTGTCGCTCTCTCGCCCGATTGGCATCGCGGATTTACTGCGATCACTTGGATCGGTCTGAGCGGACTGTACTTTTGGATCATCCGACTCTCTCGTCCCTTCGCTCCCGAAATCTTAGCGTTGGAGTTGACCCCATTAAAAGCCCCAGCAAACGCGCCCAACGCGTTCACCTACACAAAACGGACCCAGTGGTTGCAGAAGGCTTCCTCGGATGCAAACGGCCTGGGAATCAGTACCTCGTTGTTTGCATTGCTGGCTACGGTGGTTCTGTACTTCTGCGGTGCTCTATTCGTCGGTGTTGTTTTTGGTACTTGGCAATGGGTCTGGTGGACGGACCTTGTGATCTATCCGATTGCACTCTGGACCGTCGCTACTTGGACCGCAGTGGTTCGGTTCTTGTCGTACATGAATACAAGAATTCGCGCAGAAGGATGGGATCTGGAACTCAAACTCAAAGCCGAAGCGCAACGGTTGAGCCAAAATTCCGATCCGCTCCGACAAAACCAAACAAAGAATACTGCCACCGGTCCAACAATCGAGCCAGAAACGACGAAGGTGCAAGCATGAAGCCAACCATCATCAAGCGATACTGTTGCTTAATGGCTCGGGAAGTTCTCAAACCGAAAGCCCTCGCATCAGGATCTTTAGACGTTCGATCCAGTGAACCAAGCTTGCTCGCAGCATCCAACGAAATCTCGACTGTGCACAAGACATGTACGAACCGTTTGACTTGGAAATTATGCCAAGGTTCGCAGTTTGTGGCTTATGCGTTAAGAGTTGTCCGGGCAACCGTGATGCTAATGGCACTGATGCCCATGCTACAAGGGGGCAACAATGCTTGGGCGTTGAACGCGGCAGGTCAAGGCCCCACCTACGATGCCGGAGCAGACGCACTTCGGCAAGGAACCAACCCGGTTTGGGCGGATGTTCGAGAAGAACAAGTTACCCTCGGGAGGTCGTTGCCGGTTCACCAAGATCTTTCAGATCGGCACATCAACACAGTCGACCAACCTGTAACTAGTTCTGGGAATACAAACAAAGGTGGTGGGACGGGCACGTGGTCCGGTTTTTCAGGGGGTGATTGGTTAGTATTTTTCCTTCGAGCGTTCCTGGTTCTGTTAGTCGCAGGTCTGTTGATCTTCTTGATTGCGGTAATGAGCAATGGGCAGTTAGCTCGCCGCCGCAGACGTGGGAAAGGTTTGGGACGGGATGGTGAAGACCTTGCAGCACAGCGAGCAAAGCTCACTGATTTACCTTTTGAGATGGAAAATAAATTGGTTGGGTTCAAGGCCCAAGCGGAACGATTGCGACAAGAAAAACAGTATGCACAAGCGACCGTTTACCTGTTCAGTTACCTGCTTGTTGAATGCGACGCGGCGAATTGTATCCGGTTGGCGAAGGGCAAGACCAATCATCGGTATGTTCGTGAATTGAAGGCATGGCCCAAGCTACAACGGCCATTTCAAGAGTTGGTCGAGATGTTCGAAGCTACATTTTTTGGTGGGAAAGAAATATCCGAGAGTCGATTCGAAGCATTTTGGAGCAAATTGCCACAAGTCGAAGCGATCGTAGAAGAGCGTCGCGGAGCAAGTGATGTTGGCGTTGGAACGATCGCAGGGATGATGATTTGGGGATTGTTGGGATTGAGTTGTGCCGGGTGCAAGCAACCGATCAACAGCGTCTACGGAGAGTCCGATAGTTACGTGGGGGAATGCAGTCCGAGTGGTCTGACGGTATTTCGCGAGTTAGCGCAAGAACGGGGTTTTCGCACCCAACGCATGGAGAGTTTATCCCCAGCGATGCACACTTCGGTGCAAACCATTGTTTGGATGCCCGATCGGTTTCCGATGCATAAGGTCGAAGTGATGCGAGCGTTACAAGAATGGTTGCGGACCGGGAACAAGACCCTGATCTATGTCGGCAGGGACGCTTCGCCGCAATCCGAGTATTGGAAAGAGGTCGTGAATGGAACCGGGGCGGGATCCGGGTCTGGCGTCAACGGGTTGCAAAGGCTACGAGCCATGCAGGAGGGGGCGAATGAGTCGCTAGCGTTGGATCTTCGCAGAGACGAAGCGAGGGATTTGATGGTTACCCCGTGGTTCTACGCGAGGAAGGCGTTCGGTCCTGTGCGCAAGATTGAGCAGTTTTCGGGACCATGGGCTGATGTGTTTGAAGGACAAGAGTCACAAGTGGTAGCCAGGATGACGTTGTTGCCGTATGTGGATGACGCTTCAAACAACGAACGACGCGATGGTAGTGAGAATGGTAATGCGGCTATAGGGGAGAACGGTGTTCCAACTGTCGACGTTAGCGAGCAGACAAGCGACAGCTTTAGCGATCAAGTTACTGGAAGCGATGTTGATAGTGAATTGCGAAGCGATAGAGTGAATGCAGAGTTAAGTGCTGAAGGCAATACCCGGGGGAATACCGCGGAGAATGTTGGGGGAAATAACGAAGGCAGTACCGGGGGGAGTTCTGCAGAGAATGCTGCGTGGCAGCAGGTGGGAGAGCAGGGGGGAGCGGAGTATAGGCAGCAGCTTTCGCAGGGAGTTCGGCGGGTGGAGGAGTTGCGTCAGGAGTTGGATTGGGAGAAGGATGGGCGAGTGTTTACGGGTGGGATAGGGATATTTCGCGGAGGGATCGTTCCGCAGATTTTGCCGCCGGGGGAAGAGTACGCCAGAGAGTTTACAGAGGTGGATCGGCAGCAGTTGGAGATCATTACCAACGTGCATGTGGGGGATTACGATCGCGTGAAGCGTTGGTTGGTAGGCGGGGGTGGAAAAGGTTTGGTGTGGGAGTTACCGTACGCGGTTTCCGATGGTCGCGTGATCTTGGTGGCGAATGGGTCGTTGGTATCGAATGTGGGGATGTTAAGAAGATCGCATCGAGAGATAGCGAGTCGGATTTTGGGAAGATGTTCACCTGGAGTCGTTGGATTTTTGGGGGGCGAAAACGATCCGTTGGTCAGGGAGTCGGGAGAGATGGGGGGGGGGAGCAAGGGATTCGAAGTGCTGACATTATGGCCGATGAATATATTCACGATTCACTTGGCGATAGCGGCGATGGTTGCGATGTTAGCTTTGTATCCGGTGTTTGGCAGGCCGCGTGCAGGGAAGAGTGGAGAGAGTTCAGATTTTGGGGAGCACGTCCAAGCGGTTGGCGAGTTATTGCGAGGAACGCGAGACGCGGGTTATGCGAAGCGAACGATAGCAAAGTACTTCCGGGTGGTAAGGGGCGACACGGTTTCGGGATGGAGTTCATTGGACCGAAGCGACACAGACCAGTAACCCCACGTTCCCGCATCTCTCACGCAAAGCCCCCCCTTGCTCCACTTTCAACTTTCTAAACTCAACTTTCTCGAGCCCCATGGCTCGCCCAACTTTCTCGAGCCCCATGGCTCGCCCTACTTTCAACTTTCTAAACTCAACTTTCTCGAGCCCCATGGCTCGCCCAACTTTCTCGAGCCCATGGCTCGCCCTACTTTCAACTTTCTAAACTCAACTTTCTCGAGCCATCGGCTCGCCCAACTTTCTCG
>JBEICB010000034.1:0-31739 GCA_040373655.1 Pirellula sp. | reverse complement strand
GGCTACGGGTGAGTGGTTACGGGTGAGTGGCTACGGGTGAGTGGCTACGCGCCAACGGTGAGCGCTGATGGTAGCCATCCGCTGCCAAGCGGTGGACGTTGCCAGGAAGATCTCCACCGTCTGGCGAACGGTGGCTACGCGCCAACAGTCGCTACGCGCCAACGGTGAGCGCTGATGGTAGCGAACGTCGATTCGACGGTATTATGCGCACGCTTTACGGCTCAAAAAACCGATAGCAGCCTCGCGATACACCGCTATTCTTCAACCGCTTGACAGCCCCCAAGACGACAAATACGCTGACGTTGCTTTTCGAGCCCCAAAATAACCCTATCAATGAGCAACGAAGCATGCGAAATAAAAAAGAAGACGCTCGAATCAAAAACGCACCAATGCCCCTCATCTCGGAAGTCATCGTCCTAGGTCTCGCTATCTTGCTTGCCACACAAATAGGTTTTAAGGAAACCATCGCGCAAGACAGTTGGCCGCAATTCCGAGGACCAGATTCGGCAGGACACGCCCCTTCACATCGACCTCCGATGCAATGGTCCGATACGCAAAACGTCGAATGGCGTAAAACAATACCTGGCCTAGGATGGTCTTCACCCTCCATCCATAAAGGTATCCTCTACCTTACTACCGCCGTGCCTCAAGGAGAGGGATTGTCGCTGCGAGTATTAGCTCTGAACGCCGACACAGGCGAACCTCATTGGGAACGCGAAGTCAAACAGGTTGAAAAAGTACCCGCGATTCACGCAAAGAATTCCCACGCAAGCCCAACTCCTATCGTTCTAGACGACGCGGTCTTCGTTCACTTCGGAACGTTGGGCACAGCCCGACTCGATCCAGCGGATGGACGTGTCGTTTGGCTTTGTGAAGAACTGGTATACCCACCCGTACACGGCAGCGGCGGCTCCCCTGTGTTGTTCGATGAGAAGCTTTTCATCATCTGCGACGGCAGCTCAAATCCATTCGTGTGCGCATTGGATGCATCGAATGGCAAAGTCGTCTGGAGAACCCAACGAAGCGTTCCAGCGCAAATCTCCCACTCGTTTGGTACAGTGCGTGTTGCGATGGTTAAAGGTGAACCCCAAATTTTGGCACCCGGACCAAATCACCTCGCTGCCTATGAACCAAATACCGGCAAAGAGCTTTGGAAAGTCCTCGCGCCAGGTTGGTCCGTCGTCCCCCAACCTCTGTTAATCGACGACCTTGTGATTTACAACCACGACTACGACAATCCAGAATTGATGGCAGTACGGTTAGGCGGTAGCGGCGATGTTACGGAAACCAACGTCGTATGGCGAAGTACACGCGGCGCTCCGAGCACCCCAACTCCGCTACTGATCGACGAATTACTCTACTTCGTTTCAGACAACGGTGTCGCCTCCTGCGTCGATGCTCGTACCGGAGATCGTCACTGGATGGAACGCTTAGGTGGGAACTATTCGGCAAGCCCAGTTTATGTCAACGAGCATGTTCTATTCTTGAGCGAAGACGGCGTTGCAACTTGGGTTAAACCGAGCAAGGAATATACATTGGTGAGCAAAAATGAGATCACCGGTCGAACTTTTGCAACTCCCGCGTTTTACAAGAATGCTATGTACCTACGGACCGATGAAGCGTTGCTAAAGATCAGCGGAAGGATGCCGGCAAACAATGACTCTGGAAACTAGAGTTGCCGATGGAATGGCGCGCACTCGTCGTGCACAACAAGCTTGGTCCCAACTACCCCTACGCCAACGCGCAAAACTGATTGGACGCATCGCTTCGAAAATTGTTCAACATCGAGCGGTGCTGGCAAACGGCGTAACGGCGCCGATGCGGACGAGCTATCTCGAAACCATCACGGCGGAATTGTTACCTCTCGCAGAAACCGCAAAATGGCTCAGTCGGTCGATGGTACGCGTGTTACGCACGCGACGCACTTCCGTTTGGGACACTCCTATGTGGCTCGGTTCCTTGCGATCCGAAGTGCAAAGGTCCCCGCTAGGTGCTGTACTGATCATCGGGACTTGGAACTATCCGATCTTTCTCACCGGCTCACAAATGCTCCATGCAATCGCCGCAGGAAATGGCGTCGTTATCAAACCTGCACCGGGTTGCGAAGCCGTCACACAAGAGCTTGCGAACATCGCAGTCGCTTGCGGTATTCCTACAGATCTAATCACCGTCCTCGATAGCAGTGTCCTCAGTGCGCAGCAAGCGATCGAATGCGGTGTCGACCATATCGTGATGACCGGAAGTAGCACCAGCGGAAGAAAAGTTCTGCAACAAGCCGCTAGCAAGCTAACCCCGGCTACCATGGAACTTAGCGGTTGTGATGCCGTGATCCTCCTACCTGATGCCGACCTCGATCGCGTCGTGAACCTTTTGCGATTCGGTCTGATGCTCAATGGCGGCGCAACCTGCATCGCCCCACGACGCGTCTTCGTTCCCGAATCACTACTGCATGCTTTCGAAGAAAAACTAAAACAGCAACTAAACTCGGAGCCTTGTGTTCAATGGACCACCCTTTGCGCGGAAACAACAAAATCCAACTTGGTTCGCTGCGTTGAGCAAGCGATCGAATTGGGCGCAAATCCTCTATTTGGCGATCCGATCCGAAATCTCTCAAATAGCGAACCAGCCAGTCGGCAACCTCAGTCCAAAACCCCGAATGGCTTGGAAACCATCGCTCCTGTGGTGCTAACGAGGATTAAGCCCACCATGGACATCTTCCGACTAGATATCTTTGCACCTCTGATGATGATTATTCCGGTTGGGAGTATCGGGCAAGCTGTACAGTGGAATCGCGAATGCCCCTACGGACTTTGTGTCACGCTTTTTGGAAATGAATCTCAAGCGAGAGGACTGATCCCGGATTTGAAGGCTGGCACCGTTTTAATCAACGATTTCATTGTTCCAACCGCAGATCCTCGACTCCCTTTTGGTGGGAGGGGAGAAAGCGGTTACGGGGTAACTAGGGGTGAAGAAGGACTTTTGGCGATGACGGTACCCAAAGTTGTCGCAGCTAGACGTGGCAATTGGCTACCGCATAGCAATTTACCGCAGGCGAAAGATGAGCAACTTCTCGACGGTCTGCTACAATTACAGCACGGAGAGCAATTGCGGGATCGCCTCAAAGGGCTACGGCAGGTGATTCGCTCCATATTTTATCGCACAAAAAAGAAGTAAAACGAATGATTGAACGGTCTGATCGGGCTTTGCAAGTCGGTGTTATTGGTGGAGGACTCGCAGGACTCGCGGCGGCCTGTACTCTGGCTGCTCGCGGGCATCAAGTTACGCTGTTTGACAAAAACGAATGGGTCGGTGGTAAAGCCGCCGTACATCATCAAGATGGATACCGATTCGATATGGGACCCACCATCCTGACCCTACCATCCGTTCTCAAACGGATCTTTGATGACGCCGGACGAAAATTAGAAGACTACCTGGATCTAGTTATTTTGGACCCTCAATGGCGATGCTTCTTCGAAGACGGCGGAGTCCTAGACCTCGTCTCCGATACCGAAAAAATGAAGAAGAACCTCGACAAGTTCTCCGCGATTCTCGGCGTAGCTAAGGGATATGAGAAATTCATGGAGATCTCCAAACGACTTCACGAAGTATCCGACAAGTTCTTCTTTTGGCGAAGTGTCGGGGGCTTGCGAGATACCATGCAAGTCGGCGGAGCGCTCTCACCAAGTGTGATCAGCGATGTGCTGAGCCTACGAATGGGCAAGTCCGTAGCAGGCTTGGTCCGCGATCACGTGCGAGACCATCGCGCTGCACAAATGATCGATCACTTCACCCAATACGTTGGCTCTTCGCCAGAAGCTTCCCCTGCTGTGCTCTGCGGAATCGCACACATGCAAACCAAAGAAGGTGTTTGGTACCCAATGGGTGGTACGCGAGCTGTTCCGGAAGCCCTCGAAAAACTTGCACGAGAACTCGGCGTAGAATTCAAGACCAGTACCGATGTCGGTTCGATCGATACCAATGGAACACGAGTCACCGGTCTGACGACTACAAAAGGTGAAAAGTACCAATTCGATTGCGTCGTTTCAAACTGCGATTCCGTTCGTACCCACCGCGAATTACTGGCAGGTAACAAAGCGGCAAAGAAGTTCGATTCGCGACGGACCTATGAACCAGCTTGCTCCGGTGTCGTGCTGTATCTAGGCCTCAAGCAACGCTACGAACATATCCTGCACCACAACTTCGTCTTCTCGAAAGATCCACATCGCGAATTTGATTACATCTACAAGCGAGGCAAACCCGCTCCAGATCCGACCGCCTATGTCTGTGCACCAGCAACCACAGAACCAGGCGTGGCTCCTCCAGGTGGCGAAGCACTGTACGTATTGGTTCACACCCCATACCTCCGCCCAGACCACAACTGGACGGAGATGTTCCCCAAATATCGCGAAGTGATCCTGGACAAACTTGAGTACACCGGCAAGATGCGGAAGATTCGAGACAACATTGTCACCGAAAGCCATCTGACCCCCGAAGGTATTCACAAGAGATACCGAGTACTCAATGGTGCAATATACGGGCTGGCTAGCCATGGCAAATTCATGGGCGCATTCAAACCTGCTAATCGCTCTGCCGACCTGCAGGGCCTTTACCTCGCCGGTGGTGCCGCTCACCCAGGCCCCGGTATGCCTATGGTGATGATGAGCGGCTGGATCGCTGGGGATACCGTCGATCAAGACGCACAAGCTGGGAAACTTTCGGGAGCTCGCTCCTAGCTTCGCGCGGAACGATCTTTAGCATGGGACTGCCGACATCCAAAAAGTGGTTGGTCGATGGCTTCTGCCGATATACGGCTCGAATGATCCGTAGCCAATTCACTTGCTTCGCCGTCGAATCCCAACTACCCATTTCAACCCTCGTCCCACAAGATCACGCACTGGTGGTTTTCGCAAACCATATCGGCTGGTGGGATCCCGTCGTTGCAATGCAACTGCGCCGTGCATATTTTCCAGAACGGATTTTCTACGCTCCCATCGATGCAAAAGCCTTAGAAGCCTACGGAGTCTTGCGACGAATGGGTTTCTATGGAATTGCTATGGAGCAAATCCGTGGTGCTGCCGCTTTCCTGAAAACTTCCAGGGAAATCCTCGCCGTGCCCCGCTCTTCCTTGTGGATCACCCCCGAAGGCAAATTCACCGATTGCCGCGATCATTCCCAGCCCCTGATGCCCGGACTCGCACACCTCGCCGCCGACACGCAAAACGTTACCTTTGTACCTCTAGCGATCGAATACCCGTTTTGGGAAGAAGTCAAACCCATGATTGCCACCCGATTCGGAGCACCCATCAGCTTCGGCCAAGGAGAAAACAAACGGGAATGCGAACAAGTACTTTTCTCCGCGTTGCGAGAAACTCAAGCCGAATTGGCCGCCAGCGTCATCCGCCGCGAATTCGATGCCCTCGCGGAGTACTTAATCCCTCCCAAAGCACAACGTCAAACTTGGTACGACACCATGCGAGCATGGAAGTCCTGGGCGCAAGGCAAGCCCTTTGACCCCACTCACCGCTCAGTGAACCGAAAAGCCACTAAGAGCACTTCTCAAGATTAGCACCATTCCCTCGCATCTTTTTCCACCATGCGATTACCCTCCTTTCCTAAACTCACTCCCTTGCCTATCTGGGCTTGATTCGCGCTGCGAATTCCTTCTATAGCCAACCAGAGTTTTAGCAGACATGCCGTCGCGAAACACTTCCGTTGCGTTTTTGAATCCCGAGGAATTAGCCATGAAACCAAGTCTATCTACCCAATGCTGGCAAGGAATGCACATTGGCAGACTGCTCTGCATCGGGTGGCAAGCTACCAGCTCAAACTTGGGGCTCGCACTCGGAATCCTCGTTGGCTCCTATTCGCTCCAAGCAATCGCTCAAGAATCAGTCGATGCGCGAACTACATCGGTATCGGTTCCCGAAATGCGCGTCGTCGACGGCGACAAACAACGCTACGTCCATGCTCCTCGAGCTACAGTTCGATGTGGACCGGCAAGCAGTTACTACGCCACCGGATTGCTCGAACAAGGTACCGCTGTCGAAGTCTATGTAGAAACAGCCGATGGCTGGTCCGGAATCCGCCCCCCCGAAGGTAGTCACAACTGGGTACGTGCGGAATCGGTATACCTGATGCCAGGTGGACGAGTCGCAGAAGTCGCAGGCGATCATGTTCCCGCCTGGGTCGGCGCTGCCTCCGAATCCGTCGAAAAACTCCTCTTCCAAACCGAACTCGCTAAATCCCAAACTGTCGCCATCTTCGATGAAGCCTATCGCTTAGAAGAAAATGCCGACAAACAAGAACCAACGAAAAAACTCTGGTTCAAAATCGCTCCACCTCAAGGTGAATTTCGCTGGGTCAAAACCGCAATGTTAGGACGCGATGCCATCGCTACCATCCAACAAACCAAGGATTCAAAGTCATTGGCAAGGTCCAATACTCAACGCCCCGACTCCAACCTAAATGACATTGGCGCAGTATCCAAAAATACATCCCCTAAGAACACAGCAGCCAAGAACAATAAGTCCCAAAGTGGCCCAGGAAGAATTGTCGAGAAGTCCAAAATGGACCAAGGAGTAAGTCAAGCAAGCTACCAAGCAGAACCCAATAATACAGCGACTTCTACACGATCCAAAAATAGATCCCAAGGGTTGCCATCCGCTGCGAATCAACCATCCGAGGAAACTACCCAAGGCAACTTGGCTTGGTCGGACGAAGCCCAACAGATGGATCGTGTTCAACGCGAGATCCAAAGAGAGCAAGCAGAAAGCGAACGAAAAATCCGCGAAGCTGCGCCTGAAGGTGCAAGCACTTCTGGCTCCAATCCTTCAAAAGGCAAGAAGAGCTCGATCATCAAACGCGGTCCATCCACCACCTCAGCATCCAACCAGGGATCTTCGTCGCAACCCCAAGCCTCTAGGGCTAGCATCGCGAACGCGCCAAAAGGGGCCGCAATCCTGCGTCCTCGTCCGACCAAGCCTCAATCCTACGAAGACAGAGATTGGCAACTGTTCCAGCAACGTGACGTTGGGCCTCAAGAAACAGACTCGATGAATCATATCCTCGGAATCTTCGGAATGAGCTTGGTCGACCCAAATCAAATTCCCGGCCACCCTAAACAATCCGTTGCCCATGCAACCGGACCTCGCGATGGAGCGATCTACTCTCAATCGAGTCCAATCCGTTCAGTACCAACATCCGCTCTCGCGTCCCGCGCTAACCGTAGCAACCCGAAGAATGCGTTGAACGCGGACCGAAACCTCGCCGGCATCGATCATCTCCCAAAACCCTCCGGGCGTTATGCCCCAAGCCGGTTCACTCGGGATTACTCATCCGAACTCGGACGCAACTACAACGACTCGCGCTACGCAGAATCTTCGGCAACACCATGGTGGAAAACCCAAGGCCCACTGTTTGGATCCGGGATCCCGTCGGATGAATTTGCCAATCGAGACCGCGATTTAGCAGGTAGTGACCTCTACGGATACGATTCCCGACGCGATGAAACACTGCGCGATGAAACACTGCGCGATGAAACACTGCGCGATGAAACACTGCGCGATGAAGCGAGTGGCGACGGCAGTGAAAGTCGTCGAATCGGTTCCACGATGCTCGCAAGCGGTACTTCGATGCGCACCTCGGAGAACGATTCGATGTTGCGTGCGACTGAAGAAGTCGAACGCTTCCGTACCCCAGCCATCCAAGACGCATTGACAGAATTATCCATCATCGTCAGTCGCCCCGTTGAACAATGGAATCTTGCGCCACTCCGTGATTCCGCAATGCAATGGATTGAACGGGGTGAAACACCTCTGATCCGCGGCGAAGCCCGATTGTTACTCGACCGTATCGAACGCTTCGAATTGCTTCGCCAACGCACCGGTAGCTACGTCACACCATCCCCTTTGGGCCCACAACTACCCATGGGTCCGAACCCGTCTGAATCAATCGATCGCAGCCAAGCTGGCAGAAGTCCTTCGATGCAATCAGAACTCTCCGGCTGGTTGGTCGCTGTTCACACATCCTTACCAGGCCAACCAGAATTCGCACTGACGGACGATGTCGGGAATGTCAAAGCATACGTGCAGCCGACAACCGGTTTAAACCTACGCCGTTACACACAACAAATGGTGACGGTATACGGCCCTCAAGGGTACTTACCGAACCTAGGCGCAAAACAAATTGTTGCCGATCGCTTGGTACGCTTGCGCTAATCGTTGCTTACCGGTGGTTACCACCATCGGCAGTAACTCACACCAAGAAGCAAAGATCAGCGATTTCGTTTAGCAGTCAGCCGGAGGCGTACCGACTTCAAAACCAATGTCTCACGCAAAGAAGCAAAGACGCAAGGAAAACCACAGAGCATTTTGTCTTCGCATATCTACTCTCCACTTTCTCCTTTCAACTTTCTCCTTTCAACTTTCTCGAGCCATCGGCTCGCACCGTAGGGTATTTGCAGCGGTCCCCACCAAAACAATCCTCTGCCACATACGACCCACCCAGCACCTCCCATTCAATGCGAGCGGTTCAAACAATGGACCGCGGAACATACCAATGCGGCTGTCAATTTGACCCTGCCGCCAATACCGTTACGCTCCCTCGATCTGACTGAGCCGTATCAACGAAATCAATTCGTCAGTGCTCAGGCGACCAGCGCGATCCGCCCCATCGAGAACTCCGCTCATCAACTCCCGCTTGTCCTCGTGCAACGCAAGGATCTGCTGCTCGATCGTATCTCTTGCCACCAATCGATAGACTGTCACGGCACGCTGTTGCCCTAGTCGGTGCGCTCGGTCCGTCGCCTGATCTTCCACAGCAGGATTCCACCAAGGATCCATATGGATCACGTAATCCGCCGCCGTTAGATTCAAACCCGTCCCCCCTGCCTTCAAGGAAATCAGGAATAGATCTCCTTCGCCAGCTTGGAACGCGTCGACCGCTTCCTGCCGCTTGTTCGCCGGTGTTGCACCATCGAGATATTGATATCGTATTCCACGACTGTCGAGAGCTTCGCGGAGCAACGTCAAGTGTTGTACGAATTGGCTAAAGACCAACGCACGGTGCTCGCCCTCTCGCAACTCTTCGACAATCTCCATAAACAAATCGAGCTTTGCGCTGGACTTGTCCCAACGCTTATCCACCAACTTTGGGTGGCAAGCGAGTTGGCGGAGTCGCGTAAGCCAAGCCAACACACGGATGCGCATTTGTGCATCGGTATCCCCTGTGCCGTTGGCACCGAGCTCATTGAGTGCAGCAAGCCTCGCTGCATCGTATTTCTTCCGTTCGTTCTCAGAAAGCTCCGCAAGCCGAACAACTTCTGTACGCTCTGGTAACTCCGAGAGGACTTCTTTCTTTGTTCTTCGCAATATAAATGGCTTGACAACTCGCCCAAGGGCAAGAAGCCGTTCCTTGTTGTTGTGACGCTCGATCGGCTCTGCAAAGTTCTTACGGAACTTCTCCCAAGACCCTAGCAGTCCAGGACTCACCGTTCGCATCAAACTCCAGAGTTCCCCAAGGTGATTCTCGAGCGGTGTCCCCGAAAGCGCCAAATGCCAATCTGCCTCGATTTGACGCACTGCTTGTGCAGTTTTGGTTTGGAAGTTCTTGATGAACTGAGCTTCATCGAGAACCAATGTATTCCAGGCCCGTTTTGTAAATCGCTCGACGTCGCGCTGCAACAACTGGTAACTTGTAATGATCAAATCCCCAGGACCAGCCGCATCGATCAACGCTTGGCGATCATGCTCACGATACAATAATGGTCGAAGCGACGGAGCGAATTTCTCGGTCTCCCGCTGCCAGTTCGAACCAACGCTCGTCGGTGCAATGATCAACGCTGCTCCATTCTTTGCACGATCGATCAAGATCCCAAGCGCTTGAACGGTCTTGCCCAGACCCATGTCGTCCGCAAGCACTCCACCAAT
Organism: Pirellula sp.; assembly: GCA_040373655.1. GTDB lineage: Bacteria > Planctomycetota > Planctomycetia > Pirellulales > Pirellulaceae > JBKCUI01. The sequence continues at coordinate 21,813 of JBEICB010000034.1, read as the reverse complement.
ACCCCAATGCGCCAGACGCGCTAGCCATCCATACCCGGATTGCTGATACTCCCGAAGATCCGCTCGCAACCCTTCAGGTACCTTTGGCTGTAGCTTTCTTGCACTCGCAAGCCGCTTGAGCGCTTCCTTCCATGCCAAGTCAGCATCTACCGAGATGTCGCTACCGAGCGCTTCTTCAACCACCGCAGTGCCGGCGCGCGAGATGCGGATTTCTCCAGGCTCTCCAATCGATACGTCTTGGATCGCCCCCAAACGTTCACGCAAGGAATCCGAGATTTGTGCGAATTGACCATCTCCGATCGGTACAAAACGTCTGCCCTGTCGCAATGCCGACAAGAGTTCCGCAAGCGGAATTTCCAACCCATTGAGCTGTGCGAAGCCATCCAAGCCGAACCAATCGCGTCCACTGGAAAGTTTGACTTGCATCCGCTGCGGAGTGATCTCCCCGATCACTTGCAACGGCTGACTCCTAGGCCAACAAACCGTAGGGGCTAGATCTCCAAGATTCTGGATACGCTGCAACAAATCAAGCGCTTCGTCGGGAGTTGGAGCAAGCCAAGTATATGGAGCATCGTATGCCAACAATTGCAGTTGTAGCCGCTCCGCAAATTCGTCAGCCCGGGATGCCTCTTCTTCCAACGCGCGAAGCAATTGAAAACGACCAGCCGGAGTCGCAATTCGCAATCGCTCGGGATCCTGGCCAGGAACCGGTGGCTCCGGAACATTTTCACAAGCCACCCGCAGAGCGACTTGCATCCCTTCCTTCCCACGAGGCGATAAATGCAATTCAACTTTCGGCTCCAGCGGTTGCTCTGGACCAGCCAAGGACTCCGGTAGCTGAATCTCAAGCCGCTTGGGCTCTGCAACGTAGACGATTAAGTCAGCGAATCGCTCTGCAGCTTCGCGATCCAGCACTGCTTCTCGACGCTCCGCTGCATTCAAGTCGTTGATCAATCGCAAGATCCGCTGATCCAGCGTGCTCATCCATAGAATGTGCCTATCCCGGTCCATCCGAAGTAGCAAAGATTCCTTGGAGTTGATCGTTCCAAGAAACAATGTCGGATCATCATGAATCGCATCGATCGCGACGTTAGCTTGAAACACCGCAGGCTTGAATACCTCGCCCTGATTCTCCACTCGCACCTCAACCGGGACTTCTCTAATCCGTAGCGGTGTCTGAACGGGATCATCAAGCGTGCAATTCGGATGATCAATCAACATCCGCAAACACTCACGGATGACTCGTGGTGTCTGTCCACGATAAGAATCTTCCGCCGACTGCAACAACAATACCAGCATCTTGTCCGATGGATGCGTCAACGCAGCTTCAGGCACCGTTTCGAAATTCTCTCGAATCTGCCGCCCCTTGTTCCATCCGCCCCGCTTGCGAGACGACTGTAGAAATGCGTTGATCTGAACGCCGTAATTCGAATAGTTCAGTCGCCATTGCAACCGCTGCAGTCTGCGCTCAGGTTCGTCGTCCGCGTCAAAATCCGAAGCCGTCTCTTCAACCTCGGGTTTGAGGTACGACAATGACTCAATCAGTTTGCGGCCCGCTTGGCGACCATCCGTTACACAACTATCCATCCACTCCAGTGCATCGCTCGCTGAGCGCTGACTGAGCTGACGTCGCAAATAATTCAGAGAATATACCTGATGCACACAGGGCTTGACCGTCTCCGTACATGAACAGGTCATCGCAATGTTGCGAATCACACGCGTAGCCGTCACATCAGCAAGCAAATGCATGCTCTTGGGATCGAGTTCTACAGTGATCCCCGTCGTGAATTGGCCTCGCACCGGTGAGACACCCTCAAGCTCGAATTGCCAAGCAAGAGATGCATCCCCCTTCTTCAATCGGGGCAGATCATTCGAAGCAAAATATCTCGCCATCAGCAATTGCTGTGGTCGAAACTTCTTCTCTTGCGCCGCGATCGCACTGAGAATGTGGACGATCAAGCCACTCGCTTGTGGCATGTCCAGTTGAGCCAATGTCGCCATGCAGAACGCTTATCTATCGATGAGTATCTCGTGGATTACAAACCGAGTAGTTTGGTCGATTCAGCCAACTTCGCAAGGCGAAATTGGCGATTCCATCCGAAACTCAACTCACATCTACTATCTACTTCATCAAGCTCTATTGCTAGCGATCAATGAACTCGTTTGCGATATGGAGCTACAGTCCAAATGTCTAACAAAGAATACTGCTTCTTTCCTTACTCATCCTTGGTTTCTATCACTGGGTCACTTGACTTTTCCAACGCTTTGTTATAGCCCTCAAGCCCCCCCACAATGGGTAAATCTAACTCGCTTCGAGCAAGATCAATTTCCAACTCGGTTCCCGGTTCGGGCCAAAGCGTGAAGTCCCGGTCGCTCGAGAAAATCACTAAGCCGAGCTGCTCACCCGCTGCAAGAACTTGATCGTCTGGCTGCAACTCAAAGGTCACTTCGCGAAACTCTCCTGGCACCATCGGCTTTTCAGTCCAGATCGATTCTGCATTCGCAGGATCGGCCCAACCACGAGTGATAATGTCATCTGTGATCCGCTCACTATTGGTCCAAGGCAGTGATACAAGCCAGACTGACAAACATGCATTAGGGCGATTGCAAGCGACCCGCAACTTGATCTTTGCAACTCCAGACAAATGCAAAGGCGATTGCAGCTTGGGAGTCGCATAGATCAATCGGTGATTGCTCCATTCCGCTTGTATCAATTGCGGTGCGCTAAATGCGAAGTTATCGATGATCTGCTCGAGCTGTTTTGGTGTCGACTCCGGCTCCGAAGCGCTTATAGCCGGTGTCAACTCACCCGTCTTGCGCCCACTTCCAGTAGCCTTAAACGTGACGGTTTTCGCCTCTGGGTTGGGATAATCGGCATAAGTCTCCGGCTTGCTGTTCCGCTTCCCCTCTCGCACGATCCAAGCCTTCGGTTGCCCCATCACTCCGTTGTCGATCCCATAGAGATAATGCGAAAACCATTGATTGAGCAACTGAATTGGAGGCTGCCCCCCATGTCCACCTTGATGGTAGTAAATCTGACAAGGTAGTCCCTTCTTTTGCACCGCCTGATAAATGCGGTAACTATGCTCCGGCATCACGTTCCAGTCGTTGAACGCGTGCGCCATGAGCAAAGCTGCTTTCATGCGATCAAGCTGATGTATGTAGTCGCGACTCTTCCAAAACTCGTTGTAATCTCCCGTCGTCCGATCAAATTCCTTCAGCATCCCTTCGTCCCGAACATCACAATCGCAAGTCTTGCGATTCGTTTCGTAGCCGGAATGAATAAAGTCATACAATACGTCGATGTCTTCTCCCATATAGCCCCCCGGATGACGCACTAATCCATTCGAGCGATAGTAATGGTAGTACGAAGTTTTCGGTGCAACCGGTACGATGCATTCCAATCCATCGACTCCGGTCGTCGCGGCAGCAAGACACAATGTTCCGTTATACGACGTACCAATCATTCCAACTTTGCCCGTACACCAAGTCGCTTCGACACGCTCGTCCCCATCGACGCTCGTGAAACCTTTCGCTCGCCCGTTAAGCCAATCAATCACCGCCTTAGGTGCCAACGACTCGTTCTGACCTCCAACCGTCGGACACCCTTGCGACAAACCCGTGCCCGGGGACGAGCTATGCACAACGGCAAATCCTCTCGGTACCCACTCCGCAAGATGCTCACCCGAGAGCCTCGGTCGCTTGCTCTGCTGTGGAATCGACGGAGCTACCGCATGTTTCGGCGGCGGACTATTCAAATTCTGCCGCGGACTCCACATGTAATCTGCAGATGTCGATCCGATCCCCGCATAATACGGACTCGATTGATAAATCACCGGTACCTTCAAACCCTCCGTATCGGTTTGCTTCGGTCGTGTCACACTCACGTGCATACGATCAAGTTTGCCATCCTTGTCAGAGTCAAACTCGGTTTCGACGAACAAGTCATGTTCGATCCAATCGGTCTTGAACTCAGGGACCACCTGCGCAACACCATCTTTGAAGTTAGGTTTTCCCGGAGTGCCACTCGAAGTGTCCTGTGCCGCCACGTAAAACGTAAGCAGCGATACATGAACTGCGGCCAATACAAATTTCGATGTTTGCATGATGAAAAAGACGAACTCGTCTGGATTGAATTAAGGAATTGTTGATGCCGACTTGGAAATAGGAGCCATCGATTGCCCCTCCGCTAACTTGCTCAAATCACTGGTAAAAGTGACGTACTTATTGCGATCTTTGATGTACTCATCATCAAATACCGCTCTGCGTAACTCTTCCCGCTGATCAATGAATTTACTGTAGTCGCGAGGATCATCCGGATGGAACACAGGACAGGGCTTGTCATACACAATGGTCGCTCCTTTACCCCCCTCTGTATGGAATCGCGACATACCTATCACTCTGTCCGCAACAAAGATCGCTTCGTTTAATTCATGCGTAACGATCAATATCGTATACTGCGGCCGCTTCCCCACACGCTTCATCTCCAAGTTCTCTTGGTAGAAACGCAATAACATAAACTGCAACTCTTCTCGCATGGATTCATCCAATGCCCCAAACGGTTCGTCGAGCAATACAACTTTTGGCTTCATGACAAAAGCTTGCGCAATCGCAACCCGCTGCTTCATTCCTCCTGACATCTCCGAAGGATATTTTCCACAAGCATGCTCTAAACCAACACGCTGCAGAAAAGCTCGTGAATCCGCTAAATGCTTCTTGCGAATCTTGCGGTAGCGAGGATAAAGAATCGTTCGGTCGAACAACGATGTTTGATCAAGCTTCAAGCCAAAGGCAACGTTTTGCTCGGCAGTTAAGAAATCAAACAACGCATAATGCTGGTACACAATCCCTACGTTGCGAGTCGGACCCGTTACCGGTTCACCATCCGCTAAAATCGTTCCCTCGGTCGGCGGATGTGTCCCTAATATGGCTTTCAACAAAGTACTCTTGCCACACCCGCTCGGTCCAACAATTGCAACAATCTGACCCGGCCAAACCTTCAAATTGATCTTGTCGAGAACAGGGTAATCCCCAAACCGATGGCAAACGTTTTTGATTTCCAATGCGTATTCACTCATGCAGCGCGCTCAATCCGTCGGTCAAAGGATTCTGGGATCACGTGATTCTGGGAACACGTGATTCTGGGAACACGTGATTCTGGGAACACGTGATTCTGGGAACTACGGGTTTCGAGGCAGCTAAGCTGGACCAGCCCAAGCCACTAGTGACTCGGCGATCGATGCGCCGTCTGTCCAAAAAACCACTTTCCTAATTGTACCACAGCCACCACCAAAGCACCCGCAAAGAGCCCAAAGAGCAAATCGAATACTGGTGAGGAAAGCCAAGCCAACAAGCCACCTAGCAACGGCACATGGTGAAGCGTCTCGGCAATCGATTCCACGAGATGATGAATCGCGTCGAACTGATGAGCGATAATCCCACCCCCGACGAGAAACATCGCAATCGTCCCTGCAACCGCGAGAAATCGGAGCAAATACGGGGCAACCCAAAGAAGCCCAGCACCTAGCCTTCTCAACACCGGATCCAGCCCTGTGTCACCCTTGCGCGCCAACCAACGCAATCCTAGATCGTCTAACTTCACAATTCCGGCAACAAGCCCATATACGCCAATGGTCATCAATACCCCCACCGCAAGCAACACGCCGACCGTGGTGGAAAAGGTCTGGTCTGCTAATGTTCCCAACGTGATGACAATGATCTCCGCCGAGAGGATAAAGTCGGTTCGAATCGCACCGCGAATCTTGTCCTTCTCGACTTTCACTACGTCGACTTCTGGATCGCTAAGCGCTTGCAATTGGGCAGCGTGCTTCGCCTCCGCCTCTTCCTTGGCGTGCGGATGAAGCCACGTGTGAAGTAGCTTTTCGACCCCCTCGAAGCACAAATACAATCCGCCAAGCATCAGCAAAGGCTTGATCAGCCACGGGGCCAAAGCGCTAATAAGCAACGCAGCAGGAATCAGGATCGCTTTGTTGATCGCCGATCCTACCGCAACACGCCACACCACAGGTAACTCCCGGTCAGCATTAACGCCCGAGACCTGCTTTGCATTGAGAGCCAAGTCGTCTCCCAAGACCCCTGCGGTCTTCTTGATCGCGACTTGGCTCATCGTGGATACGTCGTCGAGAATCGTAGCGATATCATCGAGCAACGTCAGTAGTGTGGCACCCGCCATAAACGCAGACTAGCCTTTTTTAGCCGCTTCGTATCGCTTGGAAACTTCGTTCCAATTCACAACATTCCAAAATGCAGCAATGTAATCAGGACGACGGTTTTGGTACTTGAGGTAGTAAGCATGCTCCCAAACATCGAGACCAAGAACTGGTGTTCCCTCAATCCCAGCAATCGCCTTGCCCATCAACGGATTGTCTTGGTTCGGAGTCGAACCAATTTCCAACTTGCCGTTGTTGACCACGAGCCAAGCCCAACCGGAACCGAATCGAGTTGTTCCAGCCGCAGCAAACTTTTCTTTGAAAGCATCAAAGCTACCAAAGGTCGCTTCGATGTCGGCCAACAAGGCACCCGAAGGCTTTCCACCTGCGTTCCAACCAATCACTTGCCAAAAGAAGGTGTGATTCCAGTGCCCGCCACCATTGTTGCGAACCGCCATGCGTTTATCTTCAGGAATCGCCCCAAGGTTGCCGACGATTTCCTCAATGCTCTTGTCAGCAAAAGGAGTTCCCTCCAGAGCCTTGTTCAAATTCGTTACGTACGCTTGATGGTGCTTGCCATGGTGGATTTCCATCGTCTGCGCATCGATATGGGGTTCCATGGCGTTCGAAGCGTATGGGAGGGGAGCAAGCGTAAAAGCCATCGCGAATTCTCCTTGGGGGAAAATAGAAATTCTTTGGAAACAGTCGTTTATACTATACTGTCAGTCGCCTACGGTGAGTCGCATTCGGTAAGTCGCCGCGACGAAGGATCCTCGCTCACAGCGAGAACCCATAGGTTTTGCAGAGAGACTAGTGTAGGCAGCAGCCTAGTTTTCGCCAGTCCCTAGCAACACCCGCCCCTAGAAACTCTCAAATACTATGAAAAACATCGCAATCATTTATTTTTCCGCTGCCGGACACACGCAGCAACTCGCGCTGGCGATCGCCGAAGGAGCTCGAACCGTTCCGCAAACCAACGCTATTCTCCTTAAAATCGAAAACTCGGATTTCCGCGAAGGTCGCTGGAAAAACGACGAAACCATCGCCAACCTCGATCGCGCAGATGCCATCGTCTTCGGCTCCCCCACCTACATGGGCGGACTCTCCGCCCAATTCAAAGCCTTCATCGATGCATGCGGTGGAATCTGGTACGAACAACGCTGGAAAAATAAACTCGCCGCAGGCTTTACCCACTCCCAAGGCCTCTCAGGAGATAAACTGAACTCCCTCCAAGGACTCGCGATCAACGCGATGCAACACGGTATGATCTGGGTCAGCCTCGGTACCCGTCCAGAAGGCTCCAGCCACGAACACCTTAACAGACTCGGGTCCTACATCGGCCTGATGGCCCAAAGCGAAGCTGATCAAGTCAACCTCTTCGATGGAGACCGGCAGACCGCCAAACTCTTCGGACAACGTATCGCCGATGCTACCCACCGCTGGAACCGCACCTAACCCCCCACTCGTTCAAACCCATCCGTGATCCCGGCTCCAAGCCAATCACGGACGAATCAACCGAAACTTCCTTCAAACCACTCAACAAACCCTCCCTACCATGCGTTCGACTCGAACCTCTCCGCAAACGTGGTCGCTCACCCCTCACTTCTCCTCCCAGCTTCTAAAAATTGTACTAAGCCTACCAATTGTCCTCAGCATCGTCGTCGCTTCCAGGGCACTGGTCTCCGCACAAGACTCAATCCAGACTCTATCTACCAAAGGCAACTCGGAGAAAGTCCGATTCAATCGCGATATCCGCCCCATACTCTCGGACAACTGCTTCTACTGCCACGGCCCCGATAACAACAAGCGCGAAGCTGGACTGCGTCTCGATACTCGCAATGGCCTACACGGTTCCGATGGCAAACTCGGCGCGATCACTCCCGGTCAACCCGATCAAAGCAAATTGGTCGAACGAATCCTCTCGACCAACGCAGAAGAAAAAATGCCGCCACCTGAAAGTGGTAAGCAACTGACCGCTGAGCAAATCGCTCTGCTGAAACGATGGATTGCAGAAGGTGGCGAATTCGAAGGCCACTGGGCTTTCCTCCCCCTGCAACGCGATCCACTCCCGCAAACCAACCAAGCCAATACCACTGCCACCAACACGGGAGTCGCGCCAACCAATGATCAACAAGTCACCGAACGCATCGATGCGCGCGTGCAAGCAGGCTGGACCTCTCTCGGTCTACAACCCGCGCCACGCGCTGAAAAAATCACCCTCCTACGCCGTCTTTACTTCGATCTCACAGGCCTGCCGCCAACCGAATCCGAAGTCGAAGAGTTCCTCTCCGACAACTCGCCAATCGCCTACGAACGCACCGTCGACCGTTTGCTAAGCTCTCCTCACTTCGGTGAACGTATGGCCATGTGGTGGATGGACTTGGTCCGCTACGCTGACACCGTCGGTTACCACGGTGACCAAGACATGAGTGTCTCGCCATTTCGTGACTATGTCATCCGCTCCTTCAACGAGAATAAACCTTTTGATACGTTCACCACCGAACAACTCGCTGGTGACCTATTGCCAAACCCATCACGCGAACAATTGATCGCCTCCGGTTACAACCGTCTTGGAATGATGAGCGCTGAAGGTGGCGTTCAAGATAAAGAGTACTTGGCAAAATACATGGCAGAGCGCGTCCGCAATGCGACCGGCACTTGGCTCGGTATCACCCTAGGATGCGCAGAGTGCCACGATCACAAATTCGATCCGCTTTCCACAAAAGACTTCTATCGCTTCGGCGCCTTCTTCGCTGACATCAAAGAACGCGGTCTGTATTCCGGTGCCAACGACGATGGCAACTGGGGCCCTTTCGTCAAAGTCCCCAACGCGCAGCAAGAAGCCCAACGCACCGCTCTGCTCGAACAAAAACAATCCACCCAAAACGCAATCGCAGCCAATACCCCCGAACTCCTCGCCGATTTCGAAGCATGGCAAAAGAACAACGTTCCTTGGACCCTGCTAAAACCCGATTCCCTCGTTTCCCTCGAAGGAGTCTCCCTGCAACCACTACCCGACGGTTCATTTCTTGCTAGCGGCGCAAATCCAGCAACAGATACGGTCTTATTCACCACCAAAAATCTACCTGCAGCCACCACCGCCTTTCGTCTCGAAGTCCTACCGGATGACTCCCTGCCACGAAAAGGCCCAGGACGCGCAGGCAACGGGAACTTCGTTCTCTCCGAATTTGTCGTCCATCAACGCGATGCAAAAGGTCTGACCAAAAAAATCCCACTGGGAAACCCCAGCGCCACCTATGAGCAAACCGGTGCCGCCGATAAAAACCCATACGGTAAATGGGCCGTTGCTGCAGCTCTCGATGGCGATGAAAAAGGTCGGAACTGGGGCTGGGCAATTATGGAACGTGTCGGACAACCACACGCCGCAATCTTCGAAACCGCAGAAAACCTTGAAGTCCCCACGGATGGCTCCGTTGTCATCGGGCTCTGGCAAAACCTCGATAACCCACATCATACCATCGGTCGATTCCGCCTCTGGGCAACCAACGCTCCTCGCCCCATCGCAGTAGCTAATAGCTTGCCCGCCGATATAGAAACCATCGTTACAAAACCCGATGCAAGTCGAAGCCAAGAGGAAAAAGACAAACTACTTGGTCACTTCCGCGCGATTGCACCTCGCCTCGAACCGATGCGCATGCAACTTGCCGAACTCGATAAACAAATCGCTTCCCTAGATAAACAAATAACCTCGACCCTGATCACCGAATCTGTTCCACCACGTATGGTCCGAGTCCTCGCTCGCGGAAACTGGATGGACGAAACCGGAGAAGTCGTACAACCTGCTTTCCCCGCCACCCTCGATGCAATCGTTCGACCTGGCGAACAAGCCGCCCAAAGCGATACTCGCTTGAACCGATTGGATCTCGCAAAGTGGATCATCGATCCCAAAAACCCTCTCCCCTCACGTGTACTGAGCAATCGCTTGTGGAAACTCCTGTTTGGTTCTGGCTTGTCGACCAAACTCGATGACTTGGGAGCCCAAGGGGAATGGCCAAGCCATCCAGAACTGCTCGATGATCTTGCTGTTTGGATGATCGACTCCGATTGGGATATCAAGCGCTGGATGAAAACAGTGCTAATGAGCCAAGCGTATCAACGATCGTCGACCTCGTCCCAAGCGATGCGAGAACGCGACCCATATAACCGCCTTCTGGCCAGACAAGCCCGATTTAGACTCGATGCCGAAATGGTTCGAGACAATGCACTGAGCGTTAGCGGTCTGCTTGTGAATAAACTAGGCGGCCGTAGCGTCAAACCATACCAACCCGCCGGCTATTGGGCGTACTTGAACTTCCCCACCCGCGAATGGCAAAACGGTCAAGGCGAAGAACTCTACCGTCGCGGTTTATACACCCACTGGCAACGGCAATACCTCCATCCGAGCCTGCTCGTGTTCGACGCACCAAACCGAGAAGAATGCGCTGCAGATCGCCCTCGATCCAATACCCCCTTGCAATCCTTGGTCTTGCTCAATGACCCTACCTATGTCGAAGCCGCTAGAACCTTCGCCGAACAAATTGCACAGCAAGAGGGTGATGTCGCGAACAAGCTAAACAAAGCGATTCGCCGCACGCTATCGCGTGATGCAGACGCCAGCGAATTGCGAGTCCTCGAAGATCTTTATCAATCGCAACTACAACAGTTCAAACAAACACCTGAGCAAGCCAACGAGTTATTAAAAGTCGGCGCGCGACCCGTTGCCGCAAACATCGATGTTGCCGAACTTGCCGCTTGGACTAGCATTGCCCGCGTCATGCTGAACCTTCATGAAACCATCACACGTTACTAAATCACTGGAACAACCATGATGAATCAAATGGAAAATGCCATCTACCGACGCGCCTTCTTGCAACGCAGAGGGGTCGGCCTAGGTGCGATGGCCCTCGGCTCGATGCTCGCAAAATCCCTAGGAAATAACGGGGTCTACGCTGCCGATGGCGATCCAACCGCCACCTCCCGCGGACTCCTGCAACCACTCCATCACCCTCCCCGCGCCAAACGAATCATTTGGTTGTACATGGCCGGCGGTATGACCCACTTGGAAACCTTTGACCACAAACCCAAACTGGCTGAAATGCACGGCAAACAAATGCCGGAGTCAATCACCAAAGGTCAGCAGATCGCCCAACTCCAAGGCCAAAAACTCAACTGCTTTGCACCGCAACATAACTTCAAACCCTGGGGGCAATCCGGTCAAGTCATCTCGGAGATCTGGCCGCAGTTGGCTTCCCGATGTGCAGATGACATGTGCATCGTCCGCTCCCTGCACACCGATGCGATCAACCACGACCCTGCCCACACTTTCATGAACACCGGAACCATGATCAGCGGTCGACCCGCTATGGGTTCTTGGCTGCTCTATGGACTCGGTTCCGAGTCTGAGAATCTGCCAGGCTTCGTCGTGATGGTCTCCACCGGCAAGTACGGGCAGCGACAACCGATCGCAGCAAGACAATGGCATTCCGGATTTCTACCGGGACAATACCAAGGAGTCGAATTCCGAGGTACCGGAGACCCTGTTCTTTACGTGGGTAACCCAAAGGGTGTATCCAGTAGCCAACAGCGGCAGGTCGTCGATGCAATCGCCTCTCTAAACGGTCTGGCCAACGCTCGCTTGGATGACCCAGAAATCGCAACCCGAGTCCAACAGTACGAACTTGCATTCCGAATGCAGACAAGTGTCCCGGAATTGATGGACGTTTCCAAAGAACCAGAACATGTCTTCGATTTGTACGGCACCAAAGGTGGCGACGGTTCGTTCGCTTCTAATTGCCTTCTGGCTCGCCGATTAGCCGAACGTGGCGTGCGCTTTATCCAGCTCTATCACCGCGATTGGGACCACCACGGGGCAGTAAAAGCACACTCGGAAGGGACAGCAAAAGAAGTAGACCAAGGTGTCGCAGCACTGATCACCGATTTGAAACAACGCGATATGCTCAAAGATACCATCATCGTCTTTGGGTCGGAGTTCGGTCGCACACCGATGGCGCAAGGAGATGGCCGTGATCACCATCTAGCCGGCTTTACCATGTGGTTTGCCGGTGGAGGATTCAAGCCCGGGTTCAGCTATGGAGCTACAGATGAATTCGGATACCACGCAGTTGAGAATCGCGTATCAGTACACGATGTTCACGCAACCCTCTTGCACCAAATGGGGATCGACTACCAACGATTCAGCTACAAGTTCCAAGGGCTCGACACGCGTTTGACCGGAGTCGAACCGTGTCGAGTCGTTCATGAACTGTTAGCTTGATCCAAGCTCAACATGCGATGATATCGCGGCATGCTTCCGCCAACCGCAAACGAGCAGTATGCAACCGCCGCTTGATCGTTCCAACCGGAGCATTAAAACGCTCGGCCATTTCGATCATGCTGTTATCGTCGATGTAATACGCGATCAAGGTTTCCCGATCCATCGTGCGCAATTGGGCCAATTGCTGATGCAACTGCCGCTTGGTCTCTTCACGGACCAACGCAGTCTCCGCATCGGTCTCGCAATCGATCGTCGCTTCCAAAACTTCGTGGTCGATCAAAGTCAATCGTCTGCGGCGACTATTGCGATTGATCGCCATCCTCGCCACGATCTGACGCAACCATCCGCTAAACGCTTCGGCATGCGTCAACTGATCCAACTTCCTCCATACCTGAAAGAAGACATCTTGACGCAACTCTTGCGCTTCGTCCCAATTACCTAACCTACGATAGGCCAAGTTCAACACTTGGGCCTCGTAGTGCCTACACAAGGCGTCGAAGGCATCGCGATCTCCTGCCTTGGCAGCGTTGACCAAGGTCACTAAATCAGCCTGGCTGTCTAAAATGATATTGCTCATAACTCATGCTCTTGGAATTCAAGCATTGTCGGTACGGTAGAGCGATTTACTCGACCGCAAGCCTTATCGCGACGCTGATCTCTGCGTGAACTCCGAGCGTTGGTTACGGCACCGCAGGCAACAGGATGTTGCTCCGACTGGTGTGAGTAGCCCAAGCCCCCGAGTCGACACAGTAGACACGAAAACGAAGCGATAGGGACGAATGCTAAGGATTGAGGTGTGGTTGCGATGCTTAAACTGATTGACTCAGCGTCGGCGATCGCATCTTGAAAATGGATGAACGATTAACGGAAGTGGCTTATGCCACCGCGTTGTCTGTCGCTGGACCTGCCTTGATTGCGCGATGTCCATTGCGACGGGTCTGAACCATACGGGTTCGGACTGCATGCTCTATGGCATGGTGGCAATGGTTTCGCACAAACTGCATGGACCAAGCGTTCAGAACCTGACGCGCCGCTCCAACGAAACATCCATCCCTCGAGCACCTGGAGAAGGTGGAGGAAAAGGTCGCTAGCCACGTTCATGACCAAGGCGATCTCGGATGTTTGCTTGGCAGCAAAACCGTAGAAAAATCGCTTAGCATTCGTCGTGATACGCATGGCGTCCTCCTCCACACCTATGTGGTGCAGCATGAGATGAAAAAAACCGAAAACCAGAAATTGGCTAGCGGTGGCCGAGAAACTTCGACCGCCAAACATCCTAGCCGATCCCCTAATAGAAAACAACAAAATCTGTCAGCAAGTTTCTAAACACGGTCAACCCTGGGGTTGAATCGCATTTTCGGCACTGCTTACCGTCCTTAGACAGTTAGATTCCCCGAAGGTTCGGGGAAATTTCAGCTTTTGGAAACTTTTTTCAAACTCCCCGTCCACGGGCTTTCCCCTGACAAACCCAAGAACCGTCAACTCGACCGGCCAAAGCCCAAGTTGGGCGAACGGCGGATACGGGCAGTCTCGGCGACCCGTAACGAGATTTACTTCAGGTCGATCCCGAACTATACAGCGTCTTCGGTTGGAATGCTGTACGGTGCCCGATACTCGCGAGTCAACCAATGGTTCGGAGCATCAGGACCCTTGAACGTCTCCGAAACCGGATCGATCCCCAAGGGCTTACCCATCCATATCGAATATTTATCGACCTTATTTTCGGTCAAGTGCGCCGCCGTACGATCCCAAGTCTCAGATACCGATCCATCCGCTCCCTGCGATTTGAGTGCACCTGCAACTTCTTGACCTGCAATCTCTTTACCCAATCGCAAGGAAATATTCCCCAAGTGACAAAGAGCACTTGAGTAGTGACCTTGCTCAATGTCGGCATTGAGTGTCTTGTAATCCCGATTCCGCATCGCATCGGTGAAATTCTTATAGTGACGATCGTCGCCGCCACCATTGAACTGCTCGATTGGCTTACCGTCGAGATCAAAAGCTGTTCCGCTTGCGTACGAAGTCATCACCACATATCCCTTCGTCCCCTCAACGATAATTCCGACCATCGCACCCTTGTAATCGGGAGTAGGAAGTCCACGGACTTCAAAAATCAACTTGCGACTGCCGTAATCGTGCACCACCACTTGCGTATTTGCCGTCTCGCCTGCATCGACATATCCGAGCCGACCACCGAACGACCAAACGCGATCGCTCAAACGATCTTCGCCCAATGCCCAACGGCACAAATCCATTTGGTGGATGCCTTGGTTGCCCAAGTCCCCGTTACCGTACTCCCATTGCCAGTGCCAATCGTAATGAAATCGCTTGCGTGTTAACGGCAGAATCTGTGCTGGACCGGACCAAAGATCATAGTCGACTTCTGACGGCACTTCGTAAATACCTCGCGGACCAATCGAATCGCGGCGCTTATAACACAAACCTCGCGAAATCATCACGTCACCAATTCCCCCGGCGTGAATGAACTCCATCGCCTTGCGCATCCCTGGATTCGATCGGCTTTGTGTCCCCGTCTGTACCATCCGCTGGTGCTTACGCGCCGCTTGCACGACTCGACGACCTTCTAGCACATTGTGAGATACGGGCTTCTCTACGTACACGTCTTTGCCAGCTTGAATCGCCCAGATCGCGCCCAAAGAGTGCCAGTGGTTCGGCGTAGCAATACTGACCGCTTGGATCGATTTGTCCTCAAGCAACTTGCGGATATCCTTCACCCAAACCGGCTTGCGTCCACCCTGCTTCTCTGCTGCAGATTCGCAACTGCGCTGACCCGCCTTCTCGTCGCAATCGCAGATATGTGTCACCACCGTCCCAGGCTTGCCCGCAAAGCCATCGATATGGGATTGGCCACGGCCGCCAGCACCCACTACCGCAACTTCGATCGTATCATTCGGGCCAATGGATGGAGGTTGTGGGCCGGCCGCGATGACTTCATTCCCGCGCGCCTGCAAAGCTAACGCAGCCGCAGTGGTCATCATCGATTGCTCTAAAAAATGTCGCCTTGAAACAGAACGCATGAACTGCTGCTCCTAAGATCTTTGAACGTGTGAAGATTGAGCCGGATGGAATGCTCATTGTAAAGGAAACAACGCGCAATCGCAGCGCAATAAGAGTAAGCTAAAGCGAAAAAAATCCCCTGTACCGCTACAATCAACTACCAGCAGTTTCGCGGATACAACAAGAATCCATGCTACCCCTGCCCGATACCTTCCAACCCCAACCACCTAGAAGCATTCGTTGTGAAGACCTTGCGAAACCGCTCCTCGCTCCAACGAAACTCTTTTTCACAACGCTGACGCATCACCCCTAGCGTTGCCCCAGACCCTACAAAATGACTCCGGTCCTCGCTTCTTGGTACACCATCACTCCCCACATCGACCGTCCGTTCACCAAGTCGATGCACCCCCGCCGGTAGCCCCGCCGCGCTGATTGCATCGGAGACGATCGCAACCTGATCCTCTCCAAAACACTCAATCCATAGCTCTAGCAACCACCAAGGTACGTGATGCCCATCCGCAATCAAAGTCGCCGATAATTCTCTTCGTAAAGAAAGCAACCGGTTTAACACATTGTCGTGCCTCGGCAGTGAAGCAGGACATGCATTTCCCAAGTGAGTGATCCATCCAAGTCCATGATCGATGGCACGTCGCAATTGGTCCAAGCTCGAATTGCAATGCCCTGCCGCAACCCGGATGCCAAGCCGTGTCAAATACTCGATCCCAACCCCAGTCGGATCGCATTCTGGTGCCAACGTTATCCAACGTAATTGGCCTTCGGAAGCATCAACTAAGCGTTTCAACTCGTCGAGGTGCAAAGGCCTCGCGTGCTCCCGTGGATGAGCACCCACATATCCAGGCTCAGAGGAAAGAAACGGGCCCTCTAAGTGAATCCCGACGGCCGTTGCCAACCCTTCCTTGTCTGGCTCATGAGCACAATGCGACGCTAGCCCTCGCAACTTCCCGCACAAGGCTTCGATACTATCGGTGATTAACGTCGGGAGAAAGTGAGTCGTCCCATCTTCGAACAAACGGGACCTAGCCAAAGTCCATTGCTCTTGCGTAACAGCAGGTTGGTTAAAGTCCACTCCAAAGAGCCCGTTGATCTGAAGATCAACGAGCCCTAATCGTTTACCTGTGGTACTAAGCTTGCCAAACATCGCCAAAGAGATCGTCGACGAGTCCGTTGATAGAATCTTCTTCGTCTTCCTCAGCGACAAAACCTGCGAGCAAACTATCGATGCTCGAAGCTTGTTCTGGACCGATCACAACGCTGCTTGGAGCCTGCTTAACCCAGTTATTGAGTCCCAAGAATGGAACTTCAACATAGTTGCTCGGCGATTTGGTTGAGACTTCAACGGCTGGGGCAGCAACAGTCGGTGCATCTGCTCCCTCACCTTCGCCACCCGAACCAACGTTCAAGTGGTTCACAACCCAAAGAATATCCAGAGGAGACAAGAATCCGTCTTCGTTGACGTCAACGAAGAACTTGTCACCACCCGCTTCTCCTTCACCGCCACCACCCAGGTTTCCACCGCCGGTGGTGTTGACCATGTTCACAAGGATCAAAGCGTCGATTGGCGATACGAATCCGTCATTATTGACGTCGAATCGGTTCATCGGGTTAGTGTTTCCTTCACCACCAGCTCCCGAACCACCCGTAATGACGAGTTCCGTTGGAATATAGCTGATTTGATTGTAAGGAACCTTGTTCTTCGTATCGCTGTAAAGCAACGAATCATGGAATGGACTGATGTCGGCTGGGTCAGCAATGAACTTCGCTACACCCGGCGTGTTGGCTTGCATGCGAATCGAGAACTGCAACAGTTCGGAAGTTCCAAGCGGTGTAGAAGCATTCTGGAACGATCCAACTTCGTTGATCAAACCAGGAATCCGAACATCACCGGACTTGCCATTGGCATATCCATTGGCACCCGAAGCGAACTCGATGGAGAACCCAAGACCACCTGCTGCGGTTTGAACACCAACCAGCTTGCTATCGTAAAGGATGTCTTGATACGCCGCGAAAACCCCACTGAGAGAAATCGCAGGACGCAAATCTTGTACATATCCACGTAGTTCAAATTGGCTGCCTACAGGAATTGAGGTAATCTGCTGCCCGTTGAGATTGAAAGCCTTGAGCTGAATCTTCATCTTGTCGTCGGCACTCGTATCGCCAACTTTCAGAGTCACCGTTGCAGTCGAGCTAAACCCTCGAGAATCTGCAATCGTGTAGGTGAACTGATCCGAGAAGCCCAACGAACTGGTAAACGGAACAAACCGAATACGGTCGTCCGAAGGATTCGTCGTTCCGCGATTATCGATCGACACAACCCCATTTGCAGGCTGGGTCACCGAAGTAATTCGCAACGGCCCCGATGTCCCAACGATATCGTTCGCCAAAACGTCTATGAACGAAGTGCTGTTGAGCAAGAGTTCCGCTGTGCTGTCGTCTACCGCAAACGGTAACTCAGTGCCTCGCGGAACTACTTCGATCGACGATCGCAAATAACGAACTTGTTCGGTTGGCACCGGAGCATTAGGTGGGTTGTACAACACCACGTCGGTGTTGGGCGAATCGTTTGCTGGATCACCAACAAACTCCGCAATACCCGCCGATCGTGCCGTAAAGGTCAGTATCGTCATCGGCGTTGGGTTCGCGAAATCAAACGGTGGCTTTTGTGCACCCGTGAAAGCTCCCAGCGAACGGATCACACCGGGGACCGAAGCCGTTCCGGATACTCCACTTGCATAAGGTGCAACTGGAGTGTTCGCGAAATCAAGTGTCGTGTTCGGGCCTGGGCTCGATGGCAGAACCAAGTTCGCACTGTAGAGCAAGTCGAGATACGCTGCGTACACACCAGGATTCTGCACCGAAGTCGGTGGAGTCTGCAGTGCGCCACGCTCTGGTCGCAAGTCATAGTTGTAAACGTAAACTTGGAACTGATCACCTTGCGTTACACTCGTGATCGGATTGCCACTCATGTCGCGGAAAGCAAAGCTGAACTCAACATTGTCATCCAGGCGGTCGCCTTCCAAGGTGTGCGCGGTTACGCGTGCAGTGGAAGTCTTCCCAGTACCATCCGTCACCGTGTAGGTGAAAGTTTCCGTTCCTCCGAAGTCCCGACGTGGCGTATATCGCAAACTTAGACCGCCGGACCCGATCGACAATGAACCACCCTTGTCCGGGTTGGTGAAGCTTGTGACTACCAACGATCCACCAGCACCTTCAATGTCGTTCAAAAGAACGTTCAAAGGATACGAGACCGAGTTGGTTGGCAAATCGAAGGAGTCATCGATCGCTACAGGATCGGTGAACTGCAACGTGACGTTGATGGTGACGTTCGCTGTCTCTCGCTTACCCGATGCATAGACAACAGTGTAGATAAACGTGTCTTGCCCAAAGAACCCTCGCGGTGGTGTATACCGCAACGTATTATTGGCACCTACAGAAACCGTTCCACCTTGTGCTGTCGTTCCAGGCAACACGGCCGAAACTGGATCGCCAGGAGGCAAGAAGTCGTTAGCTAGTACGTCGAAGACATTCGCTGTGCTGTTTCTTGCAACGGTGTAAACGTCATCCTGAAGATTCTTGCGAGGACCATTAGTGACCGTAAATACGTAATCTTCAACTTCCCCTGCGTTGGCTCGCCCTGTTGGACCTAGATCACGCGTCTGAGACAAGCGGAAACGAGCGAAAGCGGAGCTGACAGCATTGGATGGAATCGTGAAGTTCACGATATTCGAACCAGCGACTGCAGCGAGGTTCGTGACGATTTGCTCACCTGCATCGCCCCAAACACCGTTGCCGTTGAAATCAATCCAGCCTTGAACAAAAGCACCGGAACCAGCCGTGTTGGTCACATTGATCCGGATAGCGTTTTGATTATCGCCCCGAATCAAAGGAGTTAAAACTGTAACCCCGTCTTCGTCATTGATCACTCCACCGGTCGCATTGAGCGGACCGTTAACATCGTCGCCATTCGCAGTCGCTGTTGGTCGCCCGTCTGAATCGGCATCCCAAGCTACCCCGAGGTTGAAACCCGCAAGTCCTCCGTGGGAAGCGCCGTTGTTTGCACGCAATGTTGGATAGGGAGCCGGTGCGTCACCCCAATCGGACGACTCGCGGTTTCCAAAGTCAAATCCACCCAAGGGCGTTGTGCCGTTGTAGAAGGTAGTATGCGATCCAGCGGATGGGAAAGTTTGCACATAACCAGGCTCGACAACTTCACGAATGACGTAAGTACCTGGCCCTGGAGGAGTCAACACATACGATCCGTCTGCCTTGCTGATGGCTGCGGGTTCCCCAACGTCTGGACGACCGTCCATGTCAAGGTCGAGATAGATGTAAACACCTGCAAGCCCGGGCTCGCCAGCGTCACGAATCCCATCCCCGTTAACATCAAGCCACTTGAATCCCGTTGAGCCACCCGACGGTGAAAATGAACCAAAGTTAGCAGTTGCCGTGCCACTGAGAGCAACGGTAACACTCTTCGATTCCTCTGCTGCATTGGATGCTTGCCAGCCCGCTGGGCGAATCACCCT
This sequence comes from Pirellula sp., assembly GCA_040373655.1. Lineage (GTDB taxonomy): Bacteria > Planctomycetota > Planctomycetia > Pirellulales > Pirellulaceae > JBKCUI01. The sequence continues at coordinate 1,807 of JBEICB010000034.1, read as the reverse complement.
AACGGTTTGAACGCCCGTTGCTGTTCGCAAAGAATAACGACCCAAGTTATCCGTAACCGTGTTCGCTTCGCTCAAATCCAATAAGCCATTATTGTTGGAGTCTGCGAAAACTTGCCACCCGGCTAAACCTACCTCACCCGTTTCCTGACGGGAGTTGCGGTTCATGTCGTTGTAGACCACACCGGTAATCGATCCGCCAATCTTACCTGTCGACATGCCAAACGCAATAACGTCAGGACTGTTGTTCAAACCACCACCATAAGCGGTGTTTAGTGGCGACCAGTCATCATCCAAGAACCGGAACGACGCATCATCACGCGTTCCAAAGATCCCATCCGGCCCCACTCCGATCAATTCTGCAGGAGGAAACTGATCCATCAGAGTCAACGCTTCGTTGAACGGATCCTGGTGAACACTCCCTAAATAATGGCCCGCTTCGTGAGCGATCGTATCCGCGATAATTTCAGCAAAGACATCCGCGACAGTCACCGAGCCAGAGATAGGAATCGCTTGACGATCCACCGCAAATGCTGCATGCAATTCTGCAATCACCAATGCCGACTCTTCACGGTTGAAGTTCCCGATGTCAACGGATTCGGCAACCCCAAACAAACCCGTAAGGGCGATACCTAGTTCTGCGTCGGTGCCACCAACGGAGATCCGGGAGACATTTGCGTTACCAAAGATGTCTGGGCTATCAAGGCTGCTAACAAGCCGCACCCCAAAGTCACCAGGCCGACCAGTGCTTGGGAAATAACCATTGTTGGAATCTTGAGCAAGCCACGGTGAGAGCTTGTTCGTAACACGGGTCATGATGTTGCGAATCACCGCAGGAGCGTCGGCTTCTGTCAATCCGATCAAAGGCATTGCACGAGCCAAAGATGGGACGCGCACCGTCCCAGTCGGTAGCGTAAAGACTCCAGGGAAAGTCTCACGTCGCAGGAAACTGCCGTCGAAATCCAAATAAATGATTTGCTGAGTGCCAATCGGCTCGGTTTCAAAGGTCGATCGATGAACTCGCAAGTTCATCGAGTAACCACCGATGCCATCGGAAATGCGCATGTAATAGCGACCGTCGGTATCGATCACATAGGGCAACGTTACATTACCATCTTTGTACAAAGGCGAAGACGCTGGATAAGCGCGACCTTGCAAGAACAACCCCTCGGTAAAGAGAAGTTCATTGCCAGCTGAATCATAAAGACCAACCGTTGGACGACTACCCGTCACCGCTACCAATCGCGTGTCGAGAATATCGCCCTTCTTCAAATCAAACGCGATGTAATCAACATCCGAAACGTTTGCGAAGGTACCTGACAAGTTCACGGGTTGCGACGAACTTAAAGGCAACAACTGTGCTCGTGTGAATAGGTTGTTAGGCTCAACCTCAGAAAGATTGATCGGGTTGTTTGACTCACCCCCGGCGGTACCGCCAGTCCCCCCAGTTCCGCGGAACATGTTCGTCAGAGCTACCCCTGCGCGCTCATACGCCTCCACATCCTGGAAACGCATCTTCGCAAGCGCCGCCGAGACTTGAGGCGAGAAGTCACTCGCCATCAACTCACGACGCTCCAGGGTCTCAAAGAGTCGACCGCGCTTGGTTAACTTCCTTGGGGCTCGCTTTTCCAATGCACTTTTTGAACGACGAGTTGGCTGATTCGACTTCACCATGGGATCCCCGGTTGAGGAACGATAAGGAATAACTGTGTGCCCTCGAAGCCCGAACCCCCTTGGTGTTGCCAAGGAAACTCCGTTTTCATAGCCGTCGACAGGCGGGTTCCATCGTAGTTGGAGGGTCTGGGCTGTC
>JBEICB010000072.1:0-21796 GCA_040373655.1 Pirellula sp. | reverse complement strand
CTGCTCGACGACAAAAAAGTCGCAACAATCGCTCCAGCACCAATCACAATGCTCAGAAGCGTTAATAGCGTGCGAACCGGACGGCTCTGTAACTCGCGTAACGATAGTCGAAACAGTGCCATACTTCCTCACTCACCCAGTCGCGTTCTGAGCCGATGTGACATGAAAAGCCGCTGCATGCGAGTCAAAGTCCTCTTGGGATATATCCTTCTCGATATTCCCGTCCCGAAACTTCAACAACCGAAATGCACTTCGCGCTACCTGCGCGTCATGAGTCACCATCACAATCGTTTGACGCGAAAATGTTGCTAAGTCACGAAGCAACTCCGTCACGCGACCACTCTGCCGGGAATCCAAATTCCCCGTCGGCTCATCAGCCAACAAAATCACCGGCTCAATCGCCAATGCCCTAGCAATCGCTACCCGTTGCTGCTCCCCACCCGAAAGCTTGCTCGGCACGTGATCAAATCGATGCGACATCTCCACACGTTCCAAAGCAATCGCCGCTCGCTCCTTCGCTTGCTTGAATGACACACCATCTAACTGCAGCGGCAAAGCCACATTCTCCAACGCATTGAGCGTCGGAATCAAATTAAACGCTTGAAATATAAATCCAATCTTGCGACGACGCATAAGCGTCCTCGCATCATCATCCAACCGACCTATATCTACACCATCAAGAATCACTTGACCACTTGTCGGTGGCTCAATCCCCCCAATGATGTTCATCAAAGTACTTTTGCCCGAACCACTCGGACCCATCAGCGCAACAAATTCTCCCGCCTCAATCGTTAAGCTCACTCCCTTCAAGACATCCACCGCGACATCGCCCGCGCCGAATTGCTTCGTTAAATTTCGGACCTCGATGATCGCCATAAGTGCTAAGGTTCGTTCCGTTTAATGATGAGCTCGTGCAAAAAGATCCCCAAGCCGAACCGGGTAGTATAGCATTTCCCTCAATTTGTGCAGTCCCTAGAACTTCCAACACTCTCCTAACATCTTCTTTGGCATCCCCTCTGGCCTCGCTCCATACCCCATTTCTCTGGTAAGATTTTCCTGTCAGTCAAAACAGGTAAACAAACTACCATGCGACAATAATCCCTAGTTCACACTCAATTCCCTTTACCGACTCGGAGACCCTGACAGTATGCGATTGGTCATCACCGGAGCTACCGGACTCCTCGGAAATAACATCGCACGTCTCGCCATCACCCAAAAACATGATGTCATCGCAATCGCTCGCGGAGCTTCCTCCGCACTAGCCCTTGCAGATCTAGATGTCTCTAAAGTCAATGCAGATATCACCGATCCCGCTCCCTTGGAAAGAATCGATGGTGCGGTCGACGCCGTTATCCACTGCGCAGCCCATATCCATATCGGTTGGAAACGACGCGATGAAGGACTCCGTACCAATACACTCGGTACCCGAAACGCACTACAACTCGCACTAAAAAAACAAGCGAGGTTCATCCACGTCTCCACAGTGAACACTCTTGCTATCGGAGATCGAAACGCCCCCGCAAATGAATCAACCTCAGGAGACGGCCAAGTCCCTTGCACATATGTTCTCTCAAAACGCGCTGCTGAAAAAGAAACTCTCGCAGGTATCGACCAAGGTCTCGACGCCGTTATCGTCTACCCCGGCTTCATGCTCGGCCCCTGGGATTGGAAACCAAGCAGCGGTCGCATGATCTGCGATCTCGCAAAGGGTGCCCCACCCCTCGCACCCTCCGGCGGATGCAGTATCTGCGACCCACGCGATGTCGCCCAAGCCATCCTGCAAGCGATCGAACACGCTCCGTCCAAGTCCCGCTATATACTCGCAGGGGAAAACTGGACCTATCTCCAACTCTGGAAAGAAATCACCAAACGCTTCGGTGCCCGACAACCCTGGACATTCATGAGACCACCCGCACGTATCATCGCCGGTGCCGCAGGTGACCTCTACGGAAAACTTACCGGTAACGAACCAATCATCAACTCAGCCGCTATCGCGATGGCTTCCCAATTTCATTGGTACTCCAGCCAACTCGCTATCGATCAACTCAAGTATCAAATACGACCGGTCTCCCAATCCATCGATGATGCTATAGCTTGGCTACGCTCCCATCAATTTCTTAATTAAACACCACTAGCCCAAGCTCACCTTGCTCGTCGAAGGGGCGCCAAATGTCCTGGATCAAACCACTTCGAATCCAACTCCATCGCTCGTTGATCCCCCTGGGAATCGATACCCGAAAACTTCGAAACGACCGCATTATCCTCGAGCAAAGAATCTTCCCATTCCTTCAACAATCCAATCTATATCAACGTATCCTCTTCGTCGGCACCGCTTGGTACAACCTTCACTACCCCAGCCTCTTTCGCCATAAAGATTTTTGGACCCTCGAGATCGATCCAGCGCTCGCTACCTACGGAGCCTCAAATCATATCGTTGACTCCTGCACTGAAATAAACCAATACTTCCCAGAAAACTCCCTCGACTGCGTAATCCTCAACGGTGTCTTCGGTTTCGGCCTCAATAACCCCGATGATATGGAACGCACCTGCCAAGCCATTTGGAACACACTACGCCCCGACGGACTGCTCATTCTCGGATACAACACACTCCCAGATTCCACACCCTGCCCCATCGATCAAATAGCCACACTGCAACAATTCACCCCCCACGTCCTCCCCCCACTGCAATCCGCCCAGCTACAATCCGATCCCAAAAACCAACACTGGTTCCACTTTCTTACTAAAACTACTACCAACCAACGAAACTTGTAAATGCTCCCCGCCGACGCATCCGCTATCGAATCCGCAATCACTCTCGCTACCCAATTCCATCTCCATCAACGCGATAGCGACGGTGCCCCCTACATCTTGCACCTGCTGCGCGTCATGATTGCCTGCAAATCACCACTTGCCAAACAAGCCGCCGTACTGCACGACCTACTCGAAGATACCACCGCCACCATCGATGACATAAGAAACGCCGGACTCTCCCAAGCCCTCATCGACATTCTAAAACTGCTTACTCACTCAAAAGAAACTTCGTACGCCTCGTACGTCCTGCAAATCGCAAAAAACCCCATCGCTACCGAAGTTAAAATCGCTGACCTCGAAGACAACTACCAAATTCACCGAGTCAAGTACCGCCCAAACTCCTCAGCAAACGATGCTCTAAGACTTCAGCGGTATATCCTCTCGCACCGCTTCCTCCGCGGTGAAATCACCCCTGAACTCTATTCAAGCACAATGGCTACTCTCGAATAACCTCAGCCAACCTTCCTACGCTTCTCGTTTATTTCAATACCACTCGCTTGAGATTGTCCGCTGGTACAGGATCAATCAACATATGCCTAGGGTCCACTCCCGCCTCATGCGGTAACTCGTCGACCTCAAACTCCAAGGTATGCTTTCCTCCCTCCAGGAGAACCCGTTCTCGATATAAGAGCTTGCCATATCTCTTCCCAGATTCCGGCTTCGCATACGCACCGACTTCTAAGTAATCATTCATGGGCACTTCCGTCTCTTTCCCAAACTCGTCCGCCTTCTTTTTCATGCACTCCACTTCTAAACGAACCCGATACTTCCCATTCTCTAAACGCTCAACCTCCGCCTTGCTCGTCTTGTTTTCAAACAATGTGATCTCTTCGAACAAATCCTTGATCAAATACCGTAACTCCTCCGGAGTTTGTTCTCGCAACCGATCGACCAACGCATGGGCATTTGGATATGGTGGCCCCTTGTAAGCATACTCGTCAATAATCTGCTTGAGCGCCGCATTGACCCTCGCTTCACCAATCATCTCCGCCAAATAATACAAAGCGATACCTCCTTTCTGATAATGGATGTACCCCTGTGTTAACTCCACTTGAATCAACGGTCTTTCTTTCAGTTGTTCTCCTCCCCGAGATCGCAAATAACGGTCCATCTCATAACGCATGAACTTGTGCATATTGTCGTCCCCTACCGTCTTGCGCATGACCATCAGCGCCGTGTACTGCGCTAAAGTCTCAGACAGCAACGTCGCTCCCTGCATCTTTGCCCCAATCACCTGATGCGCCCACCACTGATGCCCCATCTCATGCGCCACGATGTAGGTCACCATGTCGATGTCGTCCGGCTTCTCAGCCTTAGCTATGAAACCAACCGCCTCCGAATATGGCATCGTTCCTGGGAAAGCCTGTGCAAAAGCGGCTACCCGAGGAAACTCGATGATCCTCGCCTGCTTATGCTTATAAGGCCCAAATTCCCGACCACAGTATTCCAATGTGTCCGCAATCGCCTTGGACATCTTCGGCACATTCCAAGGATGCTCCTTGTGATAATACACCTCCGTGTCGACATCACCCACCTTGCCCCGCTCTACTTCGTACTTGGCAGAGATGAAGGAGTAAAAATTTAGCGACGGATGATCCACCCGATACCGATAATAATTTCTCCCACCATCTTGCCATTGCTCCACCAATGATCCAGGCGCCACGGCAATCTGATCCTGCGATGTACTGATGACTGTCTCTACTTCCACCCAATCCGAGTCGTCAGCGATATAATGAAAATTACAAGTCTCATCGCACTCCCTTCTCAACGCAGGTAACGGCTCAATCGGCTCTAAACCCCATAACTTGCGCCTCCTTGGCGAAGCGAGTCGACGGTCCTGACTATAGCCAAACGAAGGTGCAATACTGTTGTTGAAAAACGTCCCGTTCTGCACCAACTGAGGATTGCTTACCTCATTCTCAATCCCCCGAGTACGACTCCAGACTACAGATCGCATCTTAAGAGACTCTCCCGGCTGCATCGGTGGATCAATACGATAAACCCGCATCATTAACTTCTTATCGTCCTCCTGCAATTCCCCACGAGGTATCTCGATCTTTGTATCCATTTCGGGAGCTACGTTCAAATAAAATTGCTCAATCGGATACTCTCCCTTGTTGGTTATCTTCTGTACCGCTTCTAATCGAACATTTCGAGTCTCAGGATAAATGTCGATCGCGTACTGCACGGCTTCAACCTTCGGCTGCAACACCGTCGCTAAATGGGAATAATTCCTCTCATACTCCACCTGAATCGTCTCTTGCTCCAGCGAACTTGGCATCCGATTTAATACCATCGTATTATAAGCCAACCAACCACCAACTACCGCCGCTGTACACCCAAATACGATCGGCACCAGCCAACTCCGAAACGTCGCACTCCGTATCCCACTCCCCAACCGTTCCCACCAACGCTTAGGGACTCCACGATGCATCGCAATGTTGCATAACCACAGCAAAACCACCGACACCAACAGCCAATACAAACCAAACCCAAGCAATCCAGAACGATAAGGCGCGATTCCAAACATGTCCGAGTAAACATGATTCGGAAGCGAACCGAACTGCACCAACAAACTATCCCATCGCAGCCAATTCCAGATCTGCCCGTTCACCACAAAGTAAAACACAAACAACGAATAACCGATGTACTTGTTAGGTGCCAAGGTATGAGCAACAAAACCAATGACCAATAAAAACAACATACGCAATCCAGTCAGCCCAACCATTTCTTGAAGGTAAACGCCAAGCTGATATCGGTTGTATCCCTGCGTCCACTGATAAAACACTCCAATCGCAACCCCAAGAATCAAGATGCATAACAAAATGATCAACATCGCTACCCACCGAGCGGTGGTAAACACACTGTTCGGAACCGGCGCAGCCCCAAGAATCTCATGAAACCGGTTGTCCCTATCCCGCCATACCAGCACTCCCGTAAAAAAAGTGATCACTGCCAAAGGCAATATCAGTAAGGACGCGGTAATCGCCTCGACCATCTGATAAGTCACCGGAAATGTCGGGACCCCATAGGAATCAGAATTACCGAAAGCCAAACTAAATCCGACGTTGATCAACGTAAACAACAAGACAATCAAGAATGTCTTGCTGAATAAAACCGCCGACATGTCGGAACGCAAAGCAGACCAAAACTGTGTGAACCAACGCGGTTGCACATGCTGTGACACTGGCTGCTGTGACACTGGCTGCTGTAATACTGGCCCAGGCCCCCTGCTAGATACTTCCACTTCGGCATCGTTCCTGTTGTCCCCCTTCGCACCGATAACCTTTGACCTACCCCTGCTACCAAACCGCACTTCTCTACGAACCGCTGTCTCAAATCGAAATCGATTCACAACCCAGAAAAAAACCACCGCCGCAATCCCCAACCACAATAACCGATTCCACACCATCATCGCTGTCACTGGTATGTCACGCGTGTTGAGGTCGCTAACCGTCCAATACTTTGTAGCCTCATCGAAAGCCGCTGCACCGAACGGATCCAACCAACTTGCTAACCACTCGAAATCCAATTGACTCGCCAGACTTTGTGTCACCCCATAGACCACCAAAATCGCCAATAAAGACAAAAAGGAATACAAAGTATTTCGAGTAATGCTTGCCACCGCAAAAACTATCGATCCAAAAATCAACGAGTTCGGAATCACAATCAACAAATACGGCTTGAAGTGCTTCGATATGTCTACCGGCCCCCATCGCTCTGTGTCCGTCAAATTCACGGCATTGGCAATTAGAATCCCCAACGTTACACCCAAACAAGGCAATAAAGCAACCAACGAAGCTCCTGCAAATCGCCCACCTAAAAACCCCCACTTGTTCAAGGGCTTGCTAAACAAAATATCCGACATCTTGTTCGCGTAATCCCGCGATGCAGAAGAATCATAAATCGATGCCGCCATAAAACTCGTCAATAAACTCGCGCCGATGTACCAAGTCGCTATCGCATGAGACGAGTTCCGCAGTAAGTTGCCACCCGAGGAACTGATCTCCAACTCCGAACCAGTGGCAATCGAATACAACAATGCCATCGCTACGACAAAGACATACACCATCAATCCGCGCAACCAATACGACAACTCAAATCTAAAAAACTCGCGGAACATCTTTTCAATACTCACTTAGTTAATCCAGGAACCCATCACCCCCAACGCCACATCCATCCACCCACCAACCAAAACCACCGCTTGGCAGCAGGTGGCTCTCTACTTTCCACTCTCTACTTTCCACTCTCTACTTTCCACTCTCTACTTTCCACTCTCTACCTACTACTTACTAGCGTCGCCTCCCCGTTTAGATTCGCAAAAAAGACATCCTCCAAATCGGGCTCCACGGACCGCCAATTCCCCACCGGCTCAACCTCACTGTAAACTCGCACCATCGGTAATCCCGCTACCAACTTGGTCGATAAAATCGGGTAACTCCAATCCCTCTGCTGCAACTCCTGCTTGCTCATCGTTCGCGACCAAACCTTGCCCGCCAAAGCCCCCTCAGCGTCCGCAGGTGAACCACTCGCCAACAACCTCCCCCGATCGATAATCGCCATGCTCGTGCACAACTCCTTGACGTCCTGCACGATGTGAGTCGACAAAATGACGATAATGTTCTCTCCAACCTCCGCTAATAAGTTGTAAAAACGATTCCGCTCCCCCGGATCCAATCCCGCTGTCGGCTCGTCCACGATCAATAACTGCGGATCTCCTAACAACGCTTGCGCTATTCCAAACCGCTGCCGCATCCCACCCGAATAAGTGCTAACCGCCTTGTGCCGCACATTCGTCAAATTCACCCGCTCCAACAAACCTTCGACAACCTCCGCACGCTCCTTCGATGTCGTCCCCACCCCCTTCAACGCAGCTAAATGAGTAAGCAACCTCACCGCGCTCGTCCTTGGATATACCCCAAACTCCTGCGGCAAGTAACCGAGCAAACGCCGCACAGTGTCCTTTTCACGTAAGACATCGATACGCGGTGATACCGGCGACCCCGACAAGTACACGCTCCCTGAATCCGCATCCTGCAAAGTCGCAACCGTTCGCATCAACGTCGACTTCCCTGCCCCATTAGGCCCCAACAACCCAAACATCCCTCGTGGAATCGTCAACGAAACTCGATCTAAAGCCTGAACACCGCCAGGATACGTCTTGCTTAAATTCTCGATCTGCAATTGCATAGAAATCGCTCGGTTCAAATTCGCTGAAATTGGAAAAGTATCCCACCGCCCCCCGTTTCTCAACGAATTCGACGGATAAGATAATCGGAAGTTCGCCCCACACATCCCGATCTTGGAATTGGAACCAAAATTTCTATCCCAACAACTACCCTACCCAACACCGCATCACAACCTCCCCCCCCTTCCACTCTCACACACTCAATATTTCACTCGTTTTCATTAACATTATGGCGAAAAAGAAATACGGCAAATCCAAAAAACACTCCTGGAAACGTCGAGCACGACCCGGTGATGCTCCCGGCCAAATACTCGTCGACCCCTCCGCCGTCCCCACCACCATCCGCGTCATCGGTCTCGGTAACGATCCTATCGAAAAGGAAATCCGAGACGTCAATGAACTCGACGCCATTACCGCCTCCTGCCCACGCCTCTGGATCGACGTCGTCGGCCTCGGCTCGGAAGCCACCCTCCGCAGTTTGGCCAATATGTTCCAACTCCACCCCTTGGTCATCGAAGACGTCGTCAACGTCTATCAACGAGCCAAAGTCGAAGAATTCGATGACGGCCTTTTTGTCGTCTCCCGTATGGTCGACGGCGAAGATCCCACCGTCACCGAACAACTCTCGATGTACCTCAAAGGCAATGTTCTAATCTCCTTCCAAGAACGCCCAGGAGATTGCTGGGATCCCCTGCGACAACGCCTTCGAAATAAACGCGGCAAAGTCGCACACACCGATCTCGACTACCTTCTCTACAGCATGCTTGATGCTGTCATCGATAGCTACTTCCCTGTCATCGAAGGACTCGTAGAACAAGTCGACGAACTTGAATTGGATATCACTGCACAAATCCAAAACGAACAAATGCACCGTATCCACACGCTCCGTAGCCAACTCCTCGCACTTCGACGCTCCATCCGTCCACATCGCGAAATGATCAACGAACTCGTCCGAGACACTATCCCAAATATCCACCCAGAAACTCGCGTTCACCTCCGCGACTGCTACGACCACGTCATCCAAGTCATCGATACCGTCGACACTTACCGCGAAGCCACCTCAGATCTCAGAGACTTCTATCTGTCGAGTATCAACAACAATATGAATGAGGTGATGAAACTCCTAACCATCATCTCTACGATTTTCATCCCGCTATCATTCATCGCCGGCGTCTACGGCATGAACTTTGACCCTGAAGTCTCCCCTTGGAACATGCCAGAACTCAAATGGGTATTCGGCTACCCTCTCTCCCTCATGCTCATGGCTAGCGTAGCAAGTCTATTACTAGTTTACTTTTGGATTCGACGTTGGCTCTAGATTCTGCTCAAGCCTTCGAACCCTTATCCGATTTCCAGCACTCTGCGCACTTTCTTCAAATTTGTACTCTTCAATTGCCCCCGCCAAATCTCCCATCGATTCCTTGTTTCGCCCCAATAAATAATGAGCATGCGCATGCCATCGCTCTGTACCCTTTTGACTGAGTATCCGCTTGCTCAACCAATCGATCGCAGTCTCCGGCTTGCCCATGTCCACGTTGGCCATCGCCAGAAAAATCCCAATGTCAAACTTGGACTTCCGCAAAAAAGAAGCCATCATCGCCACGCGAGCTTCGTACAACTCCGCGCTCTCCGATGGACGCTTGATCATCCCAAAAGCCTTCTGCAATTCCCGATCGTATTGCAACTCACGCAACGTCTCCTCATCCACGCGAATGTCCATGTAACTGCGCAATGCCCCAGCCGCATCCAAGGTGCTCTCGAACTGCCCTTTCAAGTGCAACATTCTGGCACGACTGATCGGAGTATCGGTAACATAACTGCCAACCCGCTCCATGTAATTCACCGCAAAAGGTGACATATCATCGAGCCGCTTGCGAACCGCTTGATTGTAAACGTGAGCCATCCAAGGCACATTCCAAAGCCGCACGGATAGCTTCGGATCGATCGCCAACAATCGGGCTTCATACGCGTCCGCGTCGATACTCAACCGCTGACGATTTTCTCCTGTTAACGATCGCTCCAAAGTGTACATCGTCCTACCAACCGTAAACGGCTCGATGTCCACTAACGCAACGACATCCTTCAAATCCTTCATCTCGACCGGATACTCAAACCGCCCAGGTAACTTCGCACGTCGCAATACCGACGCATCGCTCTTCGCTTGCGCTAATGTCGCAATGCCATTGCCCGCTACCGAAGGAATCGGAAGTCCCCACCTCGGTTCAAACAACAAAATGTCATTACCAATTGGTACCCCTATGCACCACAATCGAAGCGCCGCATTCTCCGTCGCTCCCGTAACACTCGGCAACGCAAGAACTACTGCATCGATCCCCTGCGAAAAACATAGCTGTGTAAAAACTCTCCCTCGTTCCCATCCATCCCCCCGACCAAACATCATGGTCTGCCAAGGCAACTGACGGTACACCATCGATGAATCATTCAACGGTAGCTCAGGATTGTTGACCAATTGCTCGATGTCTTTCGCGTTTCCATCGATCGCTATGTTGCACATCGTCCAATCAAATAACTTCAGTGTGGTCTCCAAACGAGCCCACTCCTCAGCAGACAAATCCCCCTTGCGTGACTCTAACCACCCCTGAAACATCCCGTCCCGATAAGATTTCTCAATCACCCATTGCGAAATCTGTCGCATCAACTGATTCTGCAGCATGAACTCGCATTCAGGCTCACCAAACTCCAAAGCTGTCATCCGCTGCGCAAAATCAATCGTTCGCAAATTCGCCGGAATCGACTCAAGCAACGACGAAGCCTTCCACTCCGGAGGATTTGTCACACTCTTCGACCAAGTATTCAACTGGTAATTGATCTCCTGCATCGCAGCCGTCCGATCCAATCGAATCAATTGCGGTAGGTACCGAAATGCCTCTCGCAATGAATCGCGGTTCTCTTTGCTCACCGCCGTCTCGACCTGAATGCTCTCCACGTCCCGCTGCGCCGGATCAACACAACCGACCAGCCCAACCCCCAACATCCCCAGCCCACATGCCAACAACTTCCGCGTAATCGAATCGAAATAAGTCATAACAATTACGCGCTTTCTAACGATCATAACAAACAATAAAATTTCCCAAGGTCCAGGTGCACGGCCCCGATCAGCAACTAGACCCCGATCAGCAACAAAACCCATACAAGCAACAGTTCAAAACCAACTACAAATAACAATCCTAAAATAACAATCCCACCAGTACGATCCACTACGCCCCCCAAGCTCTCGTGGTTCGCCAAATCGTCGCAACTCGCCCAAGCACCCCCGGAAACTCCGCTAAAGGCACCATATTCGGACCATCGCTCGGGCTGCGATCCGGATCCGGATGCGTCTCGAAAAAGAAACCATCCACCCCCACCGCAGCAGCGCCCCTAGCTAAAGGCTCAACCATCTGACGATTGCCACCAGTCGCCCCCCCCAAACCACCCGGTTGCTGCACCGAATGCGTTGCATCAAAGATCACCGGCACCCCCAAACCTCGCATCTGTACCAAACCGGTCATATCGTTGACCAATCGTCCATACCCAAAAAAAGTTCCCCGCTCACACAACATCACCTGACCTTCACCCCCCACCTTCTCCACCACATACCGCATGTCCGCCGGACTCATAAATTGACCCTTCTTCACATTCATCGGCCGTCCCGTTGCAGCACATGCCACCAACAAATCGGTCTGCCTCGCCAAGAATGCAGGAATCTGCAACAAATCGCAAACTTCCCCCACTCCCTTCGCCTGACTGCTCTCGTGTACATCCGTCGTCACCGGTACACCCAATCGCCTCTTGACCTCCTCCAACACTCGCAAACCCTCATCGATGCCAGGCCCACGATAACTTCCCCCACTCGTGCGATTCGCCTTGTCAAACGATGCCTTAAAGACATACCCAATCCCCAAAGACTCACAAGCCTTCAATACCCCCTCCCCAATCTGTAAACACAAATCCAACGATTCAATCACACAAGGCCCCGCGATCAAACTCATCGACTCCCCACCGACCAACACCTGCCGACATCCCACTGTGCCAATCACCACCGGCGTTACGCCTTGCTCGCTTACCAAGTCCCCTTCATCGCCTCGCGTCATCGCTATTCCTTCTCTACTTCCATTTCGAAACTCGGTTCCTTAACTCCACGCCTACCGAAGAATCATACCAAGTTTCCAGAAAAACTTTTTCGTGCCACTTTCGAGCAATTTTTGCATGTTTTCGATATCGTGAATCCTGTACTCCCAACCCTGAACCACCACCGCGATCCAACATCTCATTGTCCCTTCGATCTCCGGAGAACTGCGATGAACCCACAACGCATCCGAAAACTTCGCACCGCTGTCGACTCGTTCCGACAAGAACGTGAATTTTCCATCGATTGGGCAAAACTCCAATGCCGAGACCTCTCCCCCGGCTACGTTACCCGTGTCCTAAAACAACTCGCACGCGATGGTCATCTCGAAAGCCGCGTCGAAGAACGACAAACCATCTACAGATGGATTGCAGATGATCCCACCAGCGTCGATGGCTGGATCGAAAAACAAATCTTCGGCCAACAAATCAAATCCGTCCCCCTCGAAGATCGCCCCAGAGAACAACTCCTTCGCGATGGCCCAGAACACCTGACCGATGCTCAACTCCTCGCCATCCTCATCCGTGTCGGTGTACCTGGTGAATCTGCCGTCCAAGCAGGACTAGCCATCTCAAGCCGATTCCAAGACCAAGGCATCTCAAAACTAATCGATGCAAGCATCCATGAACTACGCCCCATCAGCAAAGCCATTCGCAGCGACAGCTACTGCCAAATTATGGCCGGTATCGAACTAGGCCGTCGGATCGCTGTCCAGCGCGATATCGCACCACCAACCCCCGAACGCATCCGCGGCTCCGAAGATGCTATCCGCTTTTGCCTAAAACGATTCGCAAGACTCGCCGCCGATGGACTCCAAGAAGAATTTCATATCGTGACACTCGATACCCAACACGGCCCCATCACCTCTCACCGTATCACCGTCGGCACCCTTGACGCTAGCCTCGTGCACCCCAGAGAAGTCTTTAGATTCGCTATCCGCGACAGCGCATCAGCAATCATTCTCGCACACAATCACCCCTCGGGTGACCCAACACCCAGCCGCGAGGATATCGCGGTTACCGATCGCCTCTCAAAAGTCGGAGAACTCGTCGGGATCCGTGTCCTCGACCATATCGTCGTCGCTAAAAATGGCGGACGTAGCATTATGTCGGAAAGATAAACACGTCGATCTCCCGATTTGCTTCCTCATTCTCCATCCGCTATCCTGCTCCACTAGATCCTTGCGACTCTGTCTTTTGCCCCCAACCCTTCCTACCTAACTTTTCGATCTATCCCTCCCTGAACCAGATCATGATGAAACACCACAAACCAAACACGACCCGTTTCTCTGCAACCAAACTCCCCAGCCTCCAGCAGTTACTCGCCCCCAGCCTGCTCGCCCTTACCCTCTGGACCAACATCGGTACCAACCAAGCACAAGATCTGACTCCAATCGCAACCCCAGAAATCGGCGCTGCCTCGGCCTTCATACAAATCGATACCACAGCTCCCGGTTGGATAGAACTCGGCAAAGACGACTTCCAACGCGCAAACTGCGATGAAGAAACCTGGACCTGGGACGGCCCTCTCGTTCACTGCACCGGAAAACCCGTAGGTGTTCTTCGCTCCAAAAAGAAATACCGAAACCTCGAATTCGTCGGCTGGTGGAGACACCTCTCCCACGGCGGCAACTCAGGCTTCTTCCTCTGGACTCCCGACGAAGCCCTCGAAGGTCTCGTACCCAACCGACTTCCAAACGCCGGTATCGAAGTCCAAGTACTCGACCACGGCTACACAGAACAATACGAAAAGAGCTCCGGCAAAAAAGCGACTTGGTTCACCACCCACGGTGATATCTTCCCCGTCGGTAAATCCAAACTCAAACCATTCCCACCCCTCTCGCCAGATGGCTCCCGAAGCTTCCCCAAAGGTGAATTTAGCAAACCATCCCCGAACTGGAATTTCTATTACGTTCGAGCTATCAACGGCGAAGTAAGACTCTGGGTCAACGGACACGAAGTCTCCGGTGGAAACCAAGCAGACCCGCCAGAAGGATTCCTCTGCCTTGAATCCGAAGGTGCACCGGTAGAATTTAAAAACATCCGCATCCGCGAACTACCCTAGCCCTTATCCTCCTGCCAAAACATACTCGTGCGGAACAATCAAACAGCCGTGCAAATATTGGCATGAAAATGGGGGCATGAAAACAGAAGACAATCAAGTACGGAAAAGTATAGAAACTCGGAATTTAAAATCTTATCCGCTCAGGATATCGGTTTCCTAAACCCTCGTTAAACAGATCCAATTTCCACCCCATCTTCCTGCCCACATCTTCTTGCCTATCTTTCTGCTCCTAACCATTTGGATTTCTTAGGACCTTCGCTTATAACCAGATCTAAACCATCCGAATGAATAGGATAGATGCTCTTCATCCAGCAAAACCCATCAAGAGAGACAGCCAGCCGGCATGCAGGACTCGACGCAACCATTGTCCAACGATCCAACTGACGAGATGGATCTCTACGACTTCGAACTACCAAAAGACTTGATTGCCCAAGACCCTCCAACCCATCGTACCGATGCGCGCATGATGGTCATCGATCGAGAACGTGGATCCATTTCTCACGCTTCGATACGTGATCTCCCGTCCTTCCTTGGCGCTGGAGATGCCATCGTCGTGAATGATTCACGCGTTATACCTGCGAGACTCGTCGGATACCGCGAACAAACTCGCGGTCGCTGGGAAGGTTTGTTTCTACGCGAAGAAAACGGCATCGCTGAACTCCTATCCAAGACTCGCGGAACCATGCAACCCGGGGAGCGAATCGTTATACGAGACCAAGAAGGACGCGAAACACAGGGGCTAAAAGTCATCTCGTACACCCCCGAAGGACACTTGCTATGCAGCCCATGCCCCGTTGCATCTTGGCTCGATCTCCTTGAATCGGCGGGACGTATCCCACTACCTCCCTATATCCGCGACGGACAAATGACCGATATTGATCGCGAACGCTACCAAACAGTCTACGCCCGAAACCCAGGTTCCGTCGCCGCACCAACGGCCGGTCTGCACCTGACCGAAGAGCTCCTACAACAGATCCGAAAGCGAGGCACCGCGCTCCTCTCTGTGACACTCCACGTCGGCTTGGGTACCTTCCGACCCGTCGCTGCAAAAAAACTTGATGATCACAAAATGCACAGCGAAGTCGCACAGATTTCCGAAAATGTCGTTCGCAGACTTCAAAGCGCCCGCGCCGAAGGTGGGAAAATTCTCGCCGTCGGAACAACCTCCGTTCGAACTCTCGAAACCGCAGCTAAACATGGCCAAGGCACCTTAATTCCATGGGCAGGTCAAACCGATCTGTTCATCCGCCCTGGCTTTACTTTTCATGCAGTCGACCGACTACTGACCAATTTCCACCTACCCAGGAGCACCCTCCTCGTTCTCGTCAGCGCCTTTGCCACCCGAGAACTAATGCTCGAAGCCTATCGCAAAGCGGTCGAAGAACGCTACCGATTCTTCAGCTACGGCGATTGCATGCTGATCTTATGACAACCTCCAAAAAACAAAATAATCAGCCACAAGCACAATCCTCAAACCCATGGCTAGGCATCGATATCGGAGGTGCCAATCTCAAGCTTGCACTATGTGGCAGCGAAGGAACACCCACTTGGTCTGCCTCCATCCCGTTCCCCATGTGGAAACAGTCCGAACAACTCGCTGCGACACTTGCGACTTGCATCGATGACTGTCCCGAATTCCACGCCATCGCTTTGACCATGACCGGTGAACTCGCCGATTGCTTTGCGACCCGAGCCGAAGGTGTCGCCAGAATCCTCGAGCAAGTCACCCGTCTCTTTCCCGCTCCACTCGTCTATGTCTACTGCGTTGATGGCCAATGGCGCAGCCCCGCACAAGCTGCCAGGGATCCTTGGATCACCGCCGCCTCCAATTGGCATGCGCTCGCCAATTGGTCCCGAAGGTTCTTACAACCCAATCAACACGGAGTCGTATTGGACATCGGGTCAACGACAATCGATATCGTTGGGATATCTTCAAAACGAGTCCTCAGTAAATCGAAAACCGATTCGGACCGCCTAAAACGACATGAACTGATTTATTCCGGCGTCGAACGATCGAATCTCGCCGGCCTCCTTCGCTCTGTCCCTCTGCACGGGAAACGATGTCCTGTCATGAACGAACTCTTCGCAACCACCCGCGATGCGTACGTCTGGATGCGTTGCCTCGACGAAGCCCCCGATGATTGTGACACGTGCGACTCTCGACCAATGACCCGACTCCACGCTCGCTTTCGGCTCGCGAGAATCGTCGGCGAAGATGGCTCAACCATCACCGACACAGATATCGATGCAATCGTAAATACAGTCCATCAAAAACAATCGCGACTCCTTCGACGCGGCCTTGAAAAAGTTCTAGCGCGTACATCCCAGACCGCAACAACGACAAATAATCCTATCTCAACACTGATCTGCAGCGGACATGGCGAATTCCTCGTCCGCGAAGCACTCAAAGACGGTGTCCTCGCAGATCGCTTCGGAATCACGGGTCACTGCAATCTCGCCGAGAAACTTGGACCGGATTTCTCACGCGTTGCTCCAGCTCTTGCCGTCGCCCACCTCGCTCAGGAAAACCCAGAACTTCAAGATTAGTACCGCCCAAAGCTTCAACTTGCTCACTTGCCTGGTTCAACGTTCACTTGCTTCATTAACGTAAACGGGTACAAAGTCGTCGCATACAGCGTCCCATCTCGCGTAACAATCATTCCCAAAACGGCATGCAAGGGAGTCAAAGTACCATCCGGCAACCGATGAAAACCATGCACAGGACGTGGACTACCATCCGAGTTCAACTTCGGACCCGCTTGAAAATCAAAGAACTCAGGATTGCTCACCGCTAGCACGCCCAAATCCACCATGTCTCCTTGTTTCGGATCATGGCGCACAACATGGTGCAAGTAGCCAGTCCCAAACCCCGTCTCGTTGTCGATCCGGATCACAGAATACACCCGACCATCCGGCCCAACAGAAATCGAACCACGCGAGTCAGGATTCTTCCCCTCCTTGCGATTCCCCAAATTCTCCACCGCCACCGGCGAGCCCACTTCGCCCCGCAAATCAACTCGAAACATTCTTAAATCGTTTAGAAATTGAAGGTAACCCGCTGTCCCATCCGCAGATATCCGCCAATCCGGATGCACGCAGTCCTTTCCAATCACCTCCGATAAAGGCTGCTCACCAACCATCAACGCATCAACGAAGACCTGACCCGATGTAGCATCTCCATCGCCTGGTATGTAGCGCGCAAGCCGATAGTCTGCGGTGATCGCACACCCCCTACCCTTCGTATCAATCAATGTGTTCGGCTGATCGCGCAACGTCACCCCAAGATCCCGGTACGACTTGCTCTTGAAATCGTACAGCATCCAATGCTGTTCCTCACATGTGATCACATACAAGATGCCTCGCGCTTCATCCGCCGTAACATCAATCACCCCCTGCCCCTCCTTTTTCCCCTGGCCTCGCAAGGCCTCCGTTAAAGGCATTGGCATCCCATAATTCTCCGCAGTTTGGGTACTCGGATCGTAACTCATCACATATCCACCAAGGTACTCCGGTAAACTGCCCCCCGCCTCCAGAAGTTTCTTCTCCGCCGCCGTCGGATACCCCTGCTTGGATCCAACGTAGATCCTCCCGGACTCCCCTACATAGTTGCGAGTATGCAACTTCGATTGCGCCGCATAACCGGTCGGCTCTAACGGCAAACCCACCAGACCATGCACGTCGAGCACCACTCGCATCGCTTCTGTCTGCGGATCGAACTCGACTAAGTAAGCGTTTCGACCGTAAGCTGCGGTCCCGATGTAGATCTTGCCATCAAGCCCTTCACACAACGAAAAATATCCCGACTCCTCCGTCGTCGTCTCAGGAGGGATATGAAACGCCTTCACCGGAAACAACTTAACCGGACTACTCTCTTTTGGCACTGCTGATTGTTGCTCATTTCCATTTGCGGGTACCTTTTGATCAACCACACGATACACAAATGGACGACGAAACATTCCCCCAAAATGATGCGGATTGAAATGACGCAGCGTAATTCGGTTGATTCCTGCCACCAACTTTCCACTTATATCCACATCCCACTCGAATCGATAATCATTCAACCACCACAGACCCTTGAAAGGCCGATGCGCTACCTCCTGTCCATTGATATACAACCAACACTCGTTGAAGATACCAGGAAAACGCAAATGCAATGCTCCCTGATCAGCCCCCGCCCCCAACACACTTGCATCGATCTCAAGTTCTGTGTCGTACCAAAAATGACCGGTGTAACTTTGATAATCCTCGGTCACCACCCCCTGCCCTTGCACATATAGATCGCTTCGCAACTCCGTCCAGTCCTCCTTAACCTTGGGCTGCGAATACCATTTCGCTCCCAGCCCCTCATCCTTCGGATCTCGACAAAACGACCATCGCAAAGGTAACTTGCTGATCAACTTCCCCTTCTTGCCATCTGTCCACTCCAAGAGTTCACGATACTGCTGCACCTCGCCAGGCCACCAAGCATACCCAGACTCCCCGATCTTCTTGTAAGTCGTAAAAGTCCCATTCATATCCGTCATACGCTCGCGAACCGCCAGTCCGCGTTCCCCAAGCAATACCGCCGTTGCATAGTCTACTTCCGTATTGGCCGCCCAGACCATTCCCATGTAAGCTTCCAACAACTCAAACTGCATCCGAGTGAACTTCATCCTCTCGGTTAACAACTTTCCTTCGCGAGACTCCGACGCACCCGCCTTGGCGACAAGTTCCTCCGCCCGCTGCAAATGCCCTCGCAACACACTTAACAACTCAGGTGTGTAAACCGCAGGAGCGACAAAGTACTCATGCTCCGTCGCCAATGTCTGCTCCCAAGCCCCATAGATCGCGGCCCAATACTGAGACATCGGCTCCGATGCGACAGAGTAAAACTTGACGTAAAACTCCTTCAAGAAAGCATCGATGTCACACTCTGGATTCCACAACAATTCCCCACGTATCGCAAGATTCAAAAAGGTCGTCGCGGTCGCACCACGACTCTCCGTATCCACTCCTAATATCCCCGCCTTGCGGTAATGCTGCACATCTTTGACAAAAGCTTGATGCGAAGGATTCGGAATGTCCCGCCACACCAACATGCTCTGGTCATAATCGTACAAGACCACGCGACCTCGCATCACCTTGGACCACTCGTACACAATCTCCTTGAGTTCGCGACGCGGTGCCGAACGTGGATCATCCATCGAGTGTATCGGATCAAAATCGATGGGAGCTAAATAAGCGACCAACGAATCCTCCGCTCGCTTCACCACAACCGGTGGCAAAGTAATATTCGAATACGCCAAGAAACCAATCCGTGATTTACTCTCCGGCACCTGTTCCTTTAATCGCCTCGCAACCTTGTTATAAAAAGTCATAAACGCATCAGTGTATGACTGCGTTTGAAAGTACTTGTCATACTGCAAGCCGATCAACGCTGCGTCGCTTGCCGATTGGGACTCATACACACCATCTTCCATCCCAAGCTGAATATCCTTCCCCTCCTTGTACATTCCCAACAACTGCGCTGCTACATGTTCCGCTGTCCGATCCTCCGAAATCGGAACCTGAAACATTGACTTCCCCTCGGGAATCAACTCCTTGGTGTATTGGCCTAAATTGTGCCCGCTCGGAACACTCAAATCATTGAAGCGATTCCGTCGCATGAATTCACGCTTCCCCGTGTCATCTCCCAACCAAGACAACCAGTAACGCCGAACCTCAAACGGAGAACCATACACGTAATCCAAATCATCGATCCACAAATCGGCTTGCTTCGGAATACACTCACCAATCTCCGTCGGCAAATACCAACGACAACCCCAACGGCGAAGCAACTCGACTACCGCATAACAATGAGAGTCCACATTGTTGCCCGCAATGTACACACAACTGCCCCGCCGACGTACCACGATGGCGTCACTGCGCAACACAGGATCCGGTTTTGAAACACTTCGCAACTCCTCACGCAACGAAGGCTCCAACTCCAACGCCAACTCTCCGACCAATAACACCGAACCCAAGCTATCCCCACCACGCATCAATCGCTCAACCTTCGATCGATCCCTTTCAATCGGTAACCGCACCCCTGACATGATCTCCACGCATCGCTGCAACTCTTCGACCGCCTCAAGCTCCCGCTCACTCGCGGAACTCGCCACAGCAATAACAGAACGCCCTACCCCTCCCTGCACCACCCACAACCGATCTGCACCACGACATTCCTGCCAAAGACGGAAATCTAACGGCGCATTAGCAACCAATAAGCCGACCCAGCAAGCCAGCCACAAGACCATCCTGGAGAATCCCATTCCCACGATTCCAAACCATTGTGCCATGGCTCCCCCCCGCTCCCATGCCTCAAAGGACA
Source organism: Pirellula sp. (assembly GCA_040373655.1). GTDB lineage: Bacteria > Planctomycetota > Planctomycetia > Pirellulales > Pirellulaceae > JBKCUI01. The sequence goes on along the minus strand of JBEICB010000072.1, from coordinate 1,255 downwards.
CCGACGATGAATTCCAAAATTGCATAAACCACAGTTTACCCCACCCCAACGCCCCTCGCCCCCCGCCAGAATCCCTATTTCCACCCCGTTAGCTCAAGAGTTGAGCCTTGACGCACCGCAGACAATGGCGACGATGGGCGTCTTTCGACGGCAACCTCTATAGTTCGTCCCCTTTTTCAAACCATTTTCCCACGGAGTTCCTACACCATGGCAGTTCTGGTCACCAAACCCGCTCCCGATTTCACCGCTGATGCCGTCCTGAAAGATGGCTCCTTCGGATCGCTGACCCTCAGCCAACTCAAGGGAAAATACGTCCTGCTGTTCTTCTACCCACTCGACTTCACCTTCGTTTGCCCAACAGAAATCATCGCTTTCTCCGATCGCATCAAAGAATTTAATGATCTTGGAGTGGAAGTCGTCGGCGTTTCAATCGACAGTAAATTCTCCCACCTCGCTTGGCGAAATGTTCCACGCACCGAAGGTGGTATCGGAGCCATTAACTACACGCTCGTTGCGGACCTTAAGAAGCAGATTTCCCGCGATTACGACGTTCTCCTCGACGATGCCGTTGCACTCCGCGGCTTGTTCCTCATCGACAAAGCTGGCGTTGTACGCCACCAAGTCGTCAACGACCTGCCCCTCGGACGCTCCGTCGACGAAGCCCTCCGGATGGTAAAAGCCCTGCAATTCTTCGAAACTAATGGCGAAGTCTGCCCAGCCGACTGGAAAGAAGGCAAACGGACAATCAAGCCAAGTGTTTCGGCAAGCAAGGAATTCTTCGGAGCCGAATACAAAGGCTAAACCCGCCAAAAATCGCAAGTCACTGGTAGTTTGAGCCGTAAAGCACAAGCTCCAGGTAGTTAACTTTCCTCGGCGATTTCGGGCAACACAATGGCTAGAGATTCCTAATGGCCCCCCACACTCCAAACAATGCTCCACTTTCTCATGTCGACCAAAATGGCTCTGCCCAAATGGTCGATGTCGGAGAAAAATCCCAGACGCAACGTTCGGCGGTGGCTACCAGCAGAATTTCGATGTCCCCCGAAGCCGCCCAGGCAATCCGAGAAAACACCCTCAAAAAGGGAGACGCAATTAGCGTCGCTCGAATCGCTGCCATCCAAGCCGTCAAAGCGACCTCAACGCTGATTCCATTGTGCCATCCACTACCCATCGATGGTGCAGATGTGAATTGCAAGTGGATCTCTGAAACGGTACTCGAATGGCAGGTATCTGTGCGGTCGACAGGGAAAACCGG
>JBEICB010000276.1:0-5566 GCA_040373655.1 Pirellula sp. | reverse complement strand
CTCAATGTCCGTCAAACCACTCGATTCATAAATCACTATCCCCTCAGACCCATCGCCGCCAACCCCCGCTTCCTAGACATTCTGTTCCCCCCCCTATCACACACACTGCGCCCAACTACCGACCCGGTATCGGCCGCCATTGCCCCGATCGCGTCGGGTTCCCCTGTAGCCCTCCAGGAACTTCATAAGGCACAGAAGATAGTCTTCCCGCTGGTCCAGGTTGCACATCCGGTAATCCACCTCCACCAATCCGCCGCGATGTCAAATCACCATCCCCTACCTCAACCCCACCACGATTCGCCATCCGACTCCCCCCTGCACCACCCTGCAGTCGCGCTAAAGCTCGCTCACTCTCCCCCAATCGCTGCTCCAACTGATAGTTCCGCTTCTCTAAATCCTCTGCACGCTTCTTCTGACTGCGAAACTCGGACAATAATCGCTCACTCTCAACCTGATACTGACGCATCGCCTGATTTCCCGGCCACTGCTGACAACCCGTGACGGAAATCAATAAAATCCCTAACCAACCCAATCGATTTACCATCATCCCAGACCCCCGCCTCTCGACCCTATTCTTGGCTTCCGGCATTCCCTGGCTCCTCGCTCAACTCCAAAACTCCTTCCCCATACAACCTCTCTTACCATCTTTCTACACACCAAGTGAAGCTCACTTTATGCAACCACTTCCAAACTCCAATCCACACCCACTCGTTAGATCACACGTTTCACAACTTGCATATGTCAGCAAACAGAATGCTTGCAAAAGAAAAACCCATCCTTGGGAAACAAATCCATCCGTCGAAACGCTAGAGCCTCACATCCCCTTCACGCCACTTCATGCAACGCTAATCAAGAACTTTGACCCTAGACCCCACAAGATATCGAGTCGAATGAGTTTTGGAAGCACCCTACCAAACTCCCACTAAAATTCCCACTTCATCAAAACGGATTGACAACCAGAATTACTGCAAAACAACACCGATCCTCATTACAAAAAATCGACACCCCTGCAAAAAAAATCACATCCGATCCACGACCCCAATACCCAATAATTCCAACCCCTGTCGCAATGTCTTGCCAACCACCGAAGTCAACCGCAACCTAGACAACGCCTCAGCCTCCGTCGATGCATTGAGAACCGAACACTGGTCGTAAAAACTACTGAACAACTTCGCTAAATCATATAAATATTCTGTTATCAAATTTGGTGTATAGTCCACCATCGATTGATGCAACATGTCCTCAAATCGAACGATATGTAACCCAAGCGACACTTCAGAAGGATGCTCTAACACCACCCGCTTTACTCCCCAACTATCAACCCCCCAACCCTTATCCTCCGCCTTGCGCAAAATACTCTGAATTCGCGCATACGAGTACTGAATGTAAGCAGATGTATTCCCATCTAGACGCACCATCTTCGCCATGTCAAATACATAATTGCTCGTTCGATTGTGCGATAAATCCGCATACTTGATCGCTCCAATCCCAACCGTCTCTGCAACCCGCCGCTGCTCCGCATCGTCCATCGATATACCCGCACCTGTCGTCGGATCACATACGACCTCCATCGCTCTCGCTACCGCCTCATCTAACATAGACTCCAACCCAACGGTACTCCCAGAACGCGTCTTAAAAGGCTTGCCGTCCGATCCCATCACCGTCCCAAAACTGATATGCCGAAAATCTGTCTTGCTATACCCCAACCGCTCCAAGACAGCAAACAACTTTTTGAAGTGCTCCCCCTGCCGGTGATCCACAACATACAACGAAACGTCCGGCGCAAATTCCCGCTCTCGAAACATCGCTGTCGCCAAATCCGTCGTCGCATACAAATACGCCCCATCCTGCTTCTGCACTATCATCGGTGCATCAAAGCCCTCAAGAAACACACACACCGCCCCATCACTCGATACTGCCATCGATTTAGCAAATAACTCCTCAACCCCCGACGGCAACATGGAATGGTAAAAACTCTCACCATACTCGTGATCAAACTCCACACCCAAACGCTGATAAACACTATGTATCTCATCCTTGCAATTGGGCAAAAAAGAATGCCACAACCCCAAGTTCTCTTCGTCCCCTCGATGCAAAGCCGCAGTCTCCGCTAACACCTTCTCATAGATGTTGCCGTGCAATTGCGATTCTCGCATTAATTCCTTATCCCCCTGCGCTGCCTCAATCTTGCGCTGAACACTCGCTAACTCCTCCTTCGCTGCCTCAACTCCCTTCTGCGCTCCTCCCAACTCCTTGAGAACCTTCTTGTCATTCGGCGTTCCCTGCACCTTCTGCTCAACCATCTTCAGCCGCTGCTGCGCCTGAATAACCTCTTGCTCTAAATTCTCTAAACTACTGACCGCCTCTTGATACCCGCTAATCCCCTGCACCTTGCGATACAACCGACTCAACTCCCCAACCGGATTCTTCGAATATTGATCCGCATCGCGAAAGTGCTTGTACCCGTAAATGATCATCCCAAATTGAGTTCCCCAATCACCCAAGTGATTGTCGGTTATCACTCGATGCCCCAAAAAACGCATCACCTTGCTGATCGCATCCCCAATCACCGTCGAACGAATGTGACCCACATGCATCGGCTTGGCCACATTCGGCGATGAATAATCGACCACCACCGTCTTGGGCTCCCTGACCCTCGATACCCCCACACGCTCATCCCCATGCGCTTCCATCACACGCTCCGCTAACCACTGCGGAGATAACCTCATGTTGATATACCCCGCTCCCGCAATGCTCACGCTCGAACACATGTCGGAAACCTTCAACCGATCCACTACACTCTGCGCTATCTCCAACGGTGGCTTGCCCAACACCTTCTGCAACGGCATCGCTATGTTGGCCTGATAATCCGCCATCTGCGACTCGCGAGATGGGACTATCCGCTCCAACGTCGCCGCTAATAACGTAGCATCGGACAACATTGGTTCAAGAACCTCACGAAACCGCTCCCGAATCGACTGATTGATCTGCATGCTCGCTCTATATCTCTAACGCGCTATTCCAAAACGAATTACTCAATCCACAACTTCTAACACCTAAACTCAATGTCAAATCCTAAGACTTGCGACTCGGAGTGACCGGGATTGGCATCGGCCCAGCAAACGCATCCATAATCACTAACAAATTCAGCAATCCAGCAATCGCTGTATACAACGATCCTAAATCAAAAGAAGCCGATCCGTCATTGTGCCACTTGGCTAACCAGTCCGGATTGACCCCATCTGCAGGTGATCCACTCGGAGGTGGAGCCATAAATCCCCCCAGCAACTGCTGATCTGGCGTACGCTGACCATAAAAAGATTGAACGATCATCGGAAATGCCGGAATACCCACCATCGCTTGAGCATATGCATGAATGCGAAACTCCGGCGCTCGACTCCCCGATAAACTCGCCCTGCCCGCCTTCGTCAATAACTTCGGCAAATTGGTCAACTTGAACGTGTTCTCATATGCATACACTACCCGCCCACTACCCAAAAAATATCCAACCACAAACAACCCTAATATGCAAACGGCATACAACATGGCCTTCTGCTTGCGACCCTGATAGTAATGACCAGCCCCAGGAATTAAATAAGCCAATACCGCGGCAACATAGCGATTCTTTAAATCCACTTCGACACCGTCAAATACTCGACGTGTCCCCTGCTCTCCCCCACCCTGCTGATAATTCGTTCGCATCTCTACGCTTTCTTCGGTTCCATGCTCTGCAATGCGGACTCGATAATCCCTACCGCTATGTCAATGTGCTCGTTCGTCGTCACACCCGGCGGTGGCAAAAACCTTAACCGCGTCGGATTGCTCCCAGCCACAAACCCCATCAACCCTAAGTCATACAACTTCCCTAACATCCACTTACCCGTCTCCGCACTCCCATCCCCAGGCGTAAACGCAATCATCATCCCCTCACCATAAGGACCACTCAATCGCCCAGGATACTTCGCTGCCAATCCCTCTAACTTACTTCGAAAGTACTGATGCCGCTGCATGTTCCATCCGCCATCCCCAAAACACTTCTGACGCTCAAGATGATCCAATACCGCTAAACCCGCTCGAATCGAAGCTGTCGCGCCAGTAAACGTCTGCGAAAGCACCGGCCCCTTCGGCTTGAGAGCCTCGCCATACAAAGTCGCACATACCTGCGTGATCTTGCCCAAAGTCACTATGTCCGCAAAACGATCCAATCCAAAATGCTGAAATGCAAACGGTCGACTCAACCGAGAAAATGTTTGAACTTCGTCGAAAATCACCAATATGTTGTGATCGTGACATATACCACACAACGCTTCAAAGTACTCCCGAGTACCAGGATAATACCCCCCCTCTCCCGCGACTAACTCCAACCACAAACAAGCATGCTCGCCCGGATATCGCTCCACCAAATGTTTCAACGTTCGTATCGCCCCCTGCGTCGTCCCCTCCGGATCCGATGGATGAAACATCGGCAAATAATCCACATCCAAAGCCTTCGGTACCCCACTGCGATATGCCGGACGATCTGTCAACGAAGCTAAAGCTATCGATCGCCCCGCAAAACAATTGTCAATGCATATCACCCGACTCGCCGGCGCACGATTGTGAAAAGCAATCTTCAAAGCATTCTCATTCGCCATCGCACCACTCGTGCTTAGCAAACAATGTTCTAACTTCGCCCCACTTTCCTTCGCTAATCCAATCAACCGCTCACACATCCACAACGATGCTGAATCGTGCTGCAAGTTCCCCTGCATCACCGTGTCCTCCAATCCCGCATCCACCGTGCTGCTGAGCATCTGCGGATCACTGTGACCCATCCCATGAACACCAATCCCAACAATGAAGTCTAACTTGATGCTCCCATCTCCCAACTGCACCCAAGGCCCATTGCCCATCCCACTCGAAATGTAAGGGAAAAACGGCGCCCCACCCCGCGCCTGCGCTAATCGACCTAACTCCTCCTGATACGAACCTACCAAAGCCGGATCCGGACCTCGAACACCATGAATCCCTGAACGATGCTCCTGTAAAGCCTCCAACAACAATCGCTTCGCCTCAGCCACCCGAGGATCCGCCACCCAACGCGTGTACTGCAATCCGCCCGTAAGACCCCCACCTTGAGCCCCAGACAATGATTTCGACGACTCTCCCTGCTTTTCCTGCGATCGGGTCAATGAAGCACCTACTTAGATTCAAAGGAACAAATGGAACATCTTCCAAGTCCCCAAGTCTACCATCCCCAACCCATTTCAACCATCGCGGAATCCACGACAAACCAACCCTTAAACACACCCAAAGAACAACTACCGACCCCTTACCCCTCAACCAAAAATTCGCGAGAAATTCCTTATCAACTGTCCAACCGGATACGAAGGCAATGGCATCGTCTCCTGAATGTCATCCGGTCCATGCGGCCAATCTAAACAGCGATCCACATACCCCTGTACCCACTCCTCACCGTACGGATAAAGACTCAACGCTCCCCTCCAATCCTGAGGAATCCCAGCCACCCCACTGTGAATCGCGCCCAATCCCCCGCAAAACGACGCGGGAGGGGGCGAGGAGGGGG
>JBEICB010000154.1:0-10966 GCA_040373655.1 Pirellula sp. | reverse complement strand
CACCGGTAAGAGTCGCCGCTGAAGCGCTAAGCCCGGAGGGCTGGCACAACAATCTGGCGTATGGATTGAGCAGGTGATGGGGGAATGGCACAGGGATTATGCATCAAGACTTGAGTTGGCATTCTTGTTGTTGCTGTGCCGGCCCTCCGGGCCTTAGCATCTTTGTTTAGCAGGTCACCGGGGCCTTACGGACCCCGGCAGAGGTTGTGTCGGCCTTCCAGGCCTGACGATCTAGTGTGGGTGAAGGTACCGGGGCCAAGGCGTTGATTTAAATCAATCGCGGCTTGTTTCGCACGAGTACGCCTTCGGCTGACTGCTAAACGAAATCGCCGGTCGTACCATTTCCGGGGCCTAATCGACCCCGGCAGAGGATGTGCCGGCCTTCCAGGCCTGAGCGCTGTTCGTGGTCGCAACAGGTTTTCTTGGCGCCTTTGCACCTTTGCGTGAGATATTGGCGCCGTACGTTAGTGCCAAGTTGGGAAGGGCTAATGCGTTTCGGATTCAATGGTAGTTGGTTTCGCACGAGTACGCCTTCGGCTGGCTGCTAAACGAAATCGCCGGTACCGGTCTTCTTTGCGCCTTTGCTTCGTTGCGTGAGCCCCTGTCTGATTCCCTCTATGGGAGTTGCTCGGCGGGCTCGGAGGCCCACACTACGCAACCCTATCGCCTATCGCCTATCGCCTATCGCCTATCGCCTATCGCCTATCGCCTATCGCCTATCGCCTCTACTCCGGGACGATCTGCATTCGATGAACCGGCTCGCTAGGGAGTAACGACGAAGCCACCCCATTGGCCCAATCGTCAAAACCCGTTCGATAATACGATGATAACGGATGACCCGACGCTCCTCCCGGCTGATGGTATATCCCAGCCCCCTCCAATCCCGGACTTACTACCAACCGCTGCGACGCTCCTCCCGATGGACTCTGAACTCGCGGCATATGACTGTCTCCAGGTAACTCCACCGCTGGCATGTCCAAAAATGCTCCCAATGCCGGCACCGCTCGCGTTAACGGATGCCGTATCGCTGCCCGATTTCGCTTGCCCCAAGTCGCTTGCGATAACGGTTGCTCCCTCGTTAACTCTATCTCCGTACTCTTCGCCGCGTCCCTCAATAACTCTTCCCAACTTTCGTACTCCACCGGTAACCAATGCTCCGGCCTCTGCTCAATCAACTCCTCGACGACGTCCTCATACGAAATCGATACCCCTCGCTCCATCCCCAACCGTCCCGCTAACCCAACTTTCTTTCCTCCTCCCGCCCCTCGCCTCACCACGTCGATCCCAAAAACCCTCAATAAAACCTGCCCACGAAACTCATTTACCACCCGATATGCCACCGAATCTATACTCGCTCGCAATGTATCTTCCACTACATAACCCTTGAACTCTTCCGATACATCCTGCATCCCCTCCGTAACCTGCCGTAACCATCCCTGCCATACCTTCATCATCCTCGCTTCGTCATCCAACTGGATCTTGAGCAAGTCCTCTTCGCTAAATACCTCCTTTTCAAACAAACGATCCCGGATCTGCTTCGCCCTCGCACCCGGATCAAATCGACCATCTCCCACTCGCTGCAAATACTCCTGTCCCATGATCCGATTGTTCGCCGTCCATAACCGACCCGATTCAGGTCTCATCACCTTCGGAACCTCGCTAGATTCCAAATACCCAACCCATTGCTCCTCCTGTGACCAGTCCGCTGCTATCAACGCCGGGGCTCCCCGCCGCTTGGGAATCCGACCCGATATCGTCCAGCCAATGTCCCCGTGAATGTCCGCCATCATCACATTCTGATTCGGCATCCCTACCCGATGCACTATCTCGGCCAACTCATCTACCGTATCCGCACTCTCCATCTGTACGATGTTCAAATTAAATGCCTTCGGATCGTTACCCACCCACCGATGCACAAACCGACGACCATCCCGCTTCTCTACCACCGGTCCCCATACACTCCACTCAAATTCCGCTTCTTCACTCCCCCCCGAAAATACAAACGTCTCTGTAAATGTTTCTAACTCCTTCGGACCCGTTGGTGTCGCATACTCCCGCTCATTGACCATCTTCAATTCAATCAAATCCCCATAGTCCCCATAACTGTTGGTAAAACCCCATGCCACCGAACCATTAGAGCCTTCTATCAACACCGGTGTACCCGGCAATGTCACTCCAACCAATTGACGATCCTTGCCATCCGCCGTCGGAGTACGCATCACCGCGCGATACCATATCGTCGGGACGTTCAGCCCAAGATGCATATCCGAAGCCAGAATCGCACGCCCCGGCCTACCCTCCGCTGTGTCCGCCGCCGATCGCCCCACTTTGCTGCTTACCGCCCAATTGTTGCTCCCTACTCGAAACTCCGACGGTAAGTCCTCACTCCAACTACCCCAAAACAACTCCGGACTGCGAATCTCACCCCCATGCGCCGCTACTGCCTCCTCTCTACCCTGTCTCTCTTTCCCCACTCGCATGCTCCAAACTTCTTCCGATGGAATCCCCGGCATCGAAACCTCCGAACCATCAATCGCTGCATCCCAACGCGAACCGGATCGTACCAAATAAGCAAACACCTCCGGTGGTACTTTTTCATGCAACTCCGTCAAAGCCAACTCAGGGGTGCCATCCATCGGCTGCAAATCGCACAGCATTGTCAGCATCACCAAAAACGAATCCTTCGGCTCCCAATCCTCCGGAAGCAACTGCAGTACCTGATACTCGAACGGTTCGTCCTCCAACCGATGTAACCCCTCATTCACCCCCCGCGCATAAGCATCTACCAACTCCTTCTGCTCGATCGCAAGCGATCCATAAATCGTCTCCGCCATCTGCGTAAAACGATGCTTGCGATATCGCTTGTCCGTCCCCACCGCCCCCTTACCAACCAACTCCGACAATCGACCCGCTGTCATGCGTCGCAATAAATCCATCTGAAAGAAGCGGTCTTGCCCATGCACATAACCCAACCCATAAGCGGCATCAACACGACTCTTCGACTCGATCGTCGGTATCCCCATCGCATCCCGCTCGACCTGAATCGGATCGACCAGATGCTGCGTGCGATGAACACCAGAGATCACCGGTAAACTCGATCGCAACTTCCAAGTCCCAACGCCCGTCGTGCCGATCGCTAAAAAACAAGCTGCCAACGCACTCGTCTTGGCAACTCGCCGCAGCTTGCGTCGCTTTGGCCGCTTTTCTAACTCCCCACTCGCTCCGTGCAATTCCAACTTATCACCCTGCGCATCTCGGCTCGTTTTCATTGAATTGCTCTCAACTTGTAGTTCCGTTGCTCAACGCACCGGTGTAAAGACCCCGTCGTTCTCGTCCGCAATCGCTTGCAACGTACGAAATCCCGACATGCTAAAAAGCGACACAGTGTGGATCGGAATGATCGCTTCGAAACTCCCCTTCGAGTTCTTCTGCCTATTATGCAATCGTAACTCCTGCAACGTCGTGTCTTGGATCTCCCCATCCGACAACAGAAATATCGCATCTGGCTTCATCCGCAAAGCAATCCCTATGCTGCTTGCTGGTAACGTTGAACCTCCATGCGATATTGTCCCAACCCATCGGTTGACGCGTTCAATGTTTCCAGCATTCGGATGCAAGAACTTGCTGTTCGGGGGAAATTGTCCAAACATCGGTTTGGCGGTCGAATCAAAACTGATCACGAAAAATTCTTGATCCGGAGACAAAGTGCTTAACGCACGAGTCAATTCCCGACGCATCGCGCTCCAACGCCCACCCTCTAACATCGATTGCGATGAATCGATCACAAAAACAAAGCGTTGCCCCGAAGCATACGTCCCAAAAAAATAAGCCCCTGTTCCATCGGATGGAGATTGTGATTCCCCTTGATCGGAATCACTTCGCCCCGAAGCACTGACCGCTTCGGCCACTCCCCGAGCCGTCGCGGATTCTCCAGCCTCCGTTAGATCCAGAGTTCCTTGCTCCAACTCCCGCAGTCCCTCCTCCGACACAAGCAACGTTTTGGCGACCTCCTGCAATGTCTCAGCTTGCGTTTCTTCAACGTCGCGGGTTTCTTCTTGAGCCAAATCCAATTCTGTAATCACTGCTTCACTGAGAATCGGCTCGCTGAGGATCTCTACCGTTTCTAATCCGTCCCAGTCGTACTCTTGCGACGTCTGCCCCAAAACTTCTATCCCACCCTGCCGATTCCCATCCCCACCAATCCAATAAACAGCCAACGAAAGCAACAACGCCAAATGCACACACAAACTCATCATCACCGAACTTGCCGAATCCAGTCCCCATCGAAGTATTTTCATCTTTGCTTCGCCCCAACTCACGAACTGGGTGTCGGACTATTCGGAATCCTGAATTCGATCTATGACAAAACTCAATCCAAGGTCTTTCCTACCACCGAAGGTCTTGGAACAAATCGATACGTTCCACGATTGCTAGTTGCTAACCATTGCATGCTGCGCTGAAACTCCTCGCGGAAAAAATGAATCACATTGATCGGAACCATCGGCGTTCCATCTCCTAGCAACCCGTCGCTGCGATTCAACTCCGCAATCGCTTCGGTCCAATTATCTAGCTTCGTATCCCCGTCGAATAGTAGAAAAATCCCATCCGGATCCATTTCTAAAGCCACTCGTACCGCCTCGATTGGAACTTTTCCCTCGGGCTGAATCTTCGCATTCTGCATCCATTGTACGGCTTTTGCCAAGTTTTCCGGGGTCGCTGAAATCAGTTGCTCCCCACCCCGGCCTGGCTCTAACTCTATGCGATCGACCACCCCTCCAAAAAACAAAATGCTGAACCGCTGCTTGGGTTTCATCGATCCTAGCGACTGAAGTATCTCCCGCTTCGCAGCGTCAAACGCTCGATCCCGACGCATGCTCGGAGAAGCATCCACAATGTATACAAATGTGTTACCAGTCGCTTTCGTCCCAAAAAACTCTGCACCCTCCACCACCCGATTCCCGGGTGCAGTCGCTCCAGCAATTTCTTGCAAGTCACCGAGTCCACCCCCAACCTCTTCCGCTTTCTCTAATCCCACTGCTAAAGCCCCAGCCTCAATAGCCTCCACCCCAATCTGTGGGCTATTCGGTATCGGAATCTCTATCGCTCCACCCTGCATCTGCTCTTCCAATGGCTTCTCTAACTCCGAGTCGGCTTCCATCGGGGTCTCTATCACGACCTCTTGCGTCTCTACAGTGCCCGCCACGACACTCAATACCGGTGTTGGATCAACCACCGCAATGAACCAAGCCCCCAAGACCAACAATAGGACACTGTGCACTATCACGCTGGCCATCACGTCGAGCGGTAACCGTTTCTTGGTCCGCCTCGGAACAGTCACGTGTCTCTTCCCCGCAACGTGCACTTTCTTCAACTGCACAGCACCTTTCCCTACATTTTTCCCCGCATCAGTTCCTGCGTCTTTCCTTGTTTCTTTTCCAGCCTCTTTTCCAGCCTCTTTTCGTGGTTCTGATCGTGTTTCTTTAAGCCCATTTCTCAGCGTATCTTTGCTGGTCGCTTCTCCCTTTGTGGCAACTCTCTCTGCAGTAACTTCCGTTGGCTTAACTCCCTCTGCAGTAACTCCCGTTGGTGGTAGCTTCGGCAAGGTCTTTGCCTGAGATGACCTCGTTCCGCCTCCCGCAGTTGTTTGTCCAACCACCCCCTGCTTGTTATCTTGCTTGATGTCTTGACTGATCGCTTGCTCAAAACGTTGCTCAACATTTCGCTCAGCGTGTTTCTCAATGTGTTGCTCAACATTCTGCTCAACATTCTGCTCAACATTCTGCTCGGTGTTTTGCTCAACATTTCGCTCGATGACTATTCGCTGTTTTTCGCTCGCAGAATCCAATTGCGATGGGGGCCTGCCCAAGTCGCTTGCGCGAGGCACCGACGCGTTCAAGGCAACCGGCTCTTCATGCCCATCGAGCAACGGGTCTTGCGGAGATTCCATTCGCAATAACTCTTCCAGCAGCACTTCTAACTTCGTTGCATCTCCTCCCTCAGCGACGGCAATCGCTTCCAATAACGAATTTGCTACTGCCCCATACCTCGCTGCTTGTTCGCGATACCGCATGGCTCGATATACCAATCGTCCACGCTCGATCAACTCCGTTGCACTCTGTAGACCCATCGCTCGTTCTCCGAGATAAAGGACCAAATGCGAAAGTGGTTTGCCAACCAACACTCTCTCATTGTCCAAATAGTCGGAAAAAAAGGTTGAAAATGGATCAAACAGTTTTCAGCCAGCCTAAAACCCGCTGTGTTGCCCCACGCAACTTCGCGATCACTTCCTCATCATTCTGGCCACGTACAAGCACACTTGCGATCGGCATCCCCGCGTCAATATCGACCCAACCCTGCAACCCCGCTGGCACCTCGGGTATGTCCGCTAGCAAAAAACCTTCCTTCGACTCCCTCCATTTCGCACCATCAAAACGATTCTCCCACATCCGCTCCTGAGTTTGCTTATCTAGTCTCAATGCCGCAGGAGCGTAAAGAATCCCTTTTCCGACCAAGTCCGCAACACGTTGCGGGTAAGCTTCCGGTGCCGTTCGCGTCTCATCACTCGACTTCTCTGGATTCAGTGCTCGCAAATGTTCGGTGACCCAAGACACATCTTGGGCGATCTCATGCAACTCCATACTTGTGGACCACCGAGGATTAACCTCCAGAACCCACAATCTTCCATCCGCTCGGACAATGAAATCTGCCTGCCATAATCCTCGTATCCCCGTTTCCGAAGTCACCAATCTCCCGAAATCCTCCAACCTCTGTTTCACATCTTGGGAGATATCGCGCGACAAAATACTTCCGCGATAGATGAACGGGAGCGGACCCGGGAATTCGTCCGAAGTCACACCTCTGGCCACACCCACGAATCGTACTTCATCCCGACCAGAACAAAACGTTGCTCCGATGCTACGGCCTTCAACATGCTCTTGGAGATACATCTCCCCTGACCAACCCCCTTTCATCAACTCGGCCAATCCTAGCTTTCGCAATTCCTCTTTATCGAATCTTCGTACTTGAATTCCACCTGCTCCCACCAATGATTTGGACATCCAGCATTGGATATCGCAATCTCTCAAGCCTGACTCTTGTATCTCTTCGGCGTATAAGAAACTCTTGGGCCAACCGATCCCAACTTGTGTACTCCAACGCTGCCAATTTGCAGGACTGCGCAGGGCACGCAGCGTCTTCGCATCCACCCCACACGAATATCCGTTGTCCAACCAAGCTTGAACATCTTCGATACGGTTCTCCATTCCACCACAAAGAATCAAGGGTATACCGTCAACTTTGTGACTTACCACATCATCGCTCATCCAGTTCTTGGCCTGTGCTATTTCCAGCAAGTCCGCATCGAGAAATTCGTCCCAAGCTTCAATATGCACGACACCAGCCCGACGCAGTCCCTGGGCGGCTGCCCGACAGCTAGCACCCACCACGACCGCCCGTTGGGGGACCATGAACGACTGACTTAAGACTGATTTCGCATTCACCCCAGGGACCCTTACTTGAAAAAACTGCTCCGCAAAAAGACCAAAATAGTGTACCATCGCTACGTTGATTCTCTGGGACACTTCTTCCCCGATCTTACCGACGTAGCGACAGACATCGAATCCACATGAATAACACGCGACAGCTCTCCTTCTTGGTTTTAATCGCTTTGGGTTGTTTAAATCTCAGTTGTATTCAGCGATCGGAAACTTCGGTAACGATTTACTGCGCTACGGATCGTGAATACGCAGAACCGATTTTGAATTCCATCGAACGCAGGTTGCATCGAGAAAAGTCGGAATCCATCGAGCTCGTACGCGTCTTTGATGTTGAATCTTCCAAAACCCTGGGCTTGGTTACACGCATCGAGCAAGAAAAATCGCAACCGAAGTGCGACGTGCTTTGGAACAATGAGATCCTTCATACCATTCGACTTCAACGTGCCGGTTTGCTCGCTCCTCATGCTTGGCCAATTCCAAACACCTGGCCAAAAAGCTTCATCGCGTCGGATCGCACTTGGGTCGGGTTCGCTTCGCGAGCACGAATTTTATTGGTCAATACGGAGAAACTCAAAGACCGAGAGGCTTGGCCTAAAAGTGTCACGGAACTGAGCGCTGCGAAGTGGAAGCAACGCTGTGGACTTGCGAATCCTGTCTATGGCACTACCGCCACTCATTTCGCAGTTCTCGCGTCCCACCCGCAATCGCTTAACAATGTCGCATGGGAAGATTGGTATCCATCGGTGCGTCAGAACGCAATTGTGCTTGCTGGCAACAAACAAGTTGCCCTTGGTGTTGCGAGCGGGGAACTCGATTGGGGGCTGACTGATACGGATGATGCAGTTGCAGAAATCGCGAAAGGGAGACCCGTTGCAATTGTTTTTCCCGACCAGGACAGCGAAGGATTCGGAACCCTATTCATCCCCAATACAGCAGCGATCATCAAAGGTACTCGGAATCCGAGTCTTGCCGCCCAAGTTGCAAACGATATTTCCAGCGAGAAGACAGAAAGCCGCTTGGCGATGGGGAACTCCGCCCACTTTCCGACTTGGCCACAGGTTCCAGATCCGGAAGATCTGAAAACCACTGGTGTCCGACGAGCCAACGTCAATTTTGAGCTTGCCGCCGATCGCTGGGAGACCCTGCGAGACAGCCTTACTCTGCCGGTGGCGAAGGAAGCCCCTGACGGAAAATAAAGTATACCGCGCCACACATGCACAGCGCCGCCCACAGAAAATCCCAACGCAACGGTTGCTTCATGTACAGCAACATAAAAGGTACAAACACACACAACGTGATCACTTCTTGAAGGATTTTTAACTGCGGTAGCGTCAACAACGTGCTACCGAGGCGATTCGCTGGAACTTGGATCAAGTACTCAAACAGCGCTATACACCAACTCACCATCGCAGCGACTAACCAAGGCTTATCCTTGAGGTCTTTTAAGTGACCATACCAAGCGAACGTCATAAAGATGTTCGATGCAATCAGCATCAAGACAGTTAACAACACAATTCCCATCGGCAGCTACTCCCTTACCCGACCTTCGATCGCTTGCGCCAACTCGAAGCGAGAATATCCCAAGCGTACCATTCGAGGAACAATAACAGGACTGGAACGATATAAATAACCAATTGAGGGAGTGCCGAAGGGGTGATCTCATCGGAAACATCCAAACTTGGAAATACACTTCCCAACGCTTGGACTAATCCAAACACCATCCCGGCATTGATCGCCAACATAATGATGCTGATCAGAATCTCGCGAAATACGTACCAAAGCAATTGACGTACTGCCCGCCTCTCTTCTCGTTGCTCCTGCGTGAGTAAAGGACTCATTCTTCCTCCTCCTTAAATTCTCCTTCGAAACCCAATTCTGTGACGTCGCTAATTCGGCCTGCTAACGTTCCATATTGATTTGCGATGAAGCAAAAAAGCCAAGGAAACAGGAAAAACAAAATCGCCACGGCAATCGGACCATATAAAAAGGCGACTTGGGTCATTACAAAAAAGACTGCCAAAGCAACTCCTGTCTGCATGTACATCGCCCCCCAAGTATCCGGCTTCTGCGAGAGCGATTTCAGAATCGATCGAGTCATCGGTGGAAACAAATTCCCCGACTCAATCATGCTCAATAACACAATCGGTAAGAGTCCCCACAAACTCAGCGTCGGAATCGAACCGTAAATTAAATACGGTGCTCGCATCTTGAATAACGCAGATCCAACTGGTAAACCAATCGCATAAGTCCCCGCAATTGCGATGAATAACATCATCAACTCACCGAGTGAATCGCCCAACTTGCCAAATGGCCACTCCTCTACCTTGATCAACCGATTGGCTGCCTTCGGAATGATTGCCAAGCAACACAACATCACTGCGCATAGGATAGGGATGAAACCGAGTACGAACATCAACAGTCTCGCTAGCTGCAAATGCCAATACTCTTGGTCCAACACGTAAGGTCCAAGCGAATGAAAAACGTAGCCAAAGATCGCGGCAAAACCACTTAGAATAGCTATCGCAACTACCAAGGATCGATCGCTGAGAAATCCAAACACCATGGCTAGCCAATCCTTGGTGTCGAATGATCCAGAGACCCCGTCCAACTCCTTTGCCTCTCGCTTTAACTCTTCGGCTGCCTTGTCTAAGATCGACTTGGTATTGACTGTCTCACGAGAAACGATTCGCGGATTTGCCCCTTCTGCTGGAGATAATTGAACCGTTGCATCCTGCTCGTCCCAGCGTGCCTCAGTCGGCTTCTTCTTCGGCTTGGGGGCCGGTTGCGGAAACTCGGAATGGCAATCCGGACAACGAATCTGCTTGCCCACCGACGAAGGTCGTACGTATAGCACCGTGCCGCACACTTTGCATACGACGGAGTATTCTCCGTCTTGTCCTTCGGCAACTCCTTTCTGGCCCTCGGCAAGTGCTTTCTCGAGACCACTTGCACCGCTCGTATCTGCTTTCTTCTGTTTCCCTCCACCATGATCTTTGGACGTCCCGAGTAAAGGATCCTCTGACGGTCCGAGATACGATCGCAACAGATCATCTTCGCGACGACTCTTTGGATAGGGTAACGAAGACTGCGGCTCTTCAAAAGGGGTTAGATCAGGCAAGTCATCGTCGAATACACTTCGCTGAGGCACGTTTGAGCTAGAAGTTTCCTCACCGAAAGGGTCCTCTATCAACGACCCATCACCGTTGGGACTCGGTGGAGTTTCGCTTTGAGTCGGTGGGGGATCGCTGATTGGTTCAAGCGAAAACCAATCTTCGTCCTGCGAGCGTACTCCATCGGGTATGCCACCGAGTTTATCACTGTGTTTATCAGCGAGTTTATCACTGTGCGGGCTACCGGTATGTGGGATCAACACCCGCGATCCACACTTTGGACAAGCGATCCGCTTACCTACCAATTCCGCCGTTGCACGCAACTTGGCTGCACACTTCGGACATTGAACGCTGATTGGT
>JBEICB010000342.1:0-3906 GCA_040373655.1 Pirellula sp. | reverse complement strand
GATCAACACACAGCCCACATGAAAATTGCTGTAGGGGCAGTGTGCTCGCTGAGCCACAGCCCTCGCTTGGGTGATGGCTTCTCGAATGTTTGTCGGCACCGAGAAAGGCTGGGGCAGGGTAGGGGACATAAGAAGGGATCGTTCGTCCAACGATATCAATCGCAGTTAGGGGATGAGCAGCGAAGCGACGCAGGCGGTCAGGTAGCAAGCGAGCAAACCGCCGAACATTGCGCGAACACCGAGTTTGACCAAATCGGCTCGACGGTCAGGAGCGAGGGGACCGAGTCCTCCTAATTGGATCCCGATCGAACCCACGTTTGCGAAACCGCAAAGTGCGTAGGTCAAGATTGTTTTCGTCCGTTCGGAAGCTTCTGCAAAGTCTTTGTTGCTTGGTACCATTTGCAAGTAAGCGATGAATTCATTCCCAACGATACGGGTTCCTAAGATTTGACCGGAGATCCAACAGTCTTTTGTTTCGATCCCCATAAGCCAAGCAAAGGGCCAGGAGAGCAACCCCATGGTCTTGGTAAAGTTCCAAATCCAAGGCTCACCGGTGATTTTCCTGGAAACCCAGGCGATCGATGCTTCGACAATCGAATCGAGCATGTAGATCAAACCGAGAAACGCGATAAGCATCGCCCCGACGTTAAGAGCCAAACTCAATCCGTCGCTTGCTCCTCGTGCTGCCGCATCGATCACATTGGTTGCTTCCATTGGCGGGGTGACTTCCACACGTCCTAGAGTCTGTGGAGTGTCGACTTCGGGTTGAAGCAATTTCGCAACGACGAGTGCAGCGGGAGCGGACATCAAGCTGGCGGTTAGAAGATGGACTGGGCTGATTCCCATGCCAACGTAAGCGGCCATCACGCCACCGGCGATGGTAGCGAATCCGCCGACCATTACCGCCATCAATTCGGACTTGGTCATCGTATTAAGATATGGGCGCACCAGCAGGGGGGCTTCTGTTTGCCCAACAAAAATATTCCCTGCGGCAGAGAGCGTTTCAGCGCCGGAAGTCCCGAGCGTTTTTTGCATGATCAGCGAGATACCACCGACCAATTTTTGCATCACGCCGATGTAGTAAAGAATCGACATCAGCGAGCTGAAGAAGATGATGGTTGGTAGAACTTTGAATGCCACGAAATGGACTTTGAAAGCAGGCGTGGTGGCTTCGGGATTGTCGAATGCTGGCGTTTTCACTGGTCCATCCCCGAAGACGAAACCGGCACCTTTATCGACGCAATCAAGCAGATTGGTAAACATTGTGCCGATCGATTCGAAGACCCATTTTCCCTCGGGTACGCGAAGGATGAGCAAGCCCAAGACAAATTGCATCAACATGCCACCGATCACGATCCGCCATTGCACGCGTCGGTGATGAGAGCTCATCGCCCAAGCGAGCAGGAGGAAAACCGCGATACCTAGCAAAGGAATGAATCGTTGCATGATGATGGTTAGAAAGTAAGTAGGACTAGGTCATCGCATTGCATACCAACAATCGAGGGTTGGAGTTCCAACGGTCGATTGGAGCTACAACGGTCGAAGCGAGTATGGGTGCGCACTATTTGTTGTTGCGGTTGTAGAGATAGGGATTAAGGCTCGGATCGTTGTACATTTTCATTTGGCGATAGGTCTTGTGCTTTTTGTTGCCAGCGTAGATGTCCGCCAGTAGTTCTTTTAGCGAGTTCGACAAGTCAGCGAATTGCATGCGGCAGACCGCGAGGCGATGTGAGACCTTGTCGATGTGAGCTTGGTCAATTCCTGTACGTTCTAACTGTTCTTCGAGGTGATAGATACGCAGTGACATGATCGAGAGTCGATCGGTGGCGGAGCCTGGTGTTTCCGTATTGAGTTTCGCATCTGGATTGGGTGAAATACCTTTACGTTCCAGATCTGCGGTGATCCAGTCGTCGACTTTCTCGATCCAGTCGTTACGGGCTTGATTATATTTATCGATGTTTCGTTTGACTTGAGCTATCTGAGCATCGGAGACATCGGTTGAGCGCGCGATGTCTTCTTCATGCCATAACAAGTAGTTGAACTGGTGTTGTTGGCAGATGATCGGAAGGGGGTTTCCGGAAGTGATTGACGCGTCGTTTGGATCGCCGTAGGGATGATCGACTGGTTCTTTGTGCCATCGGGCGACAGTCGAGGTATGAAGTTGGTTGATTGTTGCAACATCGAGCATAGGGGTCGAACTCCTGGGGACCTGATGCGTGAAAATCGTAATGAAGTGGCCGGTAAGGAAATAGTGCGAGATGAAAAGGGGAAAAGTGGAAGTTAAGGTTTTTCTTGGATTGCGCAATCACAGACGAACAGTCCGCAGCCCGGGCACCCATGCCCATACTTTTTTGTGATCGCAGCGGCCAAATCGATTTCCGCGACGTTGGCGATGGTGGCAAGCCATGCGAGGACATCTGCGAATTCTTCGGCAAGATTCTCGCGATCGTTACCGGTTTGAAGTGCGGATGCTAGTTCGCCGATTTCTTCCATCAACCACATAAAGGTTCCGGGGACACCTCGTTGTACATCCTTCTCGTAGTACATGCGTCGGATCAGATGCTGAAAATCTTGTACCGAGACAGTGTTTCCGCCCTGTTGGTTGGGGTCGGAGGAGAACGGATTAGGGGTTTGCATGGGAGTTAAGAGGTTTTTTGGGGACCGAGAGGGGGGGCAGGGATACGAAAAGCGTTGAATGCAAGACGGAATGTCTCGTCGCAAAGGGATTGAGTGTAACGATTTTCCGGGCAAATTGTGGAGAGGAATCGAATTGTGTTTCCACGACCTGATCTTATGAATCTCGGCGCAGAAAGACTTGGCATCCCGCTACGATATTTGCGTCACAGACGTCTGGGGTGGCACGATTAAAGTGCCAGTAGAAATCGGAGTAGCTCCCCAGCAGAAGTGCATGATATTGCTTTTTCGGGATCTCGAATTGGGAGAATGGGTTATGATTAGCAGCAAGCGGTTGGTGGCACGCAACGCGGAGGATCAGGAGGGGAAGGGAGCTGCAGGAAGCAACGAAGCATCGAGTCGCCGAGAGATCAACAACAAACGAAAGAAAACAGTGACAGAAAAGAGCACGGCCACGAGCCCCAAGCAGAACGGGCGAAACGCGGGACCTGTCGATCACGAGCGCATTGAGCGAGCGGTTCGCGAAATACTAATCGCCGTCGGAGAAGATCCAGATCGAGAAGGTCTGCTGGAGACTCCAGCGCGGGTTGCCAGGATGTATGCCGAGGTTTTCTCTGGGCTCCACAAGGATCCGAGCATCCACTTGAAGAGGGTTTTCACCGAGAATTACGACGAAATTGTGCTTGTTAGGGACATTGAATTCCAGAGCATGTGCGAACACCATTTGTTGCCGTTTACCGGAAAAGCCCATGTTGGCTATCTACCGAATGGCAAGGTGGTGGGTTTGAGCAAGCTCGCACGGGTGGTTGACGAAGTGGCACGTCGTCCGCAGGTTCAGGAACGGATGACCGAGACGATTGCAAACATGATTGAGGACAAGCTTGGAGCTCGCGGAGTAGTGGTTATGGTCGAATCAACCCACTCCTGCATGAGCATGCGAGGAATTCGCAAAGCGGGGGCTTCGTGCACCACCAGCGCGATGCGTGGTGTTTTCCGGGAAAACTTGTCATCCAGGGCGGAAATCCTTGGACTGATTTTGAACCACTCCCGATAAGAACTGTCTTTCGGTAGGAAGCTAGTTTGTAGCGGTTGTACTGGATAGTTCGCTTGGATCGTTTGTTTCGTCGAAAACTCGCCTTGCGAGCAATCTAGACATCAGTACACTAGTGCGACTCGCAAGTCTGGGCAGGGACGAAAGCTATTATTTTGGTTGCGTCTTTACTGGGTATTTGCGAGCGGTCGCTCCTTACCAATGCCGGCGTAGCTCAATTG
>JBEICB010000164.1:0-10433 GCA_040373655.1 Pirellula sp. | reverse complement strand
GTTGTAACCCACGTTGCCCTTTGATTCCGCAACCTTCGAGCAGACGATTCCGCCGTCTTGGCCTGCATTGTTGGAAATCATGGTCAACGGAGCGCGGCAAGCACGCAACACGATGTTGTACCCAGTGACTTCGTCTTGCGACAAATCTTCACCAGGGGTGACTTGAGTCGAAGCACGAAGCAGAGCGACACCACCACCAGGAAGAATACCTTCTTCGATAGCAGCGCGGGTTGCATGCAACGCGTCTTCAACGCGAGCCTTCTTTTCCTTCATTTCGCTTTCGGTTGCAGCACCGACATTCACCTTGGCAACACCACCAGCGAGCTTAGCAAGTCGCTCTTCGAGTTTTTCGCGATCGTAGTCGCTCGATGTGTTGTCGATCTCGCGACGGATCTGGTCGATACGAGCTTTGATTTCGCTCGCTTTGCCAGCACCTTCGATGATCGTGGTGTTGTCTTTGTCGATAATTACTTTCTTCGCACGACCTAAGTCGGAAAGGGTCAATGCATCGAGCTTCTTGCCGAGAGCTTCGAATACAGGAATAGCACCGGTCAAGATACCGATGTCTTCCATCATGGCCTTGCGGCGATCGCCGTAGCCAGGAGCTTTAACCGCTGCAACGTTGAGGGTACCGCGAAGACGGTTGATCACGAGGGTTGCCAAAGCTTCCCCTTCAACGTCTTCAGCAATGATCAACAACGGCTTGTTTTGCTGAACAACTTGTTCGAGAACTGGAACGAGTTCCTTGATATTGGAAACCTTCTTTTCGAAGACCAAAATATATGCATCTTCGAGAACACACTCCATCGCACCCGAATCGGTTACGAAGTACGGAGAGAGGTAGCCACGATCGAACTGCATACCTTCTACGAACTCGAGTTCATCGTGCAAGCTCTTTCCTTCGTCGACGGTAACAACACCGTCTTTACCAACGCGTTCCATAGCGTCTGCGAGCAAGTTACCGATGGCTCGGTCGTTGTTCGCTGCAATGGTAGCAACGTTTGCCATTTCGGCTTTGTCTTTAATCTTGATCGACATCTTGCGAAGCTTTTCGGTGATATCCGAAACAGCTCGCTCAATACCCGACTTCATTTGGATTGGATTAACGCCGGCAACAACAGCCTTGAGACCTTCATTGAAGATCGCTTCGGCCATCACGGTTGCGGTCGTCGTGCCGTCACCAGCGACATCGCTCGTCTTCGAAGCGACTTCGCGAACCATGCGTGCGCCCATGTTTTCATAGACGTCTTCCAAGTCGATTTCCTTGGCGACCGTCACACCGTCCTTGGTAACCGTTGGGCTACCGAACGACTTTTGAAGAATGACGTTTCGCCCGCGAGGGCCCAGAGTGACTTTGACCGCGCGAGCCAACTTGCTCACGCCGCGACGAATCGCTTCCCGGGCTTCTTGATCGAATGCAATGATCTTTGCCATAGTATGATTTGCTCCTGTAGAGGGTTCTTTTTCGTTGAAAGGACGGCAATTAGCCAAGGACAGCCAAGACTTCGGTCTCGTTCATCAGCAGGTATTCTTCGCCGTCGATTTCGATCGACTCGCCAGCATAACTCGTGAACAGGACGTGGTCCCCTACCTTCACTTGCAATGCGTTGCGACTGCCGTTCTCTAAGACGCGACCATCACCAACGGCGATGATCTTGCCACGCGTGGGACGATCCTTGGCACTGTCGGGCAGATAAATCCCACCAACCGTCTTCTCTTGAGAAACCTCACGCTGAACCACGATGCGATCCCCCAAGGGCACCAGCTTGACCTTGCTCTTCTCTTTAGCAGCAGCCATCTACACAACTCCGTAGTCAAAACGAACGATTCATGGGATACGCCAAAAAGGCATACGAAAGTTTCAAGCCACCCTATGGAGCAATTCGCGTGCCAGGGAACCGCTCACCCTGGCGTTCCGATGCAAAATCCACCCCTAGACCCAGCTTGGGCATTGTGAACCATCCTGCCCCAAGTCAGAATACCCTTTACGAGGCGCAAGCGAAAAACCTCGCACGCCAACTTCTCCCGTGGAATTAGCAAGGGGCCGGAAAATGCCACTAAAAGTAACCTGCAAGTGCGGCGCCACTCTCAGCGTCCCAGACGCCGCAGCCGGAAAAAAGGTCAAATGCACCAAGTGCCAACAAGCCGTGGCCGTTCCCGCAGTAGCGTCAAAGAATCCCGCAACCTCTTCGAAATCCCCTCAGTCTGCTCCCGCGAAAGCCCCGGATGCCCTCAGCAGCCTCTTCGAATCCGCGGGTCTGAAGAAACGCGAAGGAAATTTCTGCCCCTCCTGCGACCGAGCTTTACCACCCGGGACTGCCATTTGTGTCGGATGTGGCTTCAACCTTGAAACCGGTGCGAAAATCGAAGGTTTCCAAGTCGAAATCAAGGAATTCGGAGATAAACGCCTTGTCGAAGCCGCGGAAAGCATGAAAAGGGAATCCGAAACGGAAAAAAGACTCCTTTCCGCTGGGATGCCGTGGTGGATGATGCTCGCCATCATCCTTGGAGTACTTTTCATGATGACCGCAATCCTGCTGAAAATGGACGTGAACACCTCGGGCCAAACATCGAGTATTGCCCCGATCGCAAAACTCCAACGCGCCGCCTACGGCCCTGTCATCGCCTTTTCCGTCGGTGGAGGAGCCGCACTCGTGGCACTCTTTTCCTGGCTCGCCGTCGCGTTCGGAGCCGTTAAGGAATCGTGGAAGCAATTGGCATTGTGCCTGCTCCCCCCCTATGCGATTTACTACATGTTCTCGCGGATGAAAGCACGCAGATTGACCAACACCGTCATCATCTTCTGGGTTTCTGCCATCTTGGCCGGAATCTGCCTAGGATACTCCCTACCCAAAATCTAAATCGCTCGCCAGCACCTTACGTAAAACCACACACTCTAGAAAACCGTGGGAAAACGTCAGCCACTTCCCCGGGAATCGATTGCCAGTTACCACAGCTTGGTTTACGCTATCAAGCGAAGTTTTCACAATTCTTTTGGTACTATTTAGAAGGCTGTTCGATGGCAACCTATCGACGCATCACTGTAATGGAAGACGGCGGAGTCTCCATCGTTCGTTTCGTGGACAAGAAGATTGTTGACTCTGGAACCATCGAGCAACTCGGCGATGAACTCACCGCATTGGTTACCGTCGAGAAAAAGAACATGCTCCTGCTGAACTTCGATACCGTCGAGTTCATGTCTAGCGCTGCATTGAACAAACTCATTTCGCTGAACAAGAAAGTCAAAGACGCCGCCGGGAGATTGAAACTCTGCTGCCTGCGTCCTGAAATCGAAGAGGTCTTCCGCATCACACGACTCGACCGAGTCTTCGACTTGCGTAAAACCCAAGAAGACGCACTTGCTGCCTTCAAACTCTAGCGCGTACCCGTAATCCAAGGGGTGCTTGGAATGAGCAGTCGGCAACCGATTTGGTCTTACAACCAGCATCTGCCTAGCGACCTCGATGCAGGCCACGCTTCCATCGAGGCTCTAATGGCCGCGATCGAACAAGCCGGATGGGAAGGCCGTGACGTTTTCCATATCCAAATGGCAATCGAAGAAGCTGTGGTCAATGCGATCGAACACGGAAATAAAAAAGACCCTAGTAAAAAAGTTCACCTCCACTATTCGATCTTCGAAGATTCTGTGGAACTCTCAGTGACCGACCAAGGGGACGGCTTCGATCACCAAAACGTCGCAGATCCAACCGTCGAAGAGCATCTCGACCAACCTCGCGGGCGCGGTGTTATGCTCATTCGTGAGTTGATGACCGAAGCAAAGTACAACGAAAAAGGGAACAGCGTCTGGATGCGGAAAGCGAAATCGCCCTCTGAATAAGTTGCCGAGTACTTGCGAATTCCACCCCATCAACTCAATGACCCAACGACGCGGCAATAAGACAGCATTCAACAATGTCAGTGGGTAACTCTGATCGTATCAAGCTCCAACGCGCCCATTGACCAACACTAGCGCTATCCAAAAGCTAACCAAGAGCATCACCCAGACAATGTCGAGGAAGTGCCAATACAGGGTGCAGAACCATAATCCAACCGTGCGCTCATGATCATAGCGATCCGCAAGTGCATTGCGCGCCGTCCACCAAAGTCCTACCACACCACCCACCACGTGCGCGGCATGCAAAAATGCCAATATGAACGTGTAGCCATAAGCGCTCTCATTGCGCGTCGGCGCATCGGCTAAACCAATTAATAGTCGATTCATCCCATCAGACTGCACAAACAAAAAACCAATCCCCATCGCGCAAGCGGCTATCACCAGCTTCTTCACCAATCGATGCCTGTCGCGTCTCGCTGCCCGCAAACCTAACTCCAAACAAACCGACACACCCACCAATAGCAACGTCGAAGGAATAAAACTCCAAGGCAATTCCAGTCGCTGAGTAATCGCTCGCTCAGACTGCAACCGCATCGCAATGTATACGACATAAAGCAGTATGCTCGCGAAAAAGAACACCCCAAGCGAACCCAGCAATAGCCAAACACCCTGCATAGCCCTAACATCAATAGGCAAATCTGCCCGCTTTGCTCTCAATACCTGAGTGCTGCCCCCAGGCACCTCTCCTCTAGCGTTGAACTCACTCCCGGTTTCGATTGATTCAGACAACGCTCGATCCCCCTCAAAGTAGTCCACTCGGACCTCTGTATACCTATCGCAGCAATCGCAAACAGCTCGGTCACTGCCACTCCTTGGACAGCTCAGTTCAGACTTTCTATTCTTCACAAAGTTGCCGCACCTAACAGACAAACTGTACAAGCAACGGCAAGCCAACGCTCAAATCCCTGAAAAAATAAGCTTTCAGCCCCTACTACCCCACCAATACTAGCATTCCGACTTTGCGGATGGTACGGATTTTTCGATACGGTTTACCTAAACCGACTCAATTTCACCGAGCGACAGTTCCGATACTAGCAGCACAAACCGATCTGGTGCGTCTTGGATACATGGATTCCAGGGCCAGGAACTTAGAGGAACGGTGGGAAATTGACTATGTCCATTTTGCAACGAACTTTGCGAACGTTTGTGCTTGCAGCGGCAGCCATGGCTGGCCAGCTGGGCTTCGCCGATAGCGGTTACCATCCGTTCTCCGAACCCATAGATTTCGATCCTGACTGGCAGCTCTTTGCTCCCATGCAGCTACAAGACGTCGAAGACTTAACTGCTCGGCAACGAGCCCCACACGGGTTGTATCTAACGTACGACCGCGTGTATACCGGAGTCAGCCGGCCCGAAAATCGTGGTGACACCTACGTGATGGACGCTACCTGGGGTAACCGTTGGGATTTCGGTTGGATGAACCGCCGCGAAAGTGGTTGGTCCTTCTCCTACCAAAATGTCAACGGTCCAAACGTGTATAACGGCTACGAACAACTGCGTCTCAACGGGTTCACCGACTCGCAAATCGATGACGACGCAGATCCACCGTTCTTTCGACCAACCGTGTTCGATAACAACCCGTACACCCTTGAACGAACCTACGATGTTCTCCAAAGCGTGAACGTTGGTAACTACGCAAGCTTTGAAGCAAACAAGACTTGGCGTATGGAGCCTTACAGATACGGCGGGATGCTCGAACCCTTGATCGGCTTGCGTTACGTCAAGTTCGTCGATACAGCACGGAGCGATGATTATCGTACATTCCTCGCTGTCGATCCGCTTGATCCAACCACAATCATCGGCGAATCCGAAGTCTACACCAACGACTTGGTATGGTCCCGAAACGATATGATCCTCGGACAACTTGGATTCCGCTACTTCCGCAAGATCCGACGTTGGAACCTGTCGAGTGACTTTAAGGTCTTTGCTGGTCACACATTCCAAAGCCAAGAGACGACGCGACTGGTTACCACAACTTTGTATGAAGAAGATCCTGGAATTGGCGATGAACCACTGTTTGACGGTGATCACACCGGCACATCCTTCTCGTCACGCAAAAACAACGAAACCCCCGTCGGTTTCGACTTGCGAACAGAAGGGGCGTTCAACGCCACCAAACACATCGACCTAAGAGTTGGCTTCCAATTGATTTACTTCGGACAAGGCGTCTGGCGGGGTGCTACCCTCGGTCAAGGGAACAACTCCGACACGAATCAACACCTCGTCATGCCAGGCTTGACCTTTGGCTTCGCAGTCAACCGCTAAGCCATCGGTCGGTCACTCGAAGACCAAGAATTGTTCTATCGAAAATTACACAAGCGAGCCCGCAACGGCTCGCTTGTTTCATTAATGCATGCAAATACGCAAGCTGCTGTTGTCTCCCACGAAGCAAACCTGCTACAAGTCCACGTTGCGACGGGCACCGTCAAAATTCGACGAATCCCCCCACAAAAATAATTACTAGGCCAAGGGAACGCTGGTATGCTGCACAACGCCGTAAAACGAGTCGAACCGAGTTTCCGCGTCTCGCTCCTGCCGGCAGTCGTGCTCGGTACGGCCGTTTGCTGCCTGTTCTATTTCCTAATTCTCCTTCCGCCACTGCGGCAACCTCTCGTTATCCGATACGCCCTTTGCCACTGGGTTGCCGTCGCCTCCGCTTGGCTATTTTGCACCGCATTGATTGTCCTTCTCCAAAAACTTCTTGCCGTTCGCAAACAACTACATATCGCCACACTGACCGAATCCAGCTTGGATTCTCTCGTAGAGCAGCGCGAAGCTTGGGAAGCCTCTCCGACGATGGATGCGTATCGACGAGCCATTTCCGTCCAAGACCTCTGGAAATTACAACCCACCTACATTCAGAAGTCGTGGTACGGTCAACGGATCGCAAATGTCATCGAACGCCAAGTAGAACGACGATCAATCCAACGACTCGACGAAGACTTGCAAGCCAATGCGGATCGTGATGCAGACGCACAACATGCTAGCCTTGCGATGGTCCGTATCAATTGCTGGGCCATGCCGATGCTTGGATTCCTCGGTACCGTCATCGGGATCTCCGATACTCTCGGTCAAATGGATGCCCAAGCCCTAGCGAGCGGTTCGCAAGACGCCATGAACAATCTCACCAGTGGCCTGTACGTCGCTTTCGATACCACCGCCGTAGGCCTTGTATTGACGATGATCGCGATGTTCATGCAATTCGTCGTCCAACGAGCCGAAGACTCGTTGCTCAACACCATCGACCAAGGTACCGCTTCGTACCTACATCGATGCCTCTCCGAACAAGACCACTCCGACACCAGTGACGTCGAAGCCTCCTTAAAGCTCATCGCTCATCGCTTGATGGACTCCATGCAATTGATCGTTGAGCGTCAAGCCGATCTATGGAAGTCAAAGTTAGACGAAGCCCACTCGCACTGGAACTCTCTCGCCGAAAACTCCCAAAACATTGCAATCGAAACTATTACCCTGGCGTTACGGGGCGCGATGGCCGAACACCGAGAAGCCATGCAAGAGGACTTGAACAACCTTGTATTGCTCCAAAGCGAAGGCGCCATGCAGATCGACCAGCGTCTACAACAATGGCAAACCACGATCTCCGAACAAGCCCGCGTGACGCTACGACAACAACAAGAATTGAATCGCAATGCGGAACTCCTCGAGAAACTGCTCGAATCCAGCCAGCTTGTTCAAGCCATGCAACAACCCTTGCAGGCTACCTTAGAACGCTTGACCGAAGTCGATCGCTTCGAAGAGGCAGCAATCAGTTTGAGCGAAGCCGTAATGGTACTAAACTCCCAGTTACAACGCTCTGGACAGCTCGGACGACAAACGGTTCGTCGACGCGCAGCAACGACGGAACCTCATTCATACGCCACCGAAGCAATTGAACAAGAAACACTACAGTCTGTTTCTGGTAACTCGCCGGAAACAGCGGCGTCGTCAACGGTTGATCCTCAAATTCTACCCTTCCCCCACCCCGCCTCTGCGCTGCAAGCTCCATCGGATTCGCGTGACGAGAGACGTGCCGGATGAGTAAGCGATCCAGGAAAGCGAACGATTTCACCCCGTCGACCTTTCCGTTCCTAGCCGTGCTCCTGTGCACGATCGGAGCCTTGGTTCTGATCCTCGTGATCACCGTAGTGCACTCCCGCGCGTCTGCGAACAAAGTGGCACAAGCCGAATACAGCGAAACTCTCGAAAATGCAAAAGAGCAATCGGATTACCTCGTCTCGATCTCCGAGGAACTACAAGCCCGACGCGAACGAGTAAAAAAAGAACTAGAACGGCGTCGACGCGAACTAAGCCACATCGAAGATCATATAGAACGCCTCAAAGATGAACTCACGAAGCTAAAATCGCAAACTGAAAAAGCTTCAAACCAAGCCGCAATCGACGCACTCGAAAATAAAGAGCGTCAAATCGCATCGCTCGAAGAGCAACTTGCGCAGAAAAAAGACGACCTAAAGAAAACAATCGAAGAACGGAAAGATAAACCACCCGCCTTCTCAATCATCCCCTACGAAGGCCCTAACGGCACGGCTCGTCGTCCTGTCTATCTCGAATGCCAAGCCGATGGACTAGTCATTCAACCCGAAGGAATCAAACTCACACTCCAAGAACTAGCCCCACCCCATGGCCCCGGGAATCCCCTCGATGCCGCACTTCGTGTTCTGCGAACCGCATATCAAGCCAAAGATGCAACGTACGGAATTACAACTCCACCGTATCCGCTTCTCATTGTTCGCCCAGACGGCATTCATACGTACGCGCTTGCACGAGCCGCAATGTCGGGCTGGGACGATCAGTATGGATACGAACTTATTGAAGCAGATCGAGACCTGGTTTTTCCTCCCGGCGTACATGGACTTGAGAACGAACTCCAAAAATCCCTGGCTATCGCCCGCGAACGCCAAGCCGCTTTAGTAGCAAGTCTCCCAGCGCGATTCCGTAAAGATCCCTTCGAACTTGAACGCAATTCCAACACATGGGAAGACGAGTCAGACTCGTTAGCGGTCGGGGCAGGGCAGGGGACCTCGATGAACTCCAACGCTGGCAACTCCTCTCAAACGACCGTCGCGCAAGGTACTTGGGGTGATGAAGCCGAGTCGGAAAACGGACGATGGAAAATGGTGCGAGAAGTCGCAATACCAGGAGGCAGTACGCCGAGCATCCGCGGTGCTTCAAGTCGTGATTTCGTAACTGCACAAACGCCCAATGCTAACCAGTCACCATTGAACACCTTACCTCAAATCGACGGGCAGAGCGGACAACAAAACGCCGAAACATCGTCCGGTACCAACGGTAATCTCGCTGACACCCCAGGAAACTTTTCAGGTACCGGCAAAACGAACGGCGATGGCGAGGGAGCAGAAGGCGAGTCAATGTCAGACTCTGGATCAAACACCCCTAATGGCGCTCAATCGACCAATCCCGCTTCCAACGCCAATCGCTTTTCTTCTGGAGCCGCTGCCGGTTCCGCAATGGGAGCTTCAACCCTCGTCCCCGATGACGCAGAAGCCCAACAAAGTGCCGCCCTTCGCGAATACGGGATGAAACAAGACGCAAAAGATACACAACCCTGGAATAAACGTCCTACCGATTCACAATCAAATGGCACCAAAAATGGATCCTCAAACCGAACCGCTTCCAATCGGATGCCCGATGGTGACCTCAAACCAATTAGCGTAACAGCCGGAAAAGACTGGGCGACTACTCGTATGGATAACCGTTCGACTCCCGTCTCACGACCCATTCGAATCATTGTCCTCGATGATCGCTGGCTCCTCCGCAATGAACAGAATCCATCCAAGTACGATGCAGAAATCCTGCTCGAGGAAGGGCCACAAGTCGCCGGAGCCAAGCTGAAAGAATCAATTAGAGACCGTGTCGAGTCCTAGGGGCCATCCTTACCCGGCGGCTATTGGACTCCCGCTCTCACGGCTGAAACCGCTTCCGATGCTCAAAAAAGCCTATCTCGCCTCCAACGCTTGCTCGACTCCAGCGGCGCGATCTTGCAAATCCAACCGCTGACCGCGCAACAACCAACGTCCTCTCCACAAAACCTCAAACGCTAACTCCTCCCATGACGCGACGAAATAGTGAAGAAGTCGGGATAGGCGAAGACGCCTTCATGGATACCATCGCAAATCTCGTCGGTATCATGATCATCCTCGTTGTCATCGTAGGTGCACGCGGATACACCTCGGCGAAATCACTTGCCAAGGAAACGCAACAAGAAAAAATTGATGACCTAAAGGCACCGCTCGAAGTCGCAAAAAATCTCGAACGAGATCTCGAAAGCCTTTCCGACGAACTCCGAAAATACGACGTCGAAGTCGCTTACAGGAACGCTGAACGCCTGACGCTAGTCGACAAAAAAACAGTGGTAGAACACCAACTAAACGAAACGGTCGGACAGCTCGATACCAAATCCCAACAATCCCTCGCCCTCGATAACAGACTCTCAGAACTCAACGCCGAACTCGAGAAACTCAATCAACAACAAGGTGAGTTGCCCGAATCTCAACGACCG
>JBEICB010000142.1:0-11471 GCA_040373655.1 Pirellula sp. | reverse complement strand
TATATTAAACTATCGATAGCCAGCACACATGATACGACTGGCAAAGAAACAAGTGGATCGCCTCGGAGAAACTCCTCATGTCCGCGACCAACAAAACCCTCACCAGCCTCGAAGCCCTCGGCGAAGCAGCCGAATGCCTGAAAGTACTCGCTCACCCGCACCGACTCCGGATGGTGCAGATGCTTCTCTCTGAAAACTATACCGTCACTGAACTCGCAGAAGCCTGCGAACTACCAACTGCGATGGCTTCTGAACACCTTCGCCTCATGCAGCGCTGCGGTTTCCTTGCCAGCGAACGAGACGGCAGAAAGGTCTTCTACCAAGTCGTCGAACCACAACTTCAAAAAATCCTTCAGTGCATCGAAGAACGCTTTGGGTGTCAAGAAACCTGTCCAAAGCCCTCCAACTGATGCCGACTTGTTGACCTGCTCTTGGTTTCTTGCAGGGAAACATGCCAATGTTTCCTTCAGCATTAGGTCACTTCGATTTCATATACACGATTACTCCTCATTTAGGATGAACAAGCGATGTCAGTCAACTCCATCACCGTCCAAGAACTCGGCGAATTGCTCACCAACGGCCAGACCATCGACTTGATCGATGTGCGCACCCCTGCCGAGTTCCAAGAGATTCACGTCAGCATTGCAAAGAACTTGCCGCTCGATCAGCTTTCTGCGGCAAACCTCGCTGCACGACGCGATCCGAACCAGCCGTTATACGTAATCTGTCGCTCCGGTGCCCGGGGATCTCAAGCCTGCGTCAAACTGCTAAAGGCTGGCATCGAAAATGTGGTCAATGTCGAAGGTGGCACCATGGCCTGGGATAAAGCTGGACTCCCCGTTGTGCGAGGCAAAGCCACTTTATCTCTCGATCGCCAAGTGCGCATCGCAGCAGGCTTTCTCGCATTCTGCGGAGCCGTCCTCGCCTTAACTGTCGACCCGAGATGGGCTCTCTTGAGCGGTTGCGTCGGTGCTGGACTGATGCATGCAGGTATCACAAACAGTTGCATGATGGGAATGATGCTTGCCAAGATGCCGTGGAATCAAGCCAAGTGATTCGCTTCTTTCTCCACGAGAGTCTCGTTGCGAACTTACCCAAACCTGAGCAATTCAATAGATCCTAAACGACAAAGCTCCTGAACGATGAAAAACAATGCGAAACTTGCCTGGCTGACTACGCTTTCTCGTGAACTGAGGTCCTGGCTTATCCTCGTCGCAGGGTTCGCTTCCGTCATAGGCATGCTTCTTTGGGCTGCAGGCGTCTTCCACACCAAAGTGCATCACGGCGAGTCCGAAAACACCGCATCATTGCAACCAGGGAGCACCCTGTTGCAACTTCAATCAGTAGCCTTGCCGCGTTACGAAACCGCAGTTGGGACAATTCAAGCGGTCCATGAAGCGGCCGTTGCCAGTAAGATCCTCGCTCGAGTCGAAGAGGTAAATGTGACCGCTGGGCAAAAGGTTCGAGCCGGTGATATTCTGGTTAAACTTCTCGATCAAGACCTACGGGCAAAACTCGCACAAATCGAATCCAACCTTGTCTCAGCACAAGCCAAACAATCACAGGCTCAGTCAGAATTCCAACGAGCGAATTCACTTCTTGCACAAGCCGCGATTTCACAATCCGAATATCAAGCTCGCGAAGCAGATATCCGGTCCGCAAACGCAGAAGTAGAACGATCGAAGCAAGCGATCGAAGAAGCAAAAATTCAACTCTCTTTCGCTACAATCGCTGCCCCATTTGACGGGATCGTTGTAGACAAACAAGTCAAAGCTGGGGATACGGCCGTCCCGGGCCAAGTCCTATTTCGAATCTACGATCCAACCCAAATGCAACTCGTTGCCCAAGTCCGGGAATCACTTGCACTATCCCTCCGTCCAGGACAAACCATTACCGCCAGCCTCGATGCGCTAAACTACGAGACACAAGCCACCATCAGCGAAGTAGTTCCGCAAGCCAACTCGGCGACCCACTCCTTCGAAGTCAAAGTGATCGGCCCCGTACCTGAAGGAATTTACAGCGGTATGTTCGGTCGCTTAAAACTCCCGCTCGGTACCGAAGAAGCGATTCTAGTACCGAAAGATTCAATCCTGAGAATAGGACAGCTTTCCATGGTACAGGTCGCACAAGGAGACCAGATCGTTCGCCGGAACGTGCAATTAGGACGTGAATTCCAAAACCAGATCCAAATCCTCGCTGGCCTGCGTGCCGGAGAAATCATCGCTATCAAAGAAGCCTCCAAAAGCGACGCATCTCCAAGCGAGGTGCAAAAATGAACGCAAACTATTCAGCTTCTACCTCACCCCACAACGATCTTCTTTCGAAATTCGTAAAAGCATTTCTTGATAGCAACCTATCGATCATACTGATCATCGCTGCTTCACTCGTCGGCTTGGCAGCCTTGCTAATCACCCCGCGCGAAGAAGATCCACAAATCGTAGTCCCACTGGCCGATGTATTTGTACAAGCCCCAGGTTACGACGCCAAACAAGTGGAACAACTCGTCTCCACGCCACTCGAACGCATGCTCTCGCAGATCGATGGTGTCGAATACGTCTACAGCATGTCGAGAGATGACCAAGCAATCATTACAGTTCGATTCTATGTTGGCCAAGACCGAGAGCGTAGCTTGGTCAAGCTCTTCAAGAAGCTCAATGAAAACCAAGACGCCGTGCCAGCGGCCGTAAAAGCTTGGGTCCTCAAGCCAGTGGAAATCGACGACGTTCCCATCGTTACATTCGCCCTCAGCGGGGCTGGGGACGATAGCGCTCAACTGCGACGCATCGGCGAAGAAATGATAGAACGACTTGCATCAATTAAACAAGTCAATCGAGCGTACATCGTCGGCGGTGAATCCCGAGTCGTCCGTGTCGAAGTTCTTCCAGACCGACTTCAAGCCTTCCAATTGACGTTGTCTGATGTTCAGCGCGCGATCCGTGCCGCGAACGAAGTTATCCCCGGAGATCAAATTGCTCGCAACGATACTCAATTACAGATTCGTACTTCCGCTGGCCTTCGTTACCCGGAAGAACTGAACAACTTGGTCGTCGGCGTTTTCCAAGGTTTGCCTGTTTACATCAAAGACATTGCGGAAGTGATCGATGCAGCAAACGAACCTGAAACCTACGTATGTCATGGTTGGGGCCCCGCCGCCGAGTTTCCCCAACACCACGGTAGTCCAGGTACTCGACTCGGTAAGCACGAGAAACCAGTTAGCGAAACACGATCTCTCCATTCCTTTAGTCAATCTTCCGAATCTCGCCCCTCAATTACTATCGCCATTTCTAAACAAAAAGGTGCCAATGCTGTCTCAGTCTCCCAATTGGTCATCGACGCCGCAGAAAAACTCAAACTCGAAGTTCTTCCCGAAGATGTCGATCTGACCATCACTCGCAACAGCGGCTTGACAGCAGATGAAAAAGTCAACGAACTGATCGAAGCCCTTGGTATCGCAATCCTCATCGTCGTATTGTTGCTTACCGTCGGAATGGGATGGCGTGAAGCACTTATCGTCGCAATTGCGGTACCCGTCGTCTTCGGACTTACTCTATTCGTTAACCTGCTGTTCGGATTCACCATCAATCGAGTCACACTGTTCGCACTGATTTTGGCCTTGGGCCTGCTCGTTGATGACCCAATCGTCGACGTCGAAAACATCGCAAGACACTTCCACGAAAAGAAAAAAGCAAGTCGGCGTATTGTGCTTGATGCAGTTGCCGAAATACGCCCACCACTAATCAGTGCAACACTCGCGGTCATCGTAAGCTTTCTGCCAATGTTTTTTATCACAGGAATGATGGGCCCTTACATGTCCCCGATGGCCTTAAACGTTCCGGTGGCGATGCTGATGTCGATGCTCGTTGCTTTCACCATCACTCCCTGGTTAACTTACCACGTTCTAAAGAAAGAATTCCCGCACACCGATGAGATGTCCGATGCGCAAGAGTCCAACGAACGTGAACCTGCGGTCTCGGGCCACGCCGCCTACGATCCTCAAGCCGTCAAACAAACAAGACTGTACAAGTTCTTCCGACCGTTGATGCTTCCGCTTTTAAAGAATCGCTTTCGCGCAATTGGGTTCCTCGCCATCATCGGTGCCCTAACTGTCGCTGCCATGGGACTCGGCGCGATGCGACTCGTCCCATTAAAAATGCTCCCTTTCGACAACAAAAATGAATTTCTTATCCTTCTTGATATGCCGGAAGGAACAACACTCGAACGCACTTCGGCTGTCCTGCAATCCATAGAAAACAGAATCGCAAGTGAGCCCGAAGTGATCGATTGGACAAGCTATGTTGGCTGTCCAAGCCCCATCGATTTCAACGGTTTAGTACGCCATTACTACTTGAGAGAAGGAACACACCAAGGGGAAATACGTGTGAATCTGGTCGGCAAAAAAAACCGGAATCAACAAAGCCATGCGATCACCCTTCGCTTGCGCGATGAATTGACAAAACTTGCGGCCTCCACAGGAGGAATTCTGCGACTTGTCGAACTTCCTCCCGGCCCACCGGTATTGGCATCGCTTGTCGCAGAAGTCTACGGCCCCCTCGAACGATCCTATGATGACCTTTTGCAATGTGCACAAATGGTCAAACGCCGACTGGAAAAAGAGCCTGGGGTAGTCGAAGTTGACGACATGATGGAAAACGAAATGCTTCGTTGGACATTCGTACCAGACCAGGAAAAAGCAGCCCTCGTAGGCGTTAGCGTCAGCGACATTGCAAATGCCGTGCGGACCGCGACCG
Organism: Pirellula sp.; assembly: GCA_040373655.1. Taxonomy (GTDB): domain Bacteria; phylum Planctomycetota; class Planctomycetia; order Pirellulales; family Pirellulaceae; genus JBKCUI01. Next base: position 6,723 of record JBEICB010000142.1, on the reverse strand, counting down.
TCGGAGAAAGTAGCGGGCTTTTGAGAGTTCACGAAGAGCGACACCCATTACAAATCGCAGTGCGACTACCGCGTGGATTACGCCAAGATCCACTGGAACTCAGCCAACTTGCTGTTCGCGGAGTCGATGGACAACTGGTCCGGCTAACCGAGATAGGGAAATGGGTCACCGATCGCGTCGGCCAAACGATCTATCATAAAAACCTACAACGCGTTGCCTACGTGACTGCAGAAACAGCCGGACGCCCACCGGCCGATTGCATCATCGATATCCTTGCCGATCAAAAAAGCCAAGCAACTGCAAACTCCAAAACCGCTATCGATCAAACACTTGCCTCAAACGAATTCGGATTCGTCGCCCAAAACGATCCAAAACCACTAGCTGGACGCTCCTTCTTCCGAAACGGTTCCGACGTCGCTTGGAGTCTTCCCACAGGTGTGTCTGCCAAATTCTCTGGTGAAGGTGAATGGCAAATCACTCTCGATGTTTTCCGCGACTTGGGACTCGCCTTCGGAGCTGCGATGATACTGATCTATATCATCCTAGTCGCTCAAACCGGGTCATTCCTCATACCCCTCATCGTGATGCTCGCCATCCCTCTAACCGTGTTAGGTGTCATGCCTGGCTTTTTTATGCTCAATGGCCTTATGGCAGCAAATGTCGGCGGGTATGCCGACCCTGTCTACTTCACAGCTACGGCCATGATCGGCATGATCGCTCTCTCGGGTATCGTCACACGCGACTCCATCATCCTTGTTGATTTTATGGAACAAGCAGTTCGCGCCGGACGACCGATCTTTGACGCAATCCTAGAAAGCAGAGTCGTACGACTGCGACCGATTCTGCTTACCGCCGGCGCTGCAATGCTCTCCGCAATCCCTATCACCTTAGATCCAATATTCTCAGGTTTGGGCTGGTCATTAATCTTCGGCTTGATTGCTAGCACAATCTTCACACTCTTCGTCATCCCAGTGACTTACTGGCTCTTCTATGCCGGTCGCGACCTAGCCAAAAATAAAGCCAACGCCAATTGAACTGACTGACCTACCCCCGGTACCGACGTCCGAATCGACGTCGGTATTGACGTCGTGGGGAGAATCTGCGATTCACTCCAGGGCTAGAGCCCTACTTGCTTGCATTTGCCCAAGCAACGAGCGACCTCCTTGTCCCTCCACAGTGAATTCATTGGATTGAATCGAAATGCCTTTTTCGCGCTCCCAACGCTTGGATCGACGCAAACGGGTCATTCTCGATTCGATCGCTGCTGATCCCGATTTCGCAGCGGAATCGGCCAAAGCGGTTAAAAAGAACAAGAAGCAACTGCGATCTTCTCCGAACTCGCTTCTCGATGGTTTCGATTCTGCAACCTATAGCCCATCGGTTCGCAAGACCTGCCAAGCTCGCTTTATCCAAGCAATCCCGCTCCGCACTCAATCGATAACATTGGTCATCGGTACTCTTTGGGCCGTTTGGCTAGTACTTGTACTCTCCCATTATCTACTCCATTCAAGCGCCAATTCTCTTGGCCGTTCACCCCTTCCAATCCTGCAACTGCTAGATCTTCGCAGCCCTCACAGCATTGCAAATTGGATCTCTTGCCAACTATGGATGCTAACCGCGTTAGCAGCTTGGATGCTCTACAGTATCCGAAAGCACCGTCTCGATGACTTTACGGCTACCTATCGCGTTTGGCTAATCATGGTCGCCGTTTCGATCTTCTCTAGCTTTGATGCTTCCACTTCAGCTCTCTACCTACTCGGTCAATCAATCGATCCGTGGACACGTAAAGAGATAGGATATGGGGGCTGGCCCCTCGTCCTTGCTGCCTACGCATCGATAGTTGCGATGGTCGGATTACGTCTATCCAGCGAACTACGCTCAGTAAGCGGCGCACTGGCACTATGGTTCGGTGGCCTCATCGCTTGGGGTTGCGCAGCTCTGCTCGGGACTGGTTTGCTTAAACTGCAATGGGCCCCTGGAACGATCGACCTGATCGTCGGCGCTTGCTGGATCGGCGGCGTTGTGGCCGTCTTTCAAGCTGTCGGGTTGACTCTACGTCATTGCTTCATCCAAGCCCAGTACCGATTCGTTGAACGAATTGCCTTCACCAATACGAAACGCAACGCTTGGTCCGAGTTAAACGGAGACGAGGAAATCGAGAATCCGGAATCCTCGGACGACATTCTCGATGAAATCCCGAAGAAATCCTGGCTTCCTTGGCGTCGCTCCTCCACGGATCTTGGCGAAGAAAAAGATACGGATAGCGATTCGAATCAATCGTCAGCCAACAAAAAGTCAATCGATCCAGACACCCCTCCTAAACGCCCCATGCGTCTATTCGGCCTGATTCCACATCGAGCCGAACGCAATGAACAACCTATCGATGAACCCCTGCGAATCGACGACGGAGGTGTTGTTGACCAAGGTTTAACCAAGAAACCTGGTTGGTTCTCACGCAAAGCGCGAAACATCCAATCCACTGTCGAGGCAACTCCAGATGCTTCACCGATTGCTCCGAAGTCAGCTAAGTCTAATCCTGTGGTTAGCACCGCATCCCCCTCATCAAGTGCGGCTTCTACGAGCACCCCGATTCAAAAACCAATCGCACCGTTGAGCGCACAGTCATTCCGATCCTCCACAAACACCGCGCAACCCTCCCCCGTAGGCAAAGCCCCGATCGATAAGAACGCCTCCGAAACTCTCGCTGCCCAAGACGCTACAGAAGCTATCCAGAAAAAGAAATCCTGGCTTCCATTCTTGAAGAAGAAATCGCAACCGTTGACGGACGAAACTGAACAACCAGCGACCGTGTCCTCCAAAAAGGAAGCCTCACCGGCACCGAAAGAAAGCTCTTTGAAGGACACCGATACGACGGAAACCCTCGCGACGAAAAAGTCTTGGAACCCCTTCCGCCGATCAACCTCCAACCAAGCGACTAGCGACGACACAGATGCGAACACCAAGAACGCGAAAAACGCGCCAGCACTGGCTCGCTCGAACCCAACACCTGGAACGAACATTCCAACTGCTGGCAAATCCCCAGAACGAGTCGAAGCGTTTGAAATCCTCGACGAAGAACCTCCGAAAACCAAAAAACTTGCAGGTAAAATTCTCGGTTGGTTCGATGGTCTGAAACTAAAACCACCAAAAGATCCTGCAGATGTAAAGGGCGATAAGGATTCGAAAAGTGGAAACCTAACCTCTTCAACTCAAAGCAACAAATCCACTATTGGATCGAGTACCTCCAACCCACCCTTCCCTTCTACGGGCCCCTCGCCTGTTTCCAAAGCCCCTGCCGCCACTTCCTCCCCATCCTCTCAACCCAACAATTCTGGATCGTCAGCTTCATCCGACGATTCCGACGACGAAGACGATGACGACTTTGGAAACCAACGACCACTGAGCAAAGCGGAAAGAAAACGCTTGCGACGCCAAGGACGCGATGCAGCTTAAAATGCGGTCGCTATCATCGAACGGGCGCTAGCTTGCATACGCACTGATCGCTTTGACAAAGCTCGCTAACGTGTCACAATCTCAACGCAAAACACACTGACGCTTCTGCGTCTTACTCGCATCGCAACCTCGGATACTAAAACATCATGTCGGATTACCTTGTGGCACTGATCGTCGGAATTGTAGAAGGACTCACTGAATTCCTCCCAGTCAGCTCCACGGCTCATATCATCATCACTCACAAACTTCTAGGAATCCCGCTCGATGATCCTTTCTGGAAAATGTTTGCAGTGGTAATCCAACTTGGTGCGATCTTGTCCGTGGTCTTTTACTTTTGGCCCCGAATCATTCAGTTCGTCCATTCTTTTGTCTCATCCGTGCTTGGTAAAGAACATTTAACCTATAGACCAAATACCGCCGAATCCGTGACGGACACTCCTGGGACAAACCCTACCGACCGCCAAAAAACTTGGTGGCAGCACCCACTCGTTCTCGTCCTGTGCAGCTTTGTTGTCACCGCGATCCCCTGCTTCCTTATGGACAAGTTCATCGGGGAAAACCTTGAAAGCCCTTTCATGATTGCCATTGCGCTAATTGTCGGTGGGATCGCAATGGTCTGGATCGACAAAACCTACGCGAACAGAGCGACCACCGAATCGATGGAGCAAATGTCGATGACCCAAGCAATATTCATCGGCGCTGCACAGATTCTCGCGGCCGCTTTTCCTGGGACCAGTCGCTCGATGGCGACCATTGCAGGTGGTCAAATCATGGGGCTCTCCCGACCCGCAGCTCTCGAGTTCAGCTTCTTCCTCTCGATTCCAGTCATGGTCGCAGCAAGCAGCTTCAAGCTCCTGCAGTACCTATTGAAGTCCGAGGTTTCAATTCAGTCCGAGCAATGGATAACCCTCGGCATCGGATTCATCACCAGTTTTTTTGTGGCACTCGCGGTGATCGCCTGGTTCATGCAATGGGTCAAAGCCCGTGGCTTCGTCCCGTTTGCCATCTATCGGATCATCGCCGGTGCCCTGCTCCTCTTAAGTGTGCTTGGTTAATCAGTGTGCTTGGTTAATCAGTGTGCTTGGTTAATCAGTGTGCTTGGTTAATCAGTGTGCTCGGTTAATCGAACAAACTACTTTGAGTCGCCTTCCTTCGGTTCATCTTTCTTAGCAGCATCATCCTGCTTGGCTCCACTATCTCCACCACCTCGGTTCTGGTTCAACGACGCATAAGGATCGGTGGATTTCCCAGGAGGTGGCTTAGTGTCTGTTCGCGTTCCGACAATGTTTCCCTTCGCTTTCGCCGCTTCTTCCTGCTCCAAGTACATCTTCTGAAGAACGCCAGGCAAAATAAAGGCACCTGCAGCCACAGCCGCTAGCGCTGGAAGCAACCAAATCAGGGACGAAGACTTCTTTGCTGCCGTAGCTCCCGCTACCGTAGCCGAACCCGCCGCCACATCGCTCACTACATGGTTGCTATCAAGTTCGTAAGGGGATTTTTGATCAGTCATGATTGTATTCGCGAAAAACAAACAAAAGCAGTATCCGACAGCCATCGACTCCGGCCCGACACAACTGCGGTATCAAACAGCATAGTACGATACTTTTCCGAAGCGGCAATTGCAATCAGCCAGCCATTTCCCACAACAGATTCCAGGGCTTTTTAGGAAACATCCCTGACTGATTCGTCAGGTACAAGGTATGTTATTCGAACCTTTAACCCCTGCTAAAACTCCCAATGACCCTCCGACAATTCACTGTTCCTGCAAGCATCCCTTTTCCCGCCCGGCAACTTCCAGCCGTATTGCAAAACTTGCTTGGAATGCCCGCCAGCCATAGCCATTGGCTCATCGAAAACGGTTGCGTAACCGTCAATAACCGTCCATGCCGCAAAACCCATATACGCGTCGAACCAGGCGATGAAATCGAAGTCGACTGGATTCCCATGCCCGTAATTGTGCGAACCGAACAGCGAGGATCCAGCCGTCCAGGACCGATCGAGTTCCTACATGACGATCCACACCTCTGCGTGGTCGTAAAACCCCCGAACTTGTTGACCGTCCCGACCGCATACCGTGAAGGCCAAACATTGGTATCGCGTGTCGAACGCCGGTTGCAAGACAAAGATCCCCAAGCCAAAGTCTTTTGCGTGCACCGCTTGGATCGCGATGTTTCCGGTGTACTCGTACTCGCGAAATCACTTCAAGTTGCCGAGCAACTGCGCGATCAATTTGCCGCTAGAAAACCAGATCGACAATACATCGCCATCGTTGCGGGAGTTCCTCGTAAACCACAAGATACGATTCGTAGCTATCTTGCCACCGACGCGAATCTCAATCGCTACTCTGTTCCTCCTCCAACTTCGAAATCGAAATCTAACTCCGAAAAAGGAGAACAACGCAACGCAGAGTACACCGGCGAACTCGCGATCACTCATTACAAAGTCCGACACACTTGGACCGATAGTGCCTTGGTAGAAGTCCGACTTGAAACAGGTCGCAGAAATCAGATTCGGGTCCACCTCGCCGAGCTAGGACATCCAATCTTAGGAGACCCAAGATATCGCGCTGACCTTGCAACTCACCGTGCCTGGCCCTACCGACGAATCGCCCTACATGCAGAAAGCCTTGGCTTTATCCATCCAGTTTCCCAAGAACCTGTGCGATTTCTAGCGCCATGGCCCCAAGAGTTCAGAGACTTCCAACGCTCCGCCGCAAAATCAACCAACAACAAACCGAAACCTCCCAGAAAGGATGCGTCGGACTCGTGACCCTATCCCATTCACAACCCTCCCTCCCACTAACCGATGCACCGATCGGCTATTGCACCAATGTGCACGCCGGAACAGATATCGATTCTATCCTCGGCAACCTGCAACGCTGCGCCGTAAAAGTTCGCGAACATTTGAACACTCCAACACTTGGTATCGGATTGTGGTTCTCTGAAAAAGCGGCCTCGCAACTTATCTCGTCATCTTCCAAACAATCGGCAGAACAACTCGCAAGTTTTCGTGACTCGCTCACTGCGATGGGTTTGATCCCGTACACTCTCAACGGTTTTCCACAACAAGATTTCCACCAATCCGTCGTCAAACATCGAGTCTACAAACCTACTTGGTGGCAACCGGAGCGTCTGCACTACACCAACCTACTTGTTGAACTCCTCGACGCAATCCTACCGGCAAACGCGATTGGTTCGATCTCGACTCTCCCCATCGCATGGTCTCACACAGATGATTCACCCGGATCAGTCAGCGACGATCATTTACAAC
>JBEICB010000066.1:0-22740 GCA_040373655.1 Pirellula sp. | reverse complement strand
GGATCTCCGTAGTAGCCCAATGCATTGTTCAAATCATCAGCGATGATCCAGAGGACATTGCGAATGGGTTTGGTTTGGGGTTGAGGCGTCGCGGGGGCTTGTGCGAGAGAAATCTGGATTGTTAGGGAAGAAACTAAAACGAGTAGGGTTGCCAAAAGGTAATTGGCACAGAAAGAGCGGTTCATGAAGTGGGCTCCTTGTGAAGCGGGAAATTGCGTCGGAGTTGATGCGACTGAGAGTCGCAAGGGGATGCTTGGGTAGACGGTCGATCGGAAAGGTATCATACTAAAGTTCTCAGCCTGCGGGTTTTGACTTGTTGGGCTGCAAGTCCCACCTTGCGGACAACTTTCGCATCGTTGCGAGAAGCTCGATACTGTGTGATTGACTGCGTGATTGATGTATTTAGTTTCTTGTGACTGTTCTTGCCACCAACGAATTTTTACGGATTGCATGCAAGTTCCATTCAATAGCAGAGTGTTGTGTCGAGTCCGATACCTTCGTCCTATTGAAACCTCTTATCGAGGGGTTGATGGGGTCGCTGGTTTGATTGATGGTGATTGTAAATGGGTTCGATGCCTGTTTTTCTGGTGGGTATTGTGGGTAGGGATCGGCGATAAGTCGGTGGTGATTGGGCAGGAGGAAGAGCTTCTCAAGAAGTGGGGGAAGTCGTATGAAGAGAAGGTTTTACCGATACTGAAATCGAAGTGTTATGGGTGTCATAGTGGGGAGAAGATAGAGGGTGAGTTTGACTTGACCAAGTACCCGGATGCGGGGACCGCGATCGCAGCGAATGACACTTGGGAGCGGCTAGCGAAGCGGGTACGACTAAACGAGATGCCGCCGCCGGGTAGTCCTGGGTTAACGGATCCGGAGAAGGGAACTCTACATCGTTGGGTGGATACGCGACCTGGTACGGACTTGTGCAATCAGATCGCTTCGGAAGAGACGCAGAGTTGGTACCGAGGTTTTGTGATGAGTCGCCGATTGACACGCTATGAGTTTTGTCGAGTGGTTGAAGACCTTACCGGTTACCGTATCAGCGATGAGTTAGCTCCTCCGAGTGACGGAGCTGGTGGGGTGGGATTTGATACGGTCGGTGATTCGTTGTTTACTTCGCCGATACATATCGAAGCGTATCTTGATGCAACCGAGAAGGCGTCTGCGCATCTTGTTGATCAATGGTTGTTCAAGAGGGATGGGGAATCGAGCGAAGCATTTGATTTCAAGTTGGAAACGAGAAGCTTGCTCAAAGGTCTTGCACGAAGAGCTTGGCGTCGTCCGGTAGAGGACGATGAAATATTGCGACTTGAGAGGGCCTTTTGGGGGAAGCCCAGTGGGGCAAACGAGGGCTTCAGATGGCGGTGCAAGCGATATTGGTATCGCCGCATTGTTTGTTTATCGTCGAGGAGCCTTCGGAGGTGGAGCCCAAGGGGGTGCAGCGATTAAGTCAGCATCAATTCGCGACACGCATGGCATTGGTTTTATGGTCGTCGGTGCCAGATGAACCTTTATTGGAGCTTGCGGATAGTGGAAGTCTGTTCGAGCCCGAGGTGATTCAGCAGCAGTTGCGACGCATGTTAGCCGATGAGCGCGCGCGTGCGTTAGGGGAGAATTTTGGTTTGCAATGGTTGGGTTTAACCGATTTGTTGAGACAGCAGCCGGATGCGGAGGTGTTTCCCCAGTTCGATGCCGACTTGCTCAAGGACTTTCGCGAGGAAGTTGTAAGGACAATTTGTGGGGTATTTCGAGAGGGGCGTCCATTGACAGACTTGCTGGCCGCCGACCGTGTGATGGTTAACGGTCGGTTAGCGAATCACTATGGATTACCTGTAGGTGAGAGGGCTGAGGGCGAAGCGGTTGGGGGTGCAGCTGGGGAGCTGGGTTGGGGATGGGTTGGAATAGCAAATTCTCCGCGTGGTGGATTGATAACTACGGCAGCGGTGTTGACGCGGACTTCTTATCCCCGTCGGTCGAGTCCTGTATTGCGTGGCAAGTGGATACTCGAGGAGATATTGGGGGCGAAGGTACCTCCACCGCCTCCTGGCGTTCCGGCTTTGGAGGAGGTGAAGGAGGCGGAGGGAGTTGTAATGACGCTTAAGGAGAGGTTGAGTAAGCATCGAGTGCAGCCGGAGTGTGCGTCGTGTCATGCGCGTATGGATCCTTTGGGATTTGGGTTGGAGAATTTCAACGCAGTGGGTGTATGGCGAGATGAGGAATTTGGTAGGGCGGTTGATGCGACTGGAGAGTTGCCATCTGGGGAGACATTTCAGGGGGCGATAGAATTGAAGAATCTACTTTTGAAGCGTCGAGACGAATTCGAGAAGCATTTCATTCGCAAGTTGGTTGGATTTGCGTTTGGGAGAGAGTTAAACAAGTTTGATCAGTGTGTGCAGGAGCGGGCTTTAGAGAGGTTGCATCGCGAGGGGAGAGCGGATGGAATTCTGGAAGAGATTCTATTGTCGTACCCATTCCAGCATCGATACTATCCGGACAACTAGAATCTATCGATCCGAGGGTAAGAGCCGAATGAAGTGTTGAACATCATGGAGAAGAGAATGCGAGACGGACAAAACGAGAATCGGGATGCTGGTACTCTTGGTAAAGGGGGCATGCAGCGGCGAATGATCCTAAGGGGTGCGGGTATTGCGTTGGGATTGCCTTGGATGGAATCGATAGCGCAAAACGTTTATGGAGCGATCAAGGGAGAGGCTCAAGACAGAGCAATACGTACGGCGTTTATTTACTTCCCGAATGGTGTTTGGGAGAAAGGTTGGGTTCCGGAGGGGGAGGGGAAGGACTATACGTTAAGTCCATCGTTGGAACCGATTGCCGGGGTTAAGGAGTATGTGACCGTATTTAGCGGATTGGATAAGAAGCACAGCCATGGAGGAGATGGTCATTACGCGAAGACCGCGAATTTTTTAACTGGGATGCCGGTAGCGAAAACGACGGGCCGGGATGTTAGCAGTGGGGGGATCTCGGTAGATCAATTGATTGCTCAAAATTGGCGAGGGCGAACGCCGTTAAGTTCGTTGGAGTTAGGAACGGAACCTGTGATCAGTGGGATCGACAGCAATGTGGGTTATACGCGGCTTTATGGCTCGCATATATCGTGGCAGAGTGCACAACGTCCGGTGGCCAAGGAGATCAATCCTCGGGTCGTCTATGAGCGGTTGTTTGGCAAGCGTGGGCAGATGGGGCAAGTGGTTGGTGAGGGGTCGGGAGGAGATGCGGCGAAGGCGCGTTTACTCGATTACATTCTTGAGGACGCTAGGGATGTGCGTCGTCGTTTGGGACGAGACGATCAATTTAAAATGGACGAGTACTTGGACTCCGTGCGTGCGGTGGAGGAGCGGATTGAGTACGCGATGGCTCACCCGGATCGCGACGAGAGTTACCGCCCACAGGAGGAGTTAGGTCGCGCATTGCCTTCCGGAACGCCATCAGATTTTCGCGAGCATATTAACTTGATGTTGGACTTAATGGTGCTTGCGTTTCGCAGTGATTCGACGCGAGTGTGCAGTTTAATGTTTGCGAATGACGTGTCGGGAAGAAACTTCTCGTTCATCGATGGGGTTCAGGGTGGGCATCATGAGTTGTCTCACCACGAGAACAATCAGGAGAAGATTGCGCAGTATCAGAAGATCAATCGTTGGCACGTAGGCCAGTTCGCAGCATTTTTGGAGAAACTGCGAGGGGTGCAAGAAGGAGAAGGCACGCTGTTGGATCAGAGTTTAATCGTATTTGGGTCTAGCATGTCGGATGGGAATCGCCACGATCCAGACAACTTGCCGATTCTCGTGGGGGGCAAGGGAGGCGGGGTGATACAGTCTGGTCAGCACATTCGATTGCACGGGGAGGTACCCCTGTGCAATCTTTATTTGACGTTATTGAATCGCGTTGGGCTACCAACGGAGTCATTTGGCGATAGCAACGGCCAGATCGAATCGTTGTAACGCGACTAGCGGTACAGAACGGTTGCGTACCATCCGTTTCGACCGCGAGCCACACCGATTCCTACGGCGGTACGTTGTCCCCAGTAGCAACAACGTGAGATCGCGTGTTCGGCGGAAACGGTAGAGAACCCGACGCCTTCGTATCGGCCTGAGCCCATGGAACCGCCGACGTGGCGACACCGCCCTTCGTTGGCTTGTTGTTGTGCTTTGTTTTGTGCAATGCAAGTGTCGCAACCAAAACCGTCGCGAGCACCTGTAGCCAAAACACCAATAACACTCAGCAAGCAAATCAATGCCCAATTTCGCATGGCATTATCCTCCTTCAAGACGAGTGGGTAACCTGTGGCTTGTTCAACTGCGTTCACTCCGCGAACGCCAAGCGTCCACAACCATCCGTGGAAATGCTCAAATGGTCAACCGTCAAAAATTGTTCGCTGAATACCTCTTGACAGGCATAAGTCCCGGTAAGGACTCAGCTAACGTTCGTGGATTTAGAGTGAAAAACTCAGAATTTTAAATTTAACGAATTCAATTTTAATTGGATTTGCATTTAAATAAGATTGAACTAGCTTTTAGGCACGCCGAAAGAAATTGATTCGCAGACACTATTTAGGAGTTGCATTTTGAAAAAGGGTACGAAGGCAAGCGGGAATACTTCTCAGATTATTCGAGACTTTGCGGCGGCCAATCCAGGCATGAAACCTTCGCAGATTATCAAGGAGTTGACTTCTCAGGGGCACAAGGTTTATCCGGCTTTAGTGAGTCAGGCGTTGCGTGGTGCTCCGACTGGCAAGAAGCGTGGTCGCAAGCCAAAGGGTAAGGTTGCAGCAGCAAAGGGGGCAAAAGTCGTTGTTGGATCGAAGGCTAGTTTTGACGTTTCCAATTTGAAGGCCGCCGGTGATTTTATACGGCAGAGTGGCTCGGCAGAGAATGCGATTGAATCGATTCGCGCGTTCCAAAAGTTGGCGGTATTGTTTCAGTAGTTTGTATTTGTTAAAGCCGTGGGCTTTAGCGAGTAGACGATAAAGATATTGGACAGTAAGTAGTAGTTACTTTAGAGAGTAACTACTGTAGTGAATAGAGATGTGAGCCCGTAACGGGCGAGTTACGGGGCGGATGTGATCAAGATGGTTGGGGGGTGTTATGAAGTTCTCCACCGTCTGGCGAGCGGTGGCTACGAAGCTTGCGGTCGAGCGGTGGCTACGAAGCTTGCGGTCGAGCGGTGGCTACGAAGCTTGCGTTCGAGTGGTGGCTACGAAGCTTGCGGTCGAGTGGTGGCTACGAAGCTTGCATTGGGGTACTTGTCGATTACCGCGACTGTTTAGCGGTGTACGTATCCCTTGGGTGGAAGTTGCATCAATCCTCGTTTATTGCGTTCCCATAGTCCGGTGCGACTGATGCAAGTACCTATGACTGTCAGTGGGACGCCGCCGATTTCCTTCGGTAGTTCATCGATGCGTTTGGGATCGACGGCCATTAGCAATTCGAAGTCTTCTCCGTCACCGAGTGCGTGCTCGAGAGGTGAGAGTCCTGTGCTTGTCGCGCGTTCTGCCGCTGCTTGGCTGATTGGAATTGAGTCGAGATCAATTTCCGCGCCGCACCGGCTTGCGACCGTCAGGTTTAGTAGGTCAATTCCTAGTCCATCGCTGATATCGGTCGCGGCGCGAACGATACCGAGGGCATAGAGTTCTTTTGCGAGATCCAATCTCGGAACAAAGTCGAGGTGTTTGCCGAGCAAGCTACCTCCGAGGTGACCAGAGACAACAATTTTGTCTCCGGGGGAGGCTCCGCTGCGGAGCCAGCAACCATGTTCACGAGCCCGTCCTATGGCGGTCATATGAACGACTAGGGGGCCGTCCCAAACGTTGGTATCTCCACCGCCGATGGGAACGTTGTAGCGTTCGCATTCGGTGCAGAGTCCTTCGTAGATTTCCGCCGCAATATTCTCGCTTTGGTTTCTTGGGAGGCAAAGAGAGAGAAAGACAGCGATAGGTTCGGCGGCCATGGATGCGAGGTCGCTGAGGTTCACTCCGAGTAGTTTGCGTCCGACAGATGCGGGACCACATTCTTCGAGGATAAAGTGTGTACCTTCGCAGAGGGAGTCGGTGGTGACAACCGTATCGGTGTTGATTGGCGAGATCAGTGCGCAATCGTCACCGATTCCAAGTTTGATTTTTGGGAGTCGCATGGCACGTTGTTTAGCCCAAGCGATGAATCCGTGTTCCATTGGATTGTCTCAGAGAATTCTAGTTGCGTGTAAAGCGACTGAGCGTTCTAAACATTCGTTGCGTGAGAGTCCGCAATACCAGCGGGTTCATGAAAACGATCAAGCAGTTTGCGGCAGGTGCTAGCGATAGAAGGTGCATCGAGGCCGACGGAGGCGAGTAGTTCATTCCGCTCGCCATGTTCGATGAAGCGGTCGGGAATCCCGACCGTGCGTAGGATTCTAGTGTCCCAGCCTTGCTCGCAAGCGGCCTCTAGGACAGCGGAACCAAAGCCACCGGCCAGAGCACCTTCTTCGACGCTGACAACAAACTTGGACGTTTTAAAGACGGTTTCGAGCAAGTTGATGTCAAGGGGTTTAATGAACCTTGCGTTGACAACTTGGGTTTCAATTCCTTCGGCCGCAAGTTGATCCGCTGCAGCAAGGGCTTGTTGCACCATTGCCCCTACGGCGAGAATTGTTCCATCTCGGCCTTGGCGAATCACTTCTGCCTTTCCAAGTTCGATCGGCTGTTTGGGACGATCGAAGTTCAGTGCGCTGGTTTTGGGGTAGCGGATGGAGGTAGGTCCAGGGTGTTGCAGGGCGAATTCGAGCATTGGTTCGACTTCGGTAGCATCGGCAGGTGCCATCATTACTATGTTTGGGAAGACACGCATGTAGCCGATGTCAAAGAGACCGTGGTGGGTTGGACCATCGGGTCCGGTTAGGCCCGCTCGATCGAGCATCATAACCACGGGTAGGTCTTGCAGCGCAACTTCTTGGAAGATCTGATCGTATGAGCGTTGCATGAAGGTCGAATAGATCGCGACGACGGGGCGAAGTCCGGTTTTGGCTTGACCTGCTGCAAATGCGACAGCGTGTGACTCGCAGATCCCCACATCGAAGAAGCGTTCGGGGAATTCATCGCGCACGGGTTCGAGTTTGTTTCCTTGGCACATGGCAGCGGTCATGACGGTGACCTTTTCATTCTTGCGCATCTGCGAAAGGATTGCGTCGCGCGCGTAGTTCGTGAAAGCAGGTTTCTCGCCGATGCTGAGAACTCGAGGAGATCCGTCTTCGTCTTCGAAGGCTGGTGGCGTATGGAAATATACTGGGTCGTCTTCGGCTGGTTTGTATCCCCTGCCCTTCTCTGTCACCACGTGCAACAACGTTGGGCCTTGGATGTCCTTGACCATCTCCAAGTACTTCTTCAGTAATCGGATATCGTGACCATCGATTGGGCCGATGTACTTGAATCCGAATTCTTCGAACAGCATGCCGCCGACGAATCCAGCTTTGACCCCCTCTTTGACTTGGGCCAAGAAGCGTTCGGTGGAATCCCCGAAGACGGGGACTTTGTTGAGCATTCGAGTGACTTCGTGTTTTAGCCCGGTATAGAACGGGTTCGTGCGTAAACGGTCGAGGTAGCTAGCCAATGCTCCGACGCGTGGGCAGATCGACATCTTGTTGTCATTGAGGATGACGATAAGGTCTTTGTTTAGATCACCGGCGTTGTTCATGGCTTCGAACACGATGCCAGAGGGAAGTGCGCCATCTCCGATAACGGCGATACTTTTCTTGGGGCGGTTACCGAGGAGGTCATCGCCTGACTTGAGCCCCAACGCTGTAGAAACGCTACAACCTGCGTGGCCTGTCATGAACAAGTCATACTCGCTTTCGATGGGGTTGGGGTATCCCATCAAGCCGCCTCGCTCGCGGATGGACTTGAAGTTCTTATAGCGTCCGGTAATGAGCTTATGGGGATAGATTTGGTGACCGGTATCCCAGATCAAACGGTCAGACTTGAAGTCAAAGACGCTGTGGAGAGCGAGACAAAGTTCGACAACGCCCAAATTGGATGCGAAGTGAGCTGTTCGAGTCGCGAGCAGGTTGCAGAGTACATCTCGGATTTCTGAGCCGAGTTGTTCGAGTTGCTCTGGGCTCATAGAGCGGAGCGGATCAGCCGAATCGAGCTGGGAAAGAAGGGGATGAGAAGCCATTACGTTTTCCTTTCCAAGATGTACATCGCAAGCTGCCGTAGTCCTTCGGCTTTTTGCCCTATCCAATCCAGCGATCGAATCGCTTCGGCGACGTGGTTTTGGGCCATTCGCCGACTTTCCTCTATACCATAGAGGCCCGGAAAGGTGAGTTTTCCGCGTTCAGCATCCTTCCCCGTGGCCTTTCCAGTGTTCTCAGCAGTTGACTCCACGTCTAGCAAGTCATCGGTGATTTGGAATGCAATTCCGATTCCTTGACCGTATCGGCCGATTGCCTGCTGACATTCTGTCGTGGCGTTTGCAGCAAGAGCACCGAGAAGCACCGATGCTTCGATCATTGCCCCGGTTTTTCTGCGGTGGATGGATGCGAGGTGTTCGCTTGAGTTGTGGGGGCGGTCTGGAACATGCTTGATCATATCGGCGCGTTGTTCTTCGAGAAGGTCGTCCATTTGCCCGCCGACCATGCCCTCAGCCCCTGCTGCGCGAGCAAGAATCAAGCAGCTTTCTGCCTTTTGCGTTGGAGAAAGCGGGCTGGAGAGAATGGTTTCGAATGCCAGGGGTTGCAAAGCATCTCCAGCGAGGATTGCGGTCGCTTCGTCGAATTCCCGGTGACAGGTGTTTCTGCCTCGACGCAGATCGTCGTTATCCATGGCTGGGAGGTCGTCGTGGATTAGCGAGTAGCAGTGAATCATTTCCACCGCACAGGCACTTGGGATTGCTAAATTTCGTTTACCGCCGAGGGCTTCGCATGCGAGTAGGCACAGAACTGGGCGTAGACGCTTTCCGGGGGATAGCAAGGAGTATTCCACCGCGTTACGAAGGAGCAATGGGCAACCGATTCCGAGACGGTTGATACTTTCTCGAAGTGCATTATCCACCGTAAAGGCAAGTGATTTCCAGTGTTCTTGGAAGTGACGGTGGGCGTTGCCTTCGTCTTCATGCTGCGCGATTTCTCGCACGGGGATCAGCGGTTCATCAGAATCCGGATTCTGAGGAGCGATAGTAACGTTCCTGTAAGCAAAGGATATGGACGCAGTATGTAAGTCAGAGGAATGGCTAGTATAAACTGGGTTTGGGGGGGCGAAAAGCATACCTAATGGAAAGCTGTCGAAGAGAGAGCAGAAGAGTGCAAGTAAAATTCGGTAGAATCCTTGCGACACTCAGGGAGCGCGGTTGTATCGATTTCGAGGGCGGATTCGTTCGATACTGACGGGCGTGTCAGCATCGCTGGGCGTAACTTCGGTACAATTCGAGGGTTGATAAGTAGAAGCTTCTTTGGTTTGGGTTGGGTGCGTGACCGCTTCGGGAACGGGAAGAAGACAGAGGAATGAGAATGAGAATGACAAAACATTGGTGGACGGTCTGTGTTTTTTCCGTAGTCGTTTTGGGGATTGCTCCGCGTCGGGAGTTGACTCAAGAGTGTTTTGGGCAGTTCACCGGAGGGATGACCGGTGGTGGGTTTGGTGGAAGTAGCGGAGGATTCGGTGGGGGCGGTTTTGGTGGCGGGAGCACTGGTTTTGGCGGAGGTGGAATAGGTGGAGGAGGATTTGGGGGTAGCGGTGGAGGTTTTGGTGGGGGTGGGATTGGTGGTGGAACGAACACGAGCAACTTCCCGGGCACTTTTGGTGGGCCTGGGGTTACGGGTCAGAACTTTATTGGGAATCTAAACACACGTCCTATCACGGCGAGCACGACGACTGGTTCGTCGGCATTTGGGGTAGGCGCCAGTGGGGGCGGATCGGGAAGTGCTTTCGGAGCGAATGCCTTTGGCGGGTCGACCGGAGGATTCGGTGGCGGTGGTTTTGGCGGTGGAGGACTGGGTGGCCTTGGAGGAGGCTTAGGAGGCCTTGGTGGCCTTGGTGGCCTTGGTGGCGGACTCGGTGGGCTCGGTGGTATTGGAGGCCTTGGTGGCCTGGGTGGTGCGAACAACCGAAATCGCGGTGGAGGGTTTGGAGCCCAGGGGAATCAGCAGGGCAAGAAGACCATTCGGGCGACGGTCAAGCCGGACTTTGTACTGCCTGCTGGATCGGTTCCAGCGGTGACCAGTCGCATCGAGGAGCGTATTTCACGATCCCCGATTCAAGATCGGCTTCGCAACTTAGATATTCGTGTTGTGGGTGGCGAGGTAACGTTGCGTGGCAACGTGGCTACCGAAGCGGATAAGCGGTTGATGGAGCGTTTGATGAAGTTGGAGCCTGGAGTGGATTCTGTCCGGAATGAGTTGACAGTGGTTGCGACGCCAATCCAGCCTGAGAGTGTCCCTGCAGTCCGGAATTAGGCATCACCGACAGTTGGTTTGGCATTCCTGGTAGAAGCGAAGGGCTGAGGCTCGTGGTTGGAACGTGAAACAAAGGGGTAGAGCCTGAGTTCATCGCGTTTTGGATGGAGACATCACGCATGCTCGTCTGAGGAGCGTTAAAGTTCGCGTTCGCGTTCGTTGAGTTGTAGCCTTGGGTGGTTGATGGCTGATTCAAGTTCGTACCGGTGGGCGTTGTGCTGCCTGGGATCGCAACGCCAGGAATCGCGGTAGAGCTAGAGGATTGGATCCCAAGTTGCTGCAAGGTGGCGGGATCGAAGTTGGTGCTTCGGGCTTGTTCAAGCAATTGGGAAGCTTGCTCAGGTGTGAGCAATGGTTGGACTCGTGCAGCGGCACGAATCGGCATTTGGATGGTGGTTGTCTTGGGTCTGTCTTCCATGACACCGTTTGCGTTAGATTGAGAAGTGGCAGAGGCCAAGTGCACACCTGAGGGATTTCCTCCGGCTAGTGATGCGCCTGCCTGAATAACCTTGCCAGAAGCTTCTTCTTCGCTCCAACCCGGTAGTAGTAGTGTTGCTGCATTACCGCGAATTACCTTGCCATCCTTGGATTTGAAGGTTGGGATCAGCATGATTTTTTTCTTAGCACCTGGGGCAGCGTCCCAAGGAACCCAGATACTGTAGGAGGCGCCAAGGTCCCCTTCGGAGAAGTGGGTTGTGAATTGTTCGGGAGTGAATCGGAATCGCTTGTCGGCTTGATCCATGCCGACCCCTTCGTGGGAAACCAACGTGTCGTCGAATCCGTAGACCATGACCTCACCGTCGACTGGGATGGTTTGGGACTTCTCATTGTAGAAGTAGATTCGTCCGCCAAATCCGCGTGTTGGTGGTTTGCCGGGGACGGAGATAATGTCATGAACCCAAGTCACGTTCATGCTTTGAGGAATCTGATATTCCTTCTTCTTGAACAACGACCACTTCGAGTCTTCTTTGGACTTGCCCTTTCCTTTTTCAGTCATCGATGCACAACCTGGTAGCAGGGTGCAGCAGATGATGCCGAGCAAGAGCCAGGATGTCGAGCTAGCGATTCGGAAGTTCGTGCGAATAGGACACGTTTGGGAGGCTCGCATGATATCTATCTCTGGTTGAATTGGACAAGTGTTGTACGGAGGAGCGGTTTGCTGGAGGACTTGTTGATTGCCAAGCAGCAAAGGGATTGTGTATTGGTACTAGCGTTGGTTGATACCGTTGGTACCTGGGTTGCTACTATTTGGCGCGGGGATCACGTAAGGTGAGGGCGCGATGGTGATGGGTTGGTAGTTTGTCCCGCTAACGGTGTTGGCATTCGTGTTGTTTGGGGTCATTGCAGCGACTTGGACTGGTGGGACAGAATTGACAGCTCCGTACCGATTGGATGGGCCACCGGAGTTGTTTGAATTGGAGTTGTTGATGGTCGTACCGCTGTTGTTCGAGTTGTTATTTCGAAGCAGGGTTTTCGGTGGAATTCGGCTTGAGCTCGGAGCAGCTTGGATGCTCTGCGGTGGAATGGTTTGGGTTGCGCCCTGTTGAACAGCTGGTGGAATGAGGGCCGGGACCCCTTGCGGTATCGCTTGTGGGATTCCTTGCGGGATTCCTTGCGGGACAGCTTGCGAGCCATTCGGTTGGATATAAACCGGAGCTTCTTCCTCAATAATGATGCCGCCTTGTGAGTTCACTGTCCCATTCGAGAAGACTTGACCGTTCTGTTGGATCATTCCATTGGCAGATGTGCTGCCGTATGGATTGACTTGATATTCACCGTTCAAAGTACCGGTTGTTGGGATGGTTTGGGTTGGGATTGATTGAGGAGCATTGTCGAAACTTGGAGTCAGGTATGTTGGCTGGCTTGCATCGGGGCGTGTGTTTGGGCCAGTTTGACCAACGTCTCCGGTTGGATTGACGTCTGGATAGATCACAGGGCTTGCTGCCGGGCCCCAGAGTCCGTTGCCTTCGGAGAGTCCTACATCGCCATAGATGTTCAGGATATCAGCCAAGCACCAGCTCATTCGGGAGGATTCGACTTGTTTGATCATGTCGAGTTTGTTTGGATCGTTGTAGTTGATCACACGAGGTGTCATCACCACCAGCAGTTCGGTGCGTCGTTCCGATTCGCTGTCGTATCGGAATAACCAACCAGCCAAAGGAATATCTGCTAGGAATGGGATACGTCGGGATCTTGAAGCGCGTTCTTTGGTGATCAGACCGCCGAGGATTACCGTTTGACCGTCGTAAGCGGTTACGCGCGTTTGGGCGAGGGTCTGATTGAAGATCGGGGCACTAATGGGTTGTGAGTTACCTTGGCCATCGATTTGGAAACCGATAGGGATACCGCCACTGGGGTCGATATTCGAACGGCTTACGGCGACGATCATGTTGATCAAGCCGTCTTGGTTGGTTCGAGGTTGGATCTGCATGGTAAGACCGGTGTTTACATAGTTCACACCGGTGGTTACCCCGTTGATACCGTTGGTTGTACCGGTCAAGGTTGGGACGGACTGACCGACGTTGACGACGGAGATGTTGTTATCGATGGTCATCAAGCTGGGCCGCGAGAGGATTTGCACGCGATTTGCGTCTTGAAGCATGCGGAAGAGCAGACCGACCGACTCGCTGCTTGCGGCGAGCACGAGGCCACCGTATCCGAGGTCGGCATTGGAACGACCCATCGCAAAGCTTGAGAGTCCTTGGCCGGCGACATTTTGGGGGCGTCGTTGAGGTTGGTTCAATCCGAAAGGCGTACCGAGGTTGAACGCAGGACTGTTCAGAGTGCCCCCAGTGGCGCTGTTTCGATCGAACAAGAGGGAGTCTTGAAGACCTAATTCGGTACCGATATCGAAGGCATCGTCCAGGGTGACTTCCGCGATCAGGATCTCTACTGCGATCATCGGTTGCTGACGATCAAGTCGTTCGATGACCTGCTTTATTTGTTGCATGTACCGTGGTGTTGCACTGATGATCAAGCTATTGGTCGATGGCTCCGAGACAACGAAGACTTCGCGGTCGATTCGTTCGAAGAGACTGATTGCCTGGCCGGTGACCAATTGCTGGGTGATCACGGTACGTTGGTTGGTAAGCAGGGTGTTGAGTGCGTTGAACACGTCGATTGCGTTTGCGTTGCGCAACCAGACGACTTCGTTGTTTCGTTGTTGACCACCCGTCTCATCGAGGCGATATAGCAACGCTTCGATTACTTCCAAGTCAGTTGGAGCACCGGAAGCGATGATACTATTGGTCCGGGTATCGACCGAAATGCGAAGTTGCACAAGGGAGCTTTCGCCGCCGCCGGTCAGGGCAGCGAGGTTTTGCAGACCGATTGCAGCTGCGGCATTATTCGTGTTGGTCCCAGCGGTTGCAGGTAGGCCAAAGATTTGTTGAAGGGTATTTGCAAGGCTCGTTGCGTCGCCGTTGATGACTGGGTAAACCTTGATCCGTGCATCAGCGCTTGGTAGTTGATCGAGTTGTTCAATCAAAGCTTGGATTAGAGGCATACTCTTTGATGGAGCACGCACAACCAGAGCGTTGATGCTTGGGTTACTCGTGATGGTAACGCCAGCGAGGATACCGGAATTTACCGGATCACCTTCACGAGGTACAACCATCAACCGGCTGCTCGGAGCGCGTGAATTACCGGTACCACCTGCGGCTTGTGGTTGACCACCGCCTCCACCTTGTTGACCTGCTGTCGCCGTTGCAGTTCCGGTGATTGCCGACTGGAGGATCGGTTGTAATTCGGATGCAACTGCGTTCTTGACGGGGAATACACGGATTTCGTTTTCTGCTGGGGTTGATTCCACATCGATTTCCAAGATCAGTCTGGCGACCTCTGCGATATCGCGTGGAGAGGCTTGTACGATCAGCGAGTTGGTCCGATAGTCAGCAACTACTTTTACACGAGCGTTCAATTGGGTGCCGGCGTTTGCTGTGTTTCCACCTGCCGCATTGCTGGAGATATCCCCAAAGAAGTTTTTAACGATCGTTTCCGCATCAACTGCAGAGGAGTTTACAAGTCGGAAGACGCGTAATTGATTGTTCGGATCCAAGGGCTGATCGAGCTTGACGATCAATTCTTTGATACCACTGAGGGCTTCTGGGCGGCCGATTAGCAACAAAGAGTTTGGTTGGCCAAGGGCGTAGATACTGATTTGTCCTTGCCGCGGCGAGAAGACTTTGTCGTTGAGATCCTTTAAGACAGGTTCGAGTGCCACACCGTTAACGTGTTTAAGTGGATAGACTTCGATTTCTGGCTGAGTCTCCGCACTCTGCTTCTTGATTTGATCGATGACCTCTAACACGCGTGCAACGTCACGCTTACCACCTTTGACGATGACCAATCCCATTTCGGGTACGAAAGAGATATCGACATCGCCGATCAAGCCCGTGCCGCTACTCAAGGAGTCTGGTGAGCCTACGGCCATACCCGGAGAATTGTCATCTTGTTCTGGGTTCACTGGGATCTGGCCAGCGGTTTGTTCGTCTTGTGGTGGTTGTTGATAGGAGGCCAATCTTACGAGACGCAGTGCGGTTTCGATACGTTCTGGAGTTGCAGGATTGATCGGGACGATTTGAGTTGGTCGTTGCGGGTCCGCTTGTGCGAGGTCGACCGCTGTGACGACTTGGGACCAAGCCAATACGTCTTTGGGGCTACCTTGCATCTTGACTTCGTCGCGGCGTCGGTCGATTGTCATGATCTCACGGGGACCGGCATCGGTCATGAGTTGCAATTGAGCGATTTCACCGTTGTTAGTCGTCGAGACCGAGAGTTTGGAACCGGCGATGCGAGCAATTGCATCTTCAAGTTCTCGCCAACCAATTTTTTGAAGTTTATATTGCCGTGATTGGACCGAATTCGAGAGGACATGGCCGGTGACATCGGTCGCGACGGGGCTGAGTTGTTTTGTGATTCCCGCGACGGTTTCTGCGACTTTCCGTTGCGTGGCCTCGGGTGCTAGAACCATCAACCGGCCGGTTTCTGGCTCGGTGGTGATCCGAACTCGCTTATCCATGCCGTATTGTGCTTGCAGTTGCCCGACGGCGTAAGCGACGTATTCGGTGGGGAGTGCGTAGACTTGAAGTTTGGCATCGCCGGTTGCCTGCGACTGTACAGGTGTGGCGGATGGAGTGGTTCTCTGTGTGCTGGGTGGAAGGGTCATCGGACGCGACGTGGAATTGCCAGCATTTGGAAACTGTGTTCCAAGCGTTTGAGCGGTGGATTGTGTAGATCCGCTGGCGATGGAGACCCCTGCTAGGACTGTCAGGAGGACATTCTTCAGGGTTGACTGGGCTTGGCGACGTGTGTTTTTGGTACCGAAACGGGTATTTCGGCTGGTAATTCGTTCATTCCTGCGTCGTGTCACGGGGTCGTTCCTCAATCGATAGGATCTTCGGTGGCTTTGGTTGCGAGCCGTACTCGTCGGAATCATCGGAACAATCGCTAATCCCACTTCAACTAAACAACTCCTCCTGAGCGTTAAACTTTAACATTTTGCTTTTGTAATCATCGGATTTTTGGGTTGGGTTGCAGAAGCTAGCTTTTTTGGGATACTTCAACGGTTTCCAGGATCACGAAACCATTCCAGGAAACAATCAATGGATGACAAAATTGCCTGTGAGGGTATCACGTTCGATGACGTGCTTATCCAGCCTCGCTATAGCGAAATTCTTCCTTCTCAGGTTGACGTATCTACGCAGTTAACTTCGAGGATCCGGCTTGAGGTTCCTTTGCTTTCTTCGCCGATGGACACGGTTACGGAAAGCGAGATGGCAATTGCATTGGCAAAAGTGGGTGGGTTGGGGATTATCCATAAGAACATGGATATTGCTTCGCAGGCAGCGGAGGTCACGAAGGTCAAGCGGAGTGCGAATGGGATCATCCCCGATCCGGTGACTCTACGGCCGAGTGATAGCGTTGCGACTGCACAGGAGGTGATGCGCAAGCAAAATGTATCTGGGATTCCCATCGTTGAGGGGGATGGCAAGTTGGTTGGGATCCTGACTCGTCGGGACATGCGATTTCTCGAGTCGAGCGACAAGCCGATCGCGTCGGTGATGACGAAAGAGAATTTGGTAACGGCTCAGGGAAATGTATCGCTTGCGGAAGCTGAGCGGATTTTGACGGATAAAAAGGTGGAGAAACTTTTACTGGTTGACGATCAATACCAACTAACCGGTCTGATCACGATCAAAGACATCGACCAGATGAAGAGTTACCCCTCTGCTTGTAAAGACGAGTTGGGGCGTCTTCGGGTGGGTGCTGCGATTGGAGTTCATGATTACGAGCGTGCGGAGAAGCTGATTCAGCGTGGTGTCGATATCCTTGTGGTAGACAGTGCGCATGGTCATTCTTCGAACGTGATCGAAACGGTCAAGCAGTTGAAGCGTCAGTGGAACATCGACGTTATTGCCGGAAACGTGGCTACGTTTGAAGGTGGTAAGGCGTTGGCATCTGCTGGTGCGGATGCGGTGAAGGTGGGGATTGGGCCCGGGTCGATTTGCACAACGCGTGTGATCTCCGGCGTGGGCGTTCCCCAAGTCACCGCGATATATGAGGCCACCAAAGCCTGTTCGCAAGCTGGGATTCCAACCATCGCTGACGGTGGCATCCGATATTCGGGTGACATTGTCAAAGCCATCGTAGCAGGTGCACAGACGGTGATGATTGGGAGTTTGTTTGCGGGGCTGGCTGAGAGTCCTGGTAGAACCATACTGTATCAAGGTCGGACTTTTAAAGCCTACCGCGGGATGGGTTCACTTGGGGCGATGGTGAAGGGTTCGAGTGAAAGGTACCGGCAGGGAGCCCAAGACCAGTTATCGAAACTGGTTCCTGAGGGGGTCGAAGGCCGGGTACCGTTCAAGGGTCCTTTAGCCGATTACGTTTACCAACTTGTCGGCGGACTTCGCGCGGGGATGGGGTATTGCGGTACTCAATCGATCGCCGAGTTACGCTCCGTTGCTCGATTCATCAAAGTGTCGGCCGCGACTGTGCGGGAGAACCATCCACATGACATCGCCATCACGCAGGAAGCACCTAATTACAGCCCGGAGGTGCACAACTCCAACGAAGGCTGACCCATCGACAATTGATGTTAGTGAAACGTTGCGCCAATGTGTAAAGGGGCGCACAAGAACATGTCTCTCGCAGCGAGGTTTGCTCCGAGAGAATTTCTCGGCGACGATTCGTTCGCTTGTTACACCTCTACTGCTAACTCCAGCCCTTCTCTTTGGAGTTGAGCAGTTAGCAATCGGCCAGAATGCTCCGGCATGGTCCCCTGAGCCGTTTCGACCTGCTGCCAATTCGAGCTTTTCTAACTCGTTGTCGAATGGGGATACGGTTCGTGCCGTGGGAGGATCAAGTGTAGGGCACGCCAACCCTCTGCGTCCGAATCAGCCAATGCGAACAAATCAAGAAGCCCTCGCATCAACGCAGCAGGCGAGCGAGTCGACAATTAGTACCCAGGGTTCTGTGACGAAGCCTGCTGACGTTGTTCGTTGGAGAAAGGTTGAAGCAGTGCCCTCAACAGGCGGCACTTCAACAAAGAGTTTGGCAGAAGCGTTTCGTCGATCGCAAGCTCCGCAGATGCCCAAGGGAGCAGAAGCAAGTCGTGATGTATTCCAAGGGGATTCAGAGGTATCTCGTGTTCAATTTCAGCAACCGATTCCATTGCCCCAATCCAGTTCGACGCGTTCGAGTTTATTGATCAAGCAACCGCAGGAGCCGGCACCAGTTCCGAACTTGGTCCTTCCTAATATTGCCCCGCCAGCTCTTCCCTCTGAGCCGTTAGCTTTACCGCCGAGCGTCCCTGCGGAGTCGGTTGAGCCGCCAGCATTGAATGTTGAGCCCGTTGCGCCGACTACCAAATCACAGGACGTCGTACCGCCAGGGGCTAATTCACTACCGAGTCTCAATGAGAGGACGTTACCCAACCCGTTCCCGAGAAAGGAATCCGAGTCGGTTCCTCAAACCAGGCCAACGGTACCTCCGGCAGAACTGCGTTCTCCCTCGGATCGCAATTTGCGTGAACCAGCACGCTTGGATGATGATCTGCCGCCAACGCCACCGAAGCGAGCGGAGCAGTCGGTAGCAAATTGTGATCTTGTGAGAACCTTCGCCGCAGGGACTGACATTCGCAACGTACAAGTGAATTCATCACCCGAGTATGTAAAGACGAAGCAGACGATGGACAAGGCGAATGATACCTCGAAGAAGGACTTTGTAGAGAAGACTCCATATCGAACTTGGCGAGGCATTAGCGGCGAGCAAATTGCCGAGGGCAAGTTAGTCGATTTGGTCTACGGTACTATCGTGATCGAGCAGAAGGATGGATCTCGGCTGTCTTACTTGCAACGTCAATTGAGCGATGCCGATCAAGTGTTCGTCGCGGAATCTTGGGGTATCCCTGTGACTTGTTCATTGGGGGATCAAGGCTTCGCACCGCGTGCGTTTGTTGAATCGACGGTTACTTGGAAGGCATCTGGTGCTTGCAACAAGCCCTTGTACTTTGAAGACGTAGATTTAGAGCGGTATGGACATGAGTGGGGGCCTGTGGTGCAACCTGCTATATCAACGGTCCGCTTCTTCGGAGATCTTGCGGTGCTTCCTTACAAGATGGGGATTCATCCGCCGAATGAGTGTCAACACCCGCTCGGGTATCATCGTCCGGGATCTTGTGCACCGTGGGGTGTTCGCCCCATCCCTATCAGTGGTAGGGGAGCAGTTACTCAGGCTGCATTTGTAACCGGTGCTGTATTCGCCCTGCCGTAGTGCGGGCGAATACGCAACCAATGCTCCCTCAGAGTTCATCGAACACAAAGTGGGGCGATGAACTTACAATCAGTCTCGCCGATCCGGGTTTATTCCAGCAAACGTCGGATCTGTGATCTCAGCTAACTCAGCGAAGAACCAATCTTGATTGGTTCCACCTGTTAGGACATCGGTGTCGGTGTCTGCGAATACCGTATCTGTTACGCCGTCTGCGGCGTTATTTAGGAAGGTATTCCCGTTTGCCCGAGTTCCGGTTCCGGTTCCGAACAGGTTGCTCGTTCTCTGAGCGAATGTGCGAGCGGAAATCCATTCCGAGTGGATTGCCAGTAACGCTGCACGATCGCGATCGTAAGAGGTCGTGCCGGAGATGAGCAAGTCATCACCGGCCGCAGCTTGGAGAATATCAGCCCCCGTTCCACCGATGAGGATATCTCGTTGGCTACCTCCGATCAGAACATCATTACCTGCAAGTCCGATCAAGATGGTTGTGAGGGTAGCACGTCCGGTTAAGGAGTCATTTCCCGCACCGCCAGTGACCATCTGAATCGAGGTCATTGCACCATTGATTGCAGTGGCATTGCGAGTGTTATTTGTCGACAGGTTGACGCTTACGCCGGTAGTCCAAGCCGAGTAATCAACAGAGTTGATACCTGTACCGGTACCACCGTTGAGATTGCCGCTTAGGGTACCGGATGGAGCGATGATAAATTCATCCTCGGCTGTGCTTCCCGTAAGATTTTCGATCCCAGAGAATGTAACTGCTACTGTGCCAACGGACACGGTGCCAGCGTTTGCGGCATCGAGGTTCCAACGGGTGCTTACGGCTGGTCCGGTTAACGTATCTACTGCCGTTCCAGATGCAATGGCTGGGATGCCATTGAAAGTTACTCCGCTAACCACGATTCCGCCGCTGGCATTGACCGTCCAAGCTGTCGTTGTGTTTGCTCCGGTCACTCTGCTCCCGGCGATTCCGTTGCCTTCAATGATTTCCAATCCGACGTATCTGCCTACCAAGCCTGTGATCAGTGGTGCAGTTCCTAGCTGGATTTGGATCGGAGTGGTAACCGCACTGAAATTTGCAACGTCGGTTCCGGTTCCTGCTGTTAAAGTACCGGTGATTCGTCCTGCTGGGCCGAAATCAAACCGATCAGCAGCTGTACCACCCGTAACGTTTTCAAAGCCAGCGAGAGTCGTGTTGGCGTTCAGGGTCAATTGATTTACGCCTGAGACGTTCCAATTGTTTGCCGTGTTTGGAGCGACCACCGAATCGGTCGCACCTGATCCACCGATGAAAGACTCGATGTCGAAAATACCACCAGTAGAAGTGAGCATATTCGTCGAAAGGTTCAACGTATGAGTGTTCGTCTTTGCCGACAGGTCGATCGTATCTGCTCCAGCACCACCTAGGACTTGTCCGGATAGGATACCACCCGATCCGAACACAAACCGGTCAGCATCAGTTCCACCGAGCACGGATTCCAAGGCCGCGAAGGTGAGGGTGTTGTTCAAGTTACCCGCTCCTGATCCCGTGATATTAAAAGTATTTAAACCCGTGGTGGCTTCGAGGCGATCCGTACCTGCACCACCATCAAAGTGGGCGGTGCCGGAAATAACTTTGAGTGTGTCGTTTCCATTCCCACCGGTGATGCGGAATGACTCCATATTGGTGCTGCGGGTCCAAGCCCCGTTCGCAGCGATGCGGTTTGCATCTAAGGTTAGGGAATCATCTACAGTTCTACCAACTATTTGCAGGGAATCTGTACCTGCGAGACCATCGAACCAAAGGTTCTGTCCACTAGGTACAACTCCGTTGAACACGATGGTACCGTTCCGTGTAACTAGCCACTGGGCTTGTACGCCATCTCCAGTATAGTTGGCGACAAACGTGTCATTCCCGTTAGTACCTGGTATGAGAATCTCTTCGGCTGCATCAGTGACGCCGATCAAGAACGATTTCTCGGTAAATAAACCACCCTGGTCTGTCGAACGGATCCGTACGGTGTAGCTGGCTTTCGTCTCGAAGTCGAGGTTGTTCGTAGCTCGCAACACGTTACCGCTGATATTAAAGGCGGAATTGTCAGTGTCACCCGTTCCTGTAACCAACGCATACGTGAACGTATCGCTCGCATTGCTATCGGTAGTTGAAAGAGTACCGACTGTTGCATTCGCACCCATATTTTCCGAAATGGTCGTCGATGAGATGGAGATGTCGGACGGGGCATTATTCACTTGGAGAACATTGATCACGAAGGATTTGTCGACCGACAGGCCTCCCTGGTCCGTAGTTCGTACACGAATCGAGTAGGTTGATTGAGATGCAAAACTTAAGTTATTGCTTGCTTGAAGTGAGTTGCCGTTGATATTGAACGCGGCGTTATGGGTATCTCCATCGCCGGTAACGAGCGAGTAAGTGAACGTATTCGATGCGTCAGAGTCCACAGAACTTAGCGTTCCGACGATGGCGTCAACTCCTGAATTCTCAGGGATCGAATTGTTGGAAAGCAACACATCGGTAGGGGCTTCGTTGACATCATTGACACTGATCAAAAAGACTTTGTCCACAAAAAGACCGTTTTGATCCGAGGAGCGGAGTCGCACAGAATAGCTTGATTTCGTTTCAAAATCGAGACTAGTTGTTGCACGTAGTGTTGCACCGTTGATATTGAATGAAGCGTTATCCGTGTCACCCGTTCCAGCAACTAATGTATAGGTGAAGGTGTTTCCTGCATCTACGTCGCTAGTAGTGAGATTTCCGATGGAGGCATTAGCACCGGCATTTTCATCAATGGTGTTTTTCGACAAAGCGATGTCTGTTGGGGCCTCGTTTACATCATTCACCGAGACGAGGAAAGCCATCTCGGTGAAGAGACCGTCTTGATCGGTCGAACGAATCCGAACGGTATGACTCGACTTGGCTTCAAAATCAAAGCTACTCGAGGCACGCAAAGTGCTTCCATCGATATTGAAATCCGCGTTATCGGTATCACCCGCGCCGTTGACGAGCGTGTAGGTGAAAGTGTTGCCCGAATCCGGATCGATGGTCGAGAGACCACCCACAACCACGTTAACACCCGCATTTTCGTTGATTGCGTTGGTGTTTATAGAGATGTCGATCGGGGTCTCATTGACGTTTAAAACCGAAATCACAAACGACTTTTCTGTGGTCAGTCCACCGGCATCCGTGGCGCGTACCCGAATGGTATAGGTGGACTTCGTTTCGAAATCCAAACTTGCTGTTGCACGAAGTGTGTTCCCAGCGATGTTAAACGCTGCGTTATCGGTGTCTCCTGTCCCTGCAACCAAAGTGAAAGTAAATGTATCGCCGAGGTCCGAGTCGGTTGCACTGAAGTCGCCAATCGCTGCTTCGGGACCAGCATTTTCAGGAATGCTTGACCCATTCAAATGAATATCCGTCGGAGCATGATTCACGTCGGTGACATTGATAACGAAAGACTTTTCTGTAAACAATCCGCCTTGGTCTGTGGTTCGAATTCGAACTGTGTACGTTGACTTGGTTGCAAATATAAAATT
>JBEICB010000255.1:0-6161 GCA_040373655.1 Pirellula sp. | reverse complement strand
CGATTTCTTTGGGATAGCAATCCAGGCGGAGAGCAAGCCGACGGCGAGGATGGCGGCAGCTAGAAAGAAAGGGGCACCGGGTGCATACAACCCTCCAGCGGGATCGATGGTGGCTTTGAAGACACTGGTGAAAAGAATTGGCCCGACCATGCCTGCGATACCGTTAAGAGAACTGCTCGCACCAGAGAGTTGGCCTTGGACCGTCGGATCGACAGACTTGGACATTAGCCCTTGGATGGCTGCAGAGAAGAAGCCCATTAGGCAGAAGATCACAGTGGATGCCATGAACATAGTTCCATCATCAACTAGTCCATAGGCGAGGAATCCGAGGATACCACCGGTCAAGCCGATGAAGACCATGATTCGTTCGCCAAGTGCTCGCATCATTGGGCGGATCAAACCACCTTGGACGATGAAGTTCAGGATGCCTACGATGGCGAGAGCTTTGCCGACCGTTCCGGGGGACCAAGTGAAGCGGGTATCGGTGTAGAGGACAAAGACGCTACTGAAAACGGAGTGTGCAAGTTGGTAGGTGAAGAGGCTAATTGCCATTGGGAATAGGCCGGGGACGCTTCTTAGCAAACGGAGTGAGCCGAGCGGATTTGCACGGGACCATTGAAAGGGTTTGCGTCGTTCTTTGGGGAGAGACTCTGGAAGAAAAAATAGTCCGTACATTGCATTGAGTAGTGTCAGGGCGGCGGAGACCCAGAAGGGGAGTCGCAGATCGATATCACCGAGGTAGCCCCCGAGAGCGGGGCCGAGGATAAAACCAAGGCCGAAGGTGGCGCCGTAGATGCCGTAGGCGGCGGAACGATTTTCGGGGGGTGTCACATCAGCGATGTAGGCGCTGGCAGTTGAGAAGCTAGCGGCGGTGATGCCCGCGAGTATTCTGCCGATGAATAGCCAAGTTAGGTTTGGGGCGAGGGCCATCAGGATATAATCGAGACCGAGGCCGAAGGCGGAGAGGAGCAGTACAGGTCTACGTCCGAATCGATCGGACAGAGCTCCCATGATGGGTGACGAGAAGAACTGCATCAGGGCCCATATAGTACCGAACCATCCGACGTAACTTGCGGCGTTGATAGCGTCATTGCCGGCAAGTTCTTTTACGAGCTTGGCGGTGATCGGGATCACCACACCGAGGGATAGGACATCCATTAGGACGGTGACGAGGATAAATGGGATTCCGGCTTTTGCGGCCTGAGTATTGTTCACCCGATTCTCTCTTCCTGGTCCGGTCACGATGATGAAGGTTGGCAAGTGGGGGGCAGCGAAAGCTGCAGTATGGGGGTGGGCTAGATGAGGCACAGATTCTAGCAAGCGTAGGAGAGTTTGTAAAAAAGGGCTTTATGACAGCGATTTTTGGGGCATTTACTGGGATGAGTCGATGTGTTGTGTTGAAGTAGAACATCGAGTCCAAGTGCGCGGCTTGGGCCGCTCCGCTTTTATTGTTTCGCCTGCGGCTTAAAAATTTGGATTGCGGGATCCAATCTAATTTTCAATTCGAAGGTATCGAGGTTTGTCGTGAGATTTTTTAACTGCACTCTCGGATCGCAGGAGCGATCCGAGACAATGGGGATGACTGACAATGGGGATGACTGACAATGGGGATGACTGACAATGGGGATGACTTATGTGAGAAAGTCGATCGAGCCTTCTGATGGACTGTCGGTTGATTGAGAGTTTAGTGGGTCGGTTTCGGAGTTTTGGTGATCCGAGTTCGTTTTGTGATATTGTCCGGCGCGTTCTCTTGGGTCGCGGTCGGTGGTAAGGGCGGTTGGGTCGACGAGTTTTCTGGATGCTTGGATTGGGTTGATTGCGGCACGTTGGATGGGGCGAGAATTACTTGCGATTGGATCAATTGAGAAGTCCATGGTAGGGCAAGTCTGACTTGGGTAGGAGGTGTTTTGCGTAGAGTTCGAGCACTGTTTGGGTTTGCGCGATTTGGTCAAGGAGCCTCGATTTGGTCAAGGAGCCTCGATTTGGTCAAGGAGCCTCGAGGAGGACTTGGTCGAGGGAGTCTCTCAGTGGCATTGGGGGACGGATTTGGGGATTGCTGGTTGTGCCGGTGACTTCGATTCGCATCCAGTTAGCATTTGGGTTTTCTGTGAATGGACGAATTAGCGCGCCGATGATTCCGCGTCGTCCGACGTTGGTCGCGAGTTCGAGATTGATTTCGCGGCGGAAGTTGACTTCGCCTTTTCCTTGCATGCTCAGCAGATCGCCATCGAGTTCGAGTTTATGGATGGGGACGCGATCACCATCGATTGAGAATTCTAGGTTTGCAGCGTCGAATGCACCTTGGTCGGGTCGGATCGCTAAGAGGTTCAGGAGTCGAATCATCACAGGCAGTTCGTAGAGATTTGCGCCTCGCAGCCAGGCTTTGCCTTCTCCTTCGAGTGCGTATAGGTTGTTAATCGAGCCGCGCAAGTCGCATTCCATGAAGAGGCGACCGTTGACTGGGGTGTTGGATTCACCGAGATCGACAAGCATGCCATGGAAGTCAGAATCGACGAGTCGCAGTCTTAGGGCCGCGCGTTCACCATCGAGTGGTTCAGTACCGCTTAGGAAGAGCGTTCCGCTGAGCGTACGAGCTCGGATGTCATGTTCATGGATATCCATAGTGGGGTACTCGATGGTGGGTTTGTAGGGGGTGGAGAACCAAGAGGCGTTCGATTGGTCTCGGTGTTCGACGAAGCCGTTGCGCACGCGAGATTGGAATGTGGCTGAGACGACTTCTGCGGATTGAGGGGAGTTGAGTTTAGCGATTGCTTCTTGTCGAGGGTCAGTTTGGTTACGCAATTGCCACAATAGGGCATCGCGACCGAGGTAGAGTTGGTTGTCATGGAGAGCGAAGGGGCCTTCGATGCCGGTGACTGCAATACCCTTGATGGCAAGTGCATCGAGGTTAATTGTGCCCGAGGCGGAGGTGCCGGCTATATTGCTCTCTCCATTGGTGCTAATCGAACCACGGATTCCTTTTGCCATGTCTCCGTTGATGGAGACATCTTCTAGGTCGAGGCGAAGATTCCAGTCGCGGACGAGGGAGTGGAATTCGGGGGATATGGATGCGATATGGGTCGAACCGGTGATGCTTACTGGACCACGGAAACTCAGTCGGGTCATCGGCTCTTTGAGGATGGGTGGTAGTGAACTGATGAGGACTTGGTCGATCAGCAATCGCGAAGGAGGTAACCAGTTTAGCATTCCGTCCCAAGTGCCATCGCTATGGAGTCGGATTTGCCCGTTAGTTTCAACGCGGCTTGAATCATGAATTCCGGAGAGAGAGCGAATATCGATACGACCGGGGCGGTAATCCACTGCGCATTCGATATCGTGGATTGTGTAGGGGAACGAGAGTGGGTGAAGGGACATGCCGCGTCCGCCGTTATTAGAGGCTCGCGATTCGGCGATTGCGACTTTGAGGTCGAGAGGTGAGCGTGCTGCTGACCGTTGGATTTGGACGGCAACACGGTCGATAACCCCGCTTGGTTGCAGTTGTTGCCAGAGGTTGCGGGCGCTGGGCGGGAGAGCTTGTTCGAGGTCTTCATCGAGCGCGACGTTATGAGCTTGAAAAATCAAGTCGATTGATTCGACATTGCTTGCTGCGCACGTTGCGGAGCCTTCGCCGTGAATTCTAGCGCCGTCGTTTCGCCCGACGAAGTCTTTAAGGATCAAGCGATCGTTATCGAGGGTGGCTTGGCCGTGCACATCGGTAATCGGATAGCGAAAGCCATCGAAGCGGATTGCGCATTCGGAGAAAGTAAGTTCAAGAGATCGGGATATTTGGTCAGGTTTATTTTGGGAGCGAATGAAGCGGCTTTTGCGGAGCGAGACGGTACCGGTGGGATGCAGTGAGTTAACGAAGCGGTGAAAGCCGCTTTGTGGGAGTCCGCGGGGTGTGAGTGCGGAGAGTAGATTTTCGTCGATGGGAAGTGGGGCTTCGGAGGCGATGGTCAGGTCCATAAGCCATCGGGGTTGAGCGCGTTGCAGAGTGAGTGCACCGTGGAGTCGAGTTTGGCCGGCGAATGCGGTCAACTCGGGGGCTTGGACAACACCGTCGCGGTATTGAAAGTCACCGGAGAGGTTTGTGATTGGGTAGGGGAAGAAGTCGGGGTTTGCACCGGCGTTTTTTGCGCGGACTGTGATTTGTGGATCCCATGCTTGACCGTTGAAACGAAGGGTCGCAACGGCATCGATGGTTCCGCGTAGGTTGAGTCTGCGCCAATGTTCTTGGACGTTTGTTGGGAGTGCATTGTAGAGGGTTTCATCGAGTTCGAGATTACGAACAGATAGTGCAGCGATACTTGAGGACGTTGGGGATAAACCAGCGATATCGGCTTCCAATGTAACGCTTGCGCGCCCCGATACCCCCTGCCCTTTCCTCAGGTGTACGCCTTGCGGATCCACATAGAGTTCACCGCAGAGTTGATCGATTGGATAAGGGACACTAGGGTGTAACAAGCGTCCGTCGCGAAGCGTTGCATGGGCTTGGAATTGCAGGTTTTGGTTTTGGATAGAACCCCGAAGGGATCCATCGAGTCTTCCGGTGAATCCTTGAAGTAGGCTGAGTCGCGTTCGGATTGGTAGAGGGAGTTGTTCGAGAAGAGTTTTTGAGATCTCAAGTTGTTCGAGGTCGCAAGCAAGATCGATCGTATTGGAGATTGGTTCTCGGGTGGCTTGGACGGATAGTCTGGAGAAGTGGCTAGAGGCTATGCTAGCGGCAAAAACTTGTTGTTGAGGTGGTGGGTTCGGTAGTGATGGATTGGGAGGGCTTTGTTGTGAGAAGACACCGTTGAGGTCATGGCAAAGGATTTCGCGAGCTTGGATACCGGTCGGGTGTGCGATACGCAGGAGACCGGATCGGATATGGACGGTAGGGATATGAAGTTGGGAGGATGGTTGATTAGGGATAAGATCTTGAAGGCTCCAGCGTTCGTCAACGGTAGGCCAGAGGGAGGCTTCGCAAGCGTCGACGATAATTGCGTCGATTGGTACTTGGCCTTGGACGATGCCGAGCAGGTCGACGGGGCCTTGGCAGGTGATTCGTCCTATTTTCAGGACGTTCCGCATACCTTGCTCGGTCGCTTTTGCGATACAGAGTCCATCGATGAGGATGGCTTCGCCCGGAAGGAGTCTTGCGCGGTCGATCGCGACGTGATGATTTGGGAATTGGGCTTGCAATCGGTTCGCAATTTCGGACGTCAGTTTATGATCAACGCGATCGAAGGCAACGAAGTATCCCATAGCGATGGCTGCGGCGAGCAGTAGGAGCCATGCTAGGCGTCCGGACCCACGAGCGGTGGGTTGGGGTTGGGGTATCGGATTGGGGGTTGATTGCGGGGACATCCGTGAACAGGTTGGAGTGCCGACGATCCGTGTGGAACTCGATTGAATTGCTGAGTGTGTGGTGTTTGGGTGAGGTTTTAAGGAGCGTTTTTTGGAGGTAGACCAGGATTGTCGCGGCACCAACACCTGCCAGTGCGCAAAGGATTAGGACACCGGGTTGTCGGTAGCGGACTGATCCGATGAAGATGCAGTGCAGAGTGGCCAGGTAGAGACAAGGTAGAGCGATCCACAGTGCGCTTAGTGGTTGGGACTTCCATAGTGAGATCAGCCCTAGTGTTGCGAGGGCGAGGATTAGGCTATAGGAAGTGGCTTCCCACCAACGCACGGATTGGCTACCTAGTTCTTTGGCTACAGGCAAAGGCATCCATGTCTTGAGAAACTTTACCAATCCTAGCTTGGCAACGTCAGATGGATTTTCGATTGCCCATAGCAGGGCTGCGTTGCGGAGTCTTCGGTCGATGTGCCATTCGAGGGTGGATTCAAGCGGGGTGCCTTGGGATGCTAGCATTGCGTCTTCTTGCAGTTGTTGTTGTAGGAAGTCCGTTGAAAATCCCATGTTTTCGTCGCTCGAGCCTGATGCCCCGCTGTGCCAACCGTCGTAGAGGCTTGCTCCGACTTGTAGGGTGGTGGGAACGAATTTGCCAGTGATGGAGTAGTTTCTCAGCCACCAGGGGGAGAGGGTGAGGATGAAGAGTGTGAGAAAAAAGAGGGTGTTTTTGAGGAGTATTTTTCGGTTAGGAGTTTCTTTCGAAAAGCTAGCAAGTCCTAGGAATGGTAGAGCGAAGGCGGGCCAGAGTCCCCAGCTAGGTCTG
>JBEICB010000185.1:0-9450 GCA_040373655.1 Pirellula sp. | reverse complement strand
CTGCGATCCATGGGAGTGAAGTTGGAAGTCCTAAATCCTGGCGCTGGTTTGAGTAAACGCCGTTAGTGATGGTATCTGACTGCGATGGTGCCGAATCTGGGAGTTGGGGCGCTTATGAAGGAATGTCGTGGGTCGCTCCTGCGATCCATGGGCGTGACGTTGGAAGTCCTAAATCTTGGCGCTGGTTTGTGTAAACGCCGATAGTGATGGAATCTGACTGCGATGGAACCGAATATGGGAGAGTTGGGGCGCTTATGAAGTGAGCGACTGATCGACGGAGCGATCAGCGACAATGGGGTGGAACTCATTAGGCACACCGCTAGTTTTAAAGAACCGTTTGGTATCTGACTGCGATGGTGCCGAACATGGGAGAGTTGGGACGCTTATGAAGTGAGCGACTGATCGACGGAGCGATCAGCGACAATGGGGCCTAATTCGGTTACTTGGCTGGGCGCCCCGGTTCCGGTTTTCCGTTCGTCGTCAAAATCTGGAAATGGTGTACTCCGGCTGCTAACGGATGATCACTGCTCCAGACGATTTTATTCTCGGGAGTTACTTCGATCATCGAAGTACCTGACGTTGCAGCATGCGAACCAATAACAGTGTTCCCATTCGCAAGCCGTTGGGATCCACAAGGATCCTTGAGCACCCCAGCAACGTCCTCGTTGGTGACTTTCCATACGACGTTTCCAGTCCCATCGACTTCAATCACTTTGTTACCGTGAGTTAGTGATAAAACGGTATGACCATTGTCGAGCCGTATCGCTGTGAATGGCCAATTTTCCGCGGGTCGTCCTCCCAACGCTTCCAAATCAGTACGAATAGTACGCACGACTTTGCCTTCTGGCGTATATTCTTTGACTGCAAAGGCGAGAAGGTGTGGTACGAGATAGTTCCCATTCCGCAATTGTCTTGCCATACGCGTTTGCATGTGGGCGTTGTCAGTTTCCGGTTCTAGACGCACTTCGTTGACAATCGGGCCGTGAAGGTTACCTTCTTGCGGTTGCTCAGAACGAAACGCGACTTCTAACAAGCGTGGTTTAGGCCCCAGTTCCGTGATCAACGTGTTTCCATTGTAGAGTCGTTCCGCCGTTCCGATCTCTTTATTGGATGGATCCAATGAATAGGAGAAGACAATTTCTTTCTTTGGTGTGACTTCCTCTACCCGGTTGCCAAAGGCAATTAACACGTTGCCGTTAGGAAGAACAAAGCCATCGCGCGAGCCTCCCGCGTATTCCCAAGAGACCGAGCCATCCTCTGCAATAATCGCTGTTCTTGAACCAAGCACCACATAGGAATGTGCAATTTTTTCTTGGGCTTGGCTCTGCGATGCTTCGAGTGCCAGTGGGACAAACGCTAGACATGCAGTTACTCGCAGTGCGAGTCGATTTAGCGTGGAAGCAAACGAAGAGCGCGAATTTAGTTTGGTGGTTTTAAGTTGGGTCATGGTGTGTTGGGATCAAAATCCCTTTCAAATGGAAATAATGGGTGACGACGATGTGCGTAGTGTAACTGATGGATATCCGCGCAAGTGGATCCAGGCGTGTTGACTCTTAGAAAGCGTTGGCACACTTCCCGATAGGCGGCGAGGGGTGCATGAACGCCTTTGGCTACAAGTATACGAAACGCAGTTGGCTCCAGCCCACAGGAGATCAGTTGGTGCAGACTAAATGGAACCATCCGTTTGGAAGTGACAAGAATTGTGACTGGGCTATCGACGCACTTGAGTACCACCGAGGGGCCTTGGTCGAATTCCGTTATCCCTCCGTGGCGAGGTCGGTCCTCTCGAAACTTTCCTTCGTGCAAACTAAGGATGCTTGCGACGCATTCCCAGACTGGACCGTGCTGTTGGTCGGTCTTACCGCCAATCCTCAAGGGAATCGATGCGCCAACACCTGCGGCATGACATTCCTGAACGACTTGTGGATCGTAAATACAAACGATGCTTGGGCCTAGTTTTCTTTCGGCCAGAGCGATGCCGATCCAAGTTCCATCGGCGGCGGACCCACCGCCGACGTTATCTCCCATATCGAGCAAGCAATAGCGTTGGGAGAGATCGGGATCCTTAGCGACTTGATCCATCGCTTCCGGAAGGCTGATTAGTACACCTTCCATTTGTTCCCTTGCGTTCCACAGTGCATCACCGAGTTGGTTCGCTGCAACTACTGCGAGTTCTTCTTGGTCGTTTGCGACAGCGAGGACCGCAGCACCCATCTCAGCTACGTCGGCATAGGGGAAGCCCAGCAAGATGCTGTTGGTTAGGATTCTTGGGTCCTTGCGCTGAAGATCAGCCAAATCATAGATGGTTTTGAGGTGCGGCTCATCGGTGCTTTGGCGTTCGATATTGATGACCATTGGTAGCAGTTTGGCAACCATTTTTGGCCGCAGCTGTCTTTTGAGAATGCCGAGCATCAACTGGGCGGCTTCGACTCCACGAGCATGTTGATCGAGATGCGGATTGGTACGATAAGCGATCAATGCATCACAAGCTGCTACCATCTCATGAGACAGATTTGCATGGGGGTCGAGTGTAGCGACGATAGGGATATCTTTACCTAGCAAAGCGCGTAGTCTTGCTAACCAATTGCCATCGGCATCGCGAGCATTTTCAGAAACCGCAGCACCGTGGGCAGCGACAAGAACCCCATTGAGTAGCATCGCTTGCCGTACATGCTCTAGAAGTTCCTTGACGATGGTTTCCCAAGTTTCCGCCGTGATGATGCCGCAGGGAGTGGCACGGTACGCAGCGATCGGGACAATTTCAATTTGGGCTTGTTCGTTGACCCAGGTTGCTGAATTGTTCGTGGATTGACTTTTTGGCAAGTTCAAGTCTGTTTGCGGTCGCCATCCGAGTGCGTCCAAGAACCCGCCGATTTCATGGTGACTACCACCGAATTTGTCAAAGAGCGTTGATCCTTGGATTGCCACATCTGCTGAGAAGTGCTCAAGGGTGGTAGGTGATTGAATAAAGGTGTTGGATTCGTGTAGTAGGGCTACTATCCCGATTCGGTGCATCGGTTGTCTCTTTTGTGGATTGAAACAATGTTTAGGTATAGGCAGTGATTAATGGTACCGAGCGATTGGCTTGTAGGGGGTGAGTGGTAAGGTCGGCTGTGGTATGTTACTTGTCCCAAGTCGTGCATTACTTTCCCGTGCATCGGTGACCTTCAGTTTACAAAGAATGAGGCATTCATGTTGTACTCCATGAGCGAGATTCGAGAGCATCTTTATTGTGCGGTGGTCTGTGATGCATTGGACCAAGTCGGCCTGCGAAATCAATCTCCGCGTATTGCGTTACCTTTACAGACTAGTGCTGAGCATCTGACGAATCAGCTTTTGGTAGGCCGGTGCAGGACAACGCTTTGGGCGGATATGTTTCACGAGGATCCCAAACCGTACGAATTAGAACTGCAAGCCGTGGATGCTTGTGAACCGGATGATGTCTTGATCGCTGCTGCAGGTGGATCGATGCGATCGGGGATTTGGGGTGAACTTTTGACGACGGCGGCGAAGAACCACGGGGCGATTGGTGCGATTGTCGACGGAGCAGTGCGGGATGTCGACAAAATTCGCCCGATGGAGTTTCCAGTCTACGCGCGCGGACGGTGTCTGTACGATAGTTTGCATCGTCAACGTGTGATCGACAATGACGTGGAAGTTCAAATTGATGGAGTGACTTTTGCCTCCGGAGATTTGGTATTTGCCGATTCCGATGGGATTGTGGTTGTACCGCAACGGGTGGAGGCGGAAGTCTTGAAGCGGGCTTTTGATAAAGTCCATGGCGAGAACCAAGTTCGGGATGCGATCCGCAGTGGGCTTGGTGCGGTGGAGACTTTTAAAAAATTTGGGATTCTATAGCGAATCGTTTCTACTGGTTTGCAGCGCCTACCCGCTAACTCCAATCGAGGGCGTGACTGCGTCCCATTTCCACAAGCGTGATGTATTGATCGTCGCAGAAGCGATCGGTCATTCCTGCGAGATACACTCCGACGGCGCGAGGGATTCCCCAAGATTTGCTCCATTCGCGGAATCGATCGGGTAGTCGTTCTGGATAGGCCACGAGCAGTTTGAACAACTGCCTCAACCGCGTTGCTGCTCGTTGCCGGACTTCGACTAAACGAGGATGACGATACACGTTATCGAAGAGAAATCTTTCTAGCTCTTGTTTTTCTAGTTCGATAGCAGGAGACATACGCAGTTGCAATCGAGCTTTTCTAACACCCCAAGAGTCCATCCCTTGGGCACCCTCCAAGAGTATTGAGGAGTACTGAAGAAAATCCGCCATTTGCAGATCGATCAAGCTGTGAACGAGCAGGGGGCGTTGAAGTCTTTTGTCGACCGTATCTAGCGGTACCGCTTGGCAAGCTCGTTTCACAAGGGAGAGTTCTTGAAGTGGCTCCCACTCGAGCAAACCGAGCTTTAGAGCATCGTCGACATCATGTGCATCGTAGGCCATGGAGTCAGCCGCATCGACGACTTGGATTTCCAGCATCTGTGATTCGACATCTCGTTTGTCGCTACGATAGTGTTGTCCAGAGAGAACTTCGTGCGTTAGATTCAGGCCTGGGTAAGCCGTATAGCGTTGTTCGATTTCGGTCACGAGTTCTAGAGCAAATTGGTTGTGGGAGAATCCCCCATGTTTTTTCAAGCACTCATCGAGTGCGTCTTCTCCGCTGTGACCGAAGGGAGGGTGACCGATATCGTGTAGCAATGCCATCGCTTCGATTAGGTCTTCGTTTAGGCGGAGGGTTCGACCGATGGTACGGGCCAACGAGGCGACTTCTTGAGTGTGGGTAAGTCGGGTGCGATGATAATCTCCCATATCGCCCGTGAAGACTTGCATTTTTCCGCTCAGTCTACGGAATGCGGCACTGTGCAATATCCGATCGCGGTCGCGTTGGAACGGGCCTCGGTAGGGATGCCCGGCTTCCGGATGTTCGCGGCCTGAGCAGTCTTTTGAGTGCATTGCAAAGCTTGCCAAGAGTGCTTTTTCTCGCTCTTCCCAGTTGGCGGATGTTAAGCTCACGTTGGCGGCACTTGGTGGAATAGGGGTAGGTGCATGGGGTTGGATCCATCGCAAGGCGCGTAGGATTTACGTGCTGGTTGCTACATGACGGTCAGGTTATCGCGATGGATGATTTCTTCGTAGGGGCATTGGCCGAGGATTTGTGCGATGCGATCGGAGTGGCATCCGCGAATCATCTTGACTTGTGTTGCATTGTAATTGCTCAATCCTCGCGCGATTTCCGTTCCGTCGGGATCGAGGACGGAAATAATGTCCCCTTTTCCAAAATCGCCGTGGACGTCGCGGACGCCGATGGCCAAGAGGCTGCGTCCACCTTGTTGCATCGCTTTCGCTGCTCCTGCATCGACTTCGACGCTTCCGCTCGGTTGAGCGGAGAAGCCGATCCAACGTTTTCGCGAGACGAGGGATCTTGGTTGTGGCAAAAAGTGTGTGCCGAGGTTTTCACCTCGGGCGAGGCGGACGAGGACATCGGGTTCGCGTCCCCAAGCGATGACGGTGGATTGGCCGCTGTGGGTCATGAATTTGGCTGTGGACAGTTTGCTGGCCATTCCACCTTTGCTGATTCCGGTTTTCGAATCGCGCACTAGCTCTTCGACGCTATCATCGATTTTCGCAACGCTTGAAAGGACCATAGCGTTTGGGTCTTTGGGATCGCGATCGTAAAGTCCACGTACATCGCTGAGGATGATCAGTGCACTGGATTGCAAGAGGCCAGCGACCATTCCTGCGAGTCGGTCATTGTCGCCGAAGGTTGTTTTAAGTTCATCGACGGCAACGGTGTCATTTTCGTTGATGATTGGGATGGCACCGAGTTCAATGAGTTTCGAGAGAGTGTTCCGTACGTTCAAGTAAGCGATACGGTCATCGAGTTCGGCAGCGGTTAGGAGGATTTGAGCTGCATGACGGCCGTGAAGTGCGAAAGTTTTTTCGTAGACTTGGATCAAGTGGGCTTGGCCTATCGCCGCGACGGCTTGCAGGGTAGCCAAATCGGTCGGTCGGGCTTTGAGGCCCAGTTTTCCCATACCGCTTGCGACTGCACCACTGGATACGAGGAGAACCTGTTTTCCCAGTTCGCGTAGCGCGACAAGTTGATTTGCCAAGTTGGCTACTTGGTCGTGGTCGAGTCTGCCGGAATCATCGGTAAGTGATCTTGAGCCGACTTTGATGATCCATATGGGAGCATCAACAAGTAGTTGGCGATCTCCCGAGGAGTGGGAGCCTGCGGGAGGGTCGACGGGAAGTGACATGGAAACAGATCGTGTAGAGCTTAAGAAGCGTTTGAGGACTTTTGTTGAGCGATAAGAGCATCGAGCTCTTGTCGCAGTTTTGGCAGGATCTCATCATATCCGAAAGCACCGATTGGTTCGCTACGGCGTTTGAGATTGACTTTGGCTGGTCCGCACCAGAGTCCGAGATCTGCATCATCGGTTTCTCCGGGGCCGTTGACTCGGCAACCCATCACGGCGATGGTGATGGCATAGTCTTTGGCGTACGTCGTCATTTCTTTGACTTGTTGTGCGAGTTCGACGAACGCTTCGTTTTCCACCCGCGAACAGCTAGGGCAAGAGATGATATTGAGTTTCGAGGGATCCAAAGCGACAACGGAGCGTAGACGGCCCGCATAGATGTCTTCGACGATTTGTTTTCCGACTTGGATCTCCATCGACTTTTGGGAATTGGGAACAGTCAATGAGACACGAAGGGTATCACCGATTCCGCGACCGATGAGTTGTTCGAAAGCGATACGGGTTTTGATGATCCCGTCGGGTGGCAATCCGGCTTCGGTTACACCGAGGTGCAGTGGCACATCGGGACGCAGTTCGGCAAATCGGCGGTTGACTTCGACGACTTTGGTCGGATCACTGTCTTTTAAGGAGACGACATAACGGGTGAAACCGATAGAATCGAGGAGTTCACAGTGTTCGGTAGCGCTGGCGATCATCGGGCCGATCGAGTCGTGGATATCGAATTTTTCTTTGATTGCCGGGTCGACGGAACCGCAATTCACACCCACACGCAGAGCGCAGTCATTGGCAACGGCTGCTTCGACGATGAATTTCACTTTGTCTTGCCAGGACTTGGTTTTTTCGTGGTGATACAGGTGTCCGGGGTTGTAGCGGACCTTATCGACGTGTGGAGCGACTTTGGTGACTAGTCGATAGTTTTCTTGGAGGTCGACTGATATGTTTGCGGATGTTTGTTGACGGATTTCGGCGAGTGCGGCGGCATCTTTTTCGCTATCGACAGCGATACGGACGACATCAGCGCCGGCGTTGTGCAGGTCGTTGACGAGAGCAACGGTCGCCGGGATATCGGTGGTGTGGGTCGCCGTCATGCTTTGCACGGCGATGGGATTCGAACCACCGATGTGGATCGAGCCGATACGCACGTTGCGGGTGGGATTGCGTTGTATGGTTGGTTTTACGTCGTTTTGCATAAGATTTCCTTGGGCTGATGAAGCGTTCTAAGTATAGCCCAAGCTGAAAATCTGCCCACCGCCGAAATGTTTGGCTTGTTATTCGCGAGTGAGAAACCGTCAAACCGATATTTGGATTGGTTTTCTGGGGGGAACTTGGGCCGCAAAACGCGAGCAATTGGCGGTCGTGCGGTATTGGGGTTTCGGTGGGGGGTCCGACGGGGTGGGGCTGTCCGTATTTTTTGAGAAAAAAGCCAAATGTTGGTGTTTTGACGTGATACGATTCGCTATGGCTGTTACTGGTTTGGGATTCTCACCAAGCATCAGCAAGCGAGAGACCAGTGTCTGGCAATATATAATTTCTTGAGTGCAGAGGAGATTGATGATGAAGAAGGGTGTAGCAAAGAAGGCAACGAAGAGTGTGAAGAAGACAAACACTAAGAAGCTCCCAAAGAAAAAGGGAGGAAAAAGGAACGATATTAGGCCTCGGGGAATCGAAGTTGGCGTAAGTAGCACAGCGCATGTTCTTTTTACACAGGCGACTCTCAATGGAACAACGCTCAATATTCCGGCACAAGCTTACCAATGCCGCAATTTGCCTCGACCAGCGTTGACTACATTTGACTATCAGGTTGAATTCAATGGAAAACACTATGAGCTTGTCCGGGTAATTGTGGCAAGTCCCAATCGCAATTATGAAGGATATATTGAAGTCGATATTGATGGCATCATCCCAGACCCCTTAGACGGGACTCTAGAAGACACCTTAACCGTAACTGTGATTACCAAGAAAAAGGTGCCAGTAATTCGTCTCGTTACAAGTGACGGCGACGGCCCCATCGCGCACTGTGATAGTCCTGCAGGTACCGCAAAGAAGCAGGTAACTCGGACGAAAAAGAAGTCCAAAAAATAAGGTTTCATCTCGCCACTTGAGAGAGCCAAATAATTGGCACGTTTAATTCGTTTAGCAGTCCGCCGTAGGCGTACGTCGAGCGCAATTTGCAATTCGTTTAGCAGTCAGCCGAAGGCGTACTATGGTTGGTAATCCGATAAAAGAGCAGGTACCCCTCCAAAGACTGTTAAGCTAAATCAAGTCATGAGGGTAGATCATGGTGCATGGATACCATGTTGTACTTGCACATTATGGATTTTGGCTTCCCAACGATCCGCGAGGGTCCTGGTCTGAGTTTGTCGCTAGCTGGGAAATAGCAAGGTTTGGCAAAACGACTCGGCATCTCGAACAACGGAAATTGGCTCAATTGTCCGC
Source organism: Pirellula sp. (assembly GCA_040373655.1). GTDB lineage: Bacteria > Planctomycetota > Planctomycetia > Pirellulales > Pirellulaceae > JBKCUI01. Next base: position 741 of record JBEICB010000185.1, on the reverse strand, counting down.
TGAAGAATTGGCACTAAGAGAAGCAGCCAAAAAATCGCTGGTGTATCCACCCGTTGCCTTGACTGGAGAGCAGGCTGTGTCGGTCGCTAACGGGTTCAAGGAGCAGGCGATTAAAAGTCACTACTCCGTTTGGGCTTGCTCCATTCTTCCCGAACATACTCATCTAGTCATTGCGAGGCACCGCTATGAAGCAGAACAGATCGTAAACTTACTGAAAGGAGCCGCTACTAGCCGACTTATTTCCGATGGTGTACATCCGCTAAGAGAGTATGCGGCGCCCGGCCAAAGACCCCCTGGTATGTGGGCCAGGCATCAGTGGATTTCTTTTTTGGATAGTGACAATGCAATCGAGAACGCAATCAACTACGTTCTTGAAAACCCAATCAAAGAAGGTAAACCGCAGCAAAATTGGAAATGGGTTGCGCCTTATGCGGGCCTCGATCCAGGATGGACAACTTATCTCTAACATCGCGATGGATTCGCTGTTGAGAATCGAAAGGTCGATAGAGCAAATAGTTTAGCAGTCAGCCGTAGGCGTACTATGATTTGTAAGCCGATAGAAGAGCGAGTACGCCTACGGCTGACTGCTAAACGATTTCTCGTCTACGTCTCAAGCAAGAACGGGTACGCCTACGGCTGACTGCTAAACGAATTTTCGTCTACGTCTCACGCAAGAACGGGTACGCCTACGGCTGACTGCTAAACGAATTTTCGTCTACGTCTCACGCAAGAACGGGTACG
>JBEICB010000370.1:0-3050 GCA_040373655.1 Pirellula sp. | reverse complement strand
GATCCTGATTTGACGACGCAGGCGCTTGAAGCACACTACTTGGCCCGTGGGAATGTCCCGCAAGTAATTCGAGCTTTGATTGCCGCGCGAAAGAGTCGTCAGATCACTTTGTCTTTTCGGGAAGCGGCGGCGATTGATTTGGCTGGACGCGATGTATTGGATGCGGTTCAGACAAGTGTTTATCCCAAGGTGATTGATTGTCCGCCTCGCAACAGTTCAAATCCTTTTCTCGATGCGATTGCAAAAGATGGGATTCAGTTGAAGGTCAAAGCGCGGGTGACGGTACGAGCGAATTTGCAACGGCTGATTGGTGGAGCGACCGAAGAGACCATTATTGCACGGGTTGGCCAAGGGATTGTTTCGGCGATTGGGTCGGCGGATAGCCACAAGGTGGTCTTGGAGAATCCGGACATGATTTCCAAGGCCGTGTTAGCGAGCCGATTGGATGACCAGACTGCTTTTGAGATTGTTTCGATCGACATTGCCGACATTGATGTTGGAGAAAACATCGGAGCGAGATTGCAAGCGGATCGAGCGGAGGCGGATACGCGGGTTGCGCGGGCGAAGGCGGAGAGTCGTCGTGCGGAGGCGGTGGCGATTGAGCAAGAGATGTTCGCCAAGATCGAAGAGAGCCGGGCTGTCGTGGTGGCTTCGGAGGCAAGCGTACCGATAGCGATTGCAGAAGCGCTTCAGAAGGGCCGGTTGAATGTGATGGATTATTACAAGCTAAAGAACATTACAGCGGATACCGAGATGCGTCAAAGCATTGCGGGGACGAGCACGACGGGCCCGAACAATACATCGACGCAACGACCTGCGAACTGATGATTCCTGGTGGGGGCTTGGAAAATAACAAGGGGGGGACGCGATGGCAGATGAATTAGAGGAGTTTTTGCGTCAAGCGGCAGCGAGAAGGCAGCAGCGGCAGAAGAGCGCGGGTGGTAAGTCCGTTTCGGGCGGGCAAGCATCCGGCGCAGGTGCTGCGGGTCAAGTCACAGGTAGAAGTGTTCCGGATCGATTTGCCGGCTCATCGAAAGAGGGTGTTGGCAATAAGGGGGCGGGTGCAGCGCGAAGCGGTTTGGAGCGTGCATCCGAGCAACCTGGTCGAGTCGAGCAGCGGCGACTGGAGCCTTCGTTGGTCGATCGTCATGTTGAGACACAGATCGACCAAGCGGATGAGCAGATCGATGCGTATGTCGACAAGACGATGGCGAGTGATTTGCGACCGATGGGTAAGGGATCGATGACATCATCGAAGGGGAATTTGCATGCTTCGGCATCGGCACCGCAGTCGCAACCGCAGGTACAGGCGCAGGTCAGTTCGAAGGATTTGATCCGGCAGTTGCGCAATCCGGAGACGTTAAGGATGGCGATCATTGCGCATGAGATTTTGCGCCGACCTTACGAGGAGAAGTGAGGCGGAGAGCCGTTGGCTCTCAGAGAGTTGATGGGAGAAAGTTGAAAGTAGAGGAAAGCGCGAGCTCCGGGTTATTTCGCGGTACCCGATTCTATTCATCAACACGCCCAACCAATCAGCGCCTACAACGTTGTGGTTTTCGATTGATTGTACCTTGCCATGAGGTGAGCGTGGTCGATGCAAACACCCCGCGGCTTGCGCTAAGCGGGCTCAAAAACTCGGGAGCAGAGTGGCGATCGATTTGACGGTATTGGGCTATAGGGGCGATGGGAATTGCGGTGTTTGGTTGCGTGGAGTTGGAGGAGGATGTTTTGGATTAATATCCAAAGCCGGCGCGGAATATTAAGCTGTCTTCGAGATCCAGATTCGCATTCGAACGGTTACGGTAGAGCAATTCTCGATTGAAGACATAACCGAACTCCATAAAACAACTTCGGAACCCTTGTCGCAGCAGATCGTTTCGACCGTGCTCAAAGCCCACCAATACCCGAATATCATTGATATCTATTTCGTCCGTCGTGTCGTCGTCAACTTGTTTAATCGTCCAAGCACCCCCGCCGTAATAGCCGGTAAAGTACCACCACACATCTTTATTACCAAACGTTGTCAAGTAATGCGACAGCTTTGGTTCGGGGAAGAACAAGTCCCAACGCGTATCTTGATTGGGGACCCACAAAATTCCACCAGCCGGCAGTAGCTTGATCTTATTCCGATCGATGTAATACACCCCGGCTCGCAGCGTTGAATTTGGGGTCATGCGTAGCTTGCCGATCGCTTTGCCTTGCAGTCGGATGCTTTCGGTACTGATCGCATCAAAAGCCGAATGAACGCCTACACGCCATCCTAGTTCTGCTCCGAATGTTTGGAGTGGATCTGTTTCCCAAGTGCTATCGAGAAACGCGCTGAATGCGGAACCAGGCAGATCGCTACCTGGGACTTTGGGCCCCGCCCAAAGATGCTGCACGTATGAAGGCATCAGATACCATGGCTGCGAACAACCGAGGAACTTGGGTATTGCGAAGACCATCGAAGTTTCAAAATCGTGGCTTTCGATCTCATTGTCCGAGACTCCACCAAAATTGGTATTGCCTGGAACATAGGTGTAACGAAACCGCACCCCTTGGCAGAAACGCATCGTCTGCTCGGTCTGAGCTTGTACTGCCGAAGAAGTGTTATACCACCAAGAGTTCCAAGAGTTCGGATAAGGGCCTTGAGGGTAGCCATAAGGATTCGCAGGAGGATAGCCGCCCGGTGTTCCGTAAGCTGGCGGTGTTCCGTAAGCTGGCGGTGCTCCATAAATAGGCGGAGCACCGTATGTAGGTGGAGCTCCGTAGGTAGGTGGAGGGTTATACGCTGGCGCTCCGGAAAAAGTGCTTGGATAGGCTGACGAGGGTACGACTCCGGGCGGGAAGGTTCCTGGAGCGTAGGTTCCGGAAGGATAGGCTCCAGTCGGAAAGGATGGGTTTGGATATGCAGGAGTTGAGAATGTCCCTGGGGTTGCTGCAGTTGGATAGCCGCCGGCAGTGGGATAAGTGGGTGGTGGGTTTCCGGAGAGCCAGTCCATCCAAGAGCTGTAAACTTGCGAGAAGCTCGAAGTGGGTGCGGTGCTTGGACGAAACGTCGGCGCATACGG
>JBEICB010000098.1:0-18295 GCA_040373655.1 Pirellula sp. | reverse complement strand
GATACGGAATTGCCGGTAGCCCCATGCCTGCAGCTTCGATCGCTCAATCGAACGATGAACCTGGATTGAAAGAAGATGACTTGTGGCACTTGGTCAACTACGTGCTATCCATCGCTCAAGTTCCTCCAAAGCCTGTCCCATCAACCAATGTTGGCGGCGGGCTAACACTCTAAATACTTCGCTTGAAGCGAACAGTGTGGACCGGCTGAAGCCAAGCCTAAGGAAATCTCTCGATGGTATTCGATTCTCAAATGAAGCTCGAAGCAGCCAAGAGAGGTGACTTGCAAGCCAAAGGGGAATTGCTCGATCGTTTCCGACCATATCTGAACGTGATCGCACAACGCCTACTTGATGACAGAATTCAAGGTAGATTGGACTTCAGCGATGTCGTCCAAGCCACCTACCTGGAGGCATCGAGAGATTTCCACCAGTTTCGCGGGGATTCGATCGAGTCGTTCCTCGCGTGGCTTCGCAATATCTTGCGCAATAACGTCTCGACGGTGCACCAAGAGCACCTCGCAGCGCAAAAAAGATCCGCACGTCGCGAAGTGAATTTGCATAAGTCCGCTACCAGCGATGCCAGTAGTATGCAAATGGAACATTTGGTGCCATCGGAAGCCTCTTCTCCAAGTCAAAGATTGATGCGGAGTGAAGCAGCAGCGGTCTTAGCCGCTTGTATCGAACAACTGCCAGAAACACAAAGAACAGCAATCCGCATGCGATATCTCGAAGGAATGTCTCTCAAGGAAATCTCAGAGCGCATGAAAAAATCAGAAATGGCAGTGGCTGGATTACTCAAACGAGGACTTCAAGGTTTACGCACCGAAATGCAATCCCTTCAGTCAGGCATGAGCTCAATCGCTTAGCCACCTCGCGTGAATCCTTACACAGAAGAATCGTGGAGAAACTCACTTGAATCGTCGACGCAAAGCCCATGGAATACAGGTCGCTTGGACACTAGCCAAACGCGAATGGATCCGTTTCTTTCGTCAACCATTCCGCGTTATCGCTGCTCTGGGCCAGCCTATTCTCTTCTGGCTACTCTTCGGCACCGGCTTTCACCAAGCATTTCGCGGTGGAAACGCAGGAGAGAGCTTCATGGGTTATTACATCGCTGGAACTGTTGCACTGATCCTATTGTTTACCGCAATCTTTTCCACCATCTCGATCATCGAAGATCGAAAAGAAGGATTCCTTCAAGGAGTTTTAGTTGCACCCGCACCGCGATGGGCAATCGCTGTCGGAAAAAGCCTCGGCGGAGCTGCAATCGCTTTGGCCCAAGCTCTTCTATTTATATGCTTAGCACTCGCAGTAGGAATGCTCCCCGTCGGATGGCATCTGCTCCCGCTAATCGGATTCCTGGCGGTCTCTGCTCTAGCGATTACTGGCATGGGCGTCTGTTTCGCTTGGCCAATGGAGAGCACACAAGGCTATCACGCAGCGATGAACATGGTAATGCTTCCGATGTGGATGCTAAGCGGAGCTTTCTTTCCAATCCCCGCAGGGACCGAAGGACTTCCGGTCGGCCAAAGACTCATGCAAATTCTCATGCAGTGTAACCCAATGAGCTACATCGTTGCAGGTATTCGGCATTTCAGCGGAGTCATTCAACCCGATAGCCTTGGAACTAACTCCATCGATCCAGTCAATAGTAACTTGGTCGCTCAAGGCTGGATACCCAGCGTTCAGTCTAGCTGTTTATGGACGTTCGCGTTTGCAGTCTTCACCTTTTGTCTATCAACCCTCTTGGTACGTCGGCGGCAACGCGGTGAGTTTGCCTAGCAAGTACACTTCACTGGCTTTTTGACCAAGCCGCATTTGGGAGCTTCCTCCTGAGGCAAAGATAATTAAGCCCAACTGCGACAAATAAGCCCAGCTAAGAATTGAAAAGGATAAATATGAATCGAAAAGGTTTCCGCCTATTAGGAATTGCACTAGGTCTGGTTGTTGGAACCATCGGTGCGATTGTCACGCACACGATTCGTAAATCGATAAGAAACACGCAACCAACTTCCGCGACATCCAACGAGTCCGTAGGAGTAGTCCTACCACCTCCCTCGCACACACTGCAGTCCGAAGAGCAAGAAGTTGAACAAATTGCACCGAAGGATCCTGGCAACCGTAAACAACTTGCTCAGTTGCGCGAGGCCGCAAAAGCAGAACCAAATTGGACTCGTTCTTTTGAATTGATTGAACGCAGCGGCCTGTTGGTGCGCTCCGAGGAACTAAAAGGACAACCCTACATCGCATGTTTCTTCTTCTCTACTTGCCCAGGTACTTGCAAGCGGCAAAGCAGCGAAATGCGACTCTTGCAGTCTAAATTCAAAGGCCAACCGATAAAACTTGTGAGTATTTCCGTCGACCCCGAAGTCGATACCCCGGAAGCACTTACCGCGTACGCCGAGAGCTTTAACGCCGACCCAAAACAATGGCTCTTTCTTACCGGGAACCTCGACGATATTGTTCGCGTGGGAACTGAAATGTTTTTTCTACCTGGAGTCGAGCGAAGAGGACACCCCGACCGATTTTGCTTGGTCAATGCACAAGGCGAGTTGGTCGGTTCGTACGTGTGGCTCGATGAAGAGGAGCGACAATTGCTCGTCGAGCACGCTGAGGAACTACTAGCGCAACAGGCTCAGAACGGGGGGCAAGGTGAAGATTCAGGAAATCCATAGCACCAGCCACCCGTTGCTCAAACGACTGAAAAAACTACAGCGAGTCTCAAAAGACGAAGTCAATTTTTTAGTTGAAGGCACCCATGCGATCGAGGAAGCATTCGCCTGCGATTGGCCTCTTGATTGCATCATCTGTACACAGCGATGGCTTGACGCTCACCATACACAACTTCATAGCTTTCAAAAGACTTGCTACTGTGTCCCGGAAACGTGGTTAGCCCAAGCAGTAACGACCGAGACGCCCGACGGTGTCGCTGCGATCGCTTGCGCCCCAAATCTTTCGATCCAAAGCTCAGACTTCAAATCGGTACTTCGCGGTCTATCACTCGCTATAGTGACCGACGGCGTTCAGGACCCAGGAAACGTTGGAACTCTTCTGCGTTCCATCGTAGCAGTCTCTGCTGATGGATTGTTTCTCAGCGAAGATTCCGTTCACCCTCTGCATCCTAAACTGATCCGCAGCACCGCCGGACAGTGGTTCAGAAAACCACCTCAACGCGTGGTAATCGTTGACTTTCTTGAAGATGCCAAATCATTGGGCATCCAAGTCTTGGTAGCCAGCGCTGGAAGCCAAACCCTCTGGAAAACCGATCTTCGACGCCCAACATTGCTGGTCGTCGGCAGTGAGGGCGCTGGCGTAAGAACTTCCGTCGCATCGATGGCAAGTGGGACGGTTTCCATTCCTATGGCGCAAGGAGTCGAGTCCCTGAACGTAGCAATCGCAGGGACCCTTGTGTTGTATGAATCAAAACGACAAAGAGACGTCACAAACTAGACGCCGCTATGTCGTTGACCTGAGCGAAATCTATTTCGAAGACAGCTCGAACTTCAAGTCCTTGGAACCACCCTCTCCTACGGTTGCTGTCAGGCCAGAGGTCACTAAACTAGCGTACTTGCCAGGCAGATCATTCCGAAGATTCAGCGTCACCGGCTCGTCACTATTCGAACTAGCCGCCGTACCTTGAACACTTTTGAGAATCTCTACCTTGTAGTTTCCAGGAACCGCTCCAGTCTTCTCAGAAAACGCCCGCATTGAGAACTTTCCTTCAGCATTCGTACTACCCGTAGCGTGATAAGTAGTTCCCTCGGAAATGAATGTGATAGTCGCGTCTGCAACTGGACTACCGTCCAAAGTCACTAAGCCTTCTGCTGGTACAGTCTTCGGAAGATTACTGCCACCGCATCCGGTTGCAGAGAGAATCGACAGCAGAGCAGTTACCAACAGTGCGTTTGTGGACGAAAATAATTTCATAATAGTTCGCTGGTGTTAAAAGATTAGATTACGGATGAAAAGCGGGACACATGGATTCCATGTGCCCCGCCGAGTGCTTTCAGAATTTCTAGGCAAGTGTTACTCGAAATCGACAGGGGTCTCACCACCGTTCTTCGAGCCCAAAGCTCCCCACACTCCATAGGGACTACCGCTGCTGTTGAGCGTCGGAGCAACCGAAGCGAGGTTTCCGGATTCAATATTGTCGCTAAGGAACCGGATCGAACCGTCACCAAATGCAACTTGAACACCTCCGGTGTGCTCACTTGTTGGTGTCCAGATACCAGCAAACCAGTGAGGCGACACCGAACCGGTTCCAATCATGCAAACGGCATTGTTCGGAGGAAGAATCGTAGAAACACCATTGAAGTACGCGTTACCTGCCCAAGCACGATATCCAGGCAGTGTATCACCCGTGAAAATCAATGACGGGTTGATGTAGCTTGTCCCATTGATCAATTGAGCTTTACAGCTTAGCGGTGCATAAGTCGCTGGATCTGCGGCAATCAGCACTACCGAACCTTTTGAATTCACGATCCGTGGTCGCTGACGCTCTGCCAACATAATCGTGTTGCTCTGTCCATCACGCACAGCAGATAGCGGGTGATATGAGGCACGTCCAAACATCCCTCGATTGTAAATCGGCAACTTGAGCAGAGCCTGCGCAAGATTGTTGCGTTCCTCACCGGAAGTTGTCAGTTGAGACTGAGCCAAATTGTCGCCCACGCAAAAAGCATAGCTGGTCAGTCCGCGATTGCGGTCTCCATTGACCGGTTCCAAGTCGCCGGAATCGGACGGGCACTCCAACCAAGCTACCCGCCGACGGTAGGCTGCATTACCGTTCCAAGGTTCTAATCCGAAACCACCGTTCAAACTGTTGATTTGATCAAATAGCGACTGGCCTTCCACATACGGAAGAATTGCCCACCATCCACTCATGCAGAAACGCTGCTGAGTTTGTACGACATTTCCGCTTCCTGCTTGAAGCGATGGTAATCGCTTGAAAGCCGACTCGTAGTTCAAAACGCCAAGCGCTTGCTGCCGCATGTTGTTACCACACTGCATGCGACGCGCCGCTTCCCGTGCCGCTTGGACAGCAGGCAACAACAATCCAACTAAAATTCCGATGATGGCAATAACTACCAAGAGTTCAACCAGCGTGAAACCACGCGAAAATCGCTTATGCACGTTAATACTCCAGTGTGGGGAGGAAAAGGGAGAAAGACCTACCCTTAGATAACAATATGAAGAATTCCCGTCAATTAGACTGCCGTCGAAAATGAAAAATTCCACATGTTTTGCAACATTTAGATGAGTTTTTCGCATACTCGGGTTTGCATAGTCGCTTTAAACGAACCCCAAGGCGTAAATAACTCCCATTCCTTCTCTTAGGCCCGCTTCGCGCTAGCCCCCGGCTGGTTTTCTTCTGGGTACCGCAGAACACCCGGAGCTCGCACATTCCGGCTCAACTTCCTTGCGGTCTTTTTTGCGACTTTGCCTCTTTGCGTGAGACAGTCCTAGACGCGATCTTGCCGACGATTTGAGCTACGCTTCTTCGCACACTCGTCGCAGATTCCCTGGATAATAAAACGATGATCGCGGACCCGGAAACGATGCGTCCGGGCGACCTGGTCGCGGATACGAACGATCTCTTCGCTCGTGAATTCAATCAGCTTCCTACATTTGTTGCAGTACAAATGATCGTGCTCAGGGTAGCCATAATTCAACTCGTACATGCTCCGCCCTTCGAGCTCAAAGCGGTGCAGCAATCCTGCGTCAACAAATTCCTTGAGCGTACGATACACCGTCGGACGCGACACGTAATTCGGTGATCCCTTGGACGGCAATTGCTCAATCAAAAGATCGGCATCAAAATGCTCGTGTCGGTTAAACACTTGTTCAAGCAAAAACTTCTTTTGAGAAGTATTCCGAAGCCCCTTGGATTGGAGGAACTCCTCATAACGAGCCAACGGAGTCATCGAAACCTCAACCGCCTCAAGTGGCTCGTGCAACGGTGACTTCTGATTCTCTGGAGATGGTTCGGACTCGTTCATTTTCAAGGGCGTATCCCTACACTGTTGCGAAGCTTCGTTCGTTACTATAACTGACGTTCTGCTTCTGGCGAGTCCGAAGCGGTGTCAGTGGCCGGAAGCTTGGGGAGAAAGTCGCATGGATTTGGGATTCGAAGGAAATCTACTCGTTTTTCGGGTATTACTCCCACTGACTGCCGGAGTTCTGGGACTGATTCTCCTGACGCTCTGGAGTAACGCCAAAGCAATCGGCCAAGGCTTCGTAGGCTGGATGCTTGCAATAGGTTTCCTTTTCTTGGGCCTGAGTTACTTGCTCTCGGAATTCGGATTCCTCGGAGCTTTCACGGGGAAGCTCGACTGGGAAGGCCTGAAAAACTGGTTCCTAAATCCTCCAAAGGAACCTTGGATGCGCCTCACCGGATGGTTTCCTGTCTTGCTGGCCCTTTTCATGCTTGCACATTTCTTCTCGCGTCATGCGATATCTCGGTTCATCGGCTGGGGACTTCTCGCGGTGATCATGTTCGGCACTTTCATGGGATTGCTACCCGGAACTCAAGGATACGAAGACAAAGCCCCTCTGATGGCTTGGCTTCCATGGGCTGTAGTGCTTTCCACTCTTTGCAACGGATTGCTCTCCATTCGTAAAGTCGAGTCCCTCGACATTCCCCCGAAAGAACCAACCGATCCACTTGCAGAGCCAGCCCGCCAACAAAACCGTTTCCCACGAAGTTGGTTTCTATGGACATTCTTCGTTCAACTCGGAGCAATCGCAGCCTGCATCTTGCAAGGGTATGCATCCCTCGGTGAATGGGCGATCGTGACCGCAACACTGGCCTTGGCAAGCGCTTCGCTGGGGACGGCATTGAGAATCGAGCGAGGAAATCAATCGAAACACCCGTTTGTACCAGTGATCTTCACTCTGTCATTCACCGGTGTTGCTCTGCTGGGGGTTTCCCAAGTCTACACGTGGAGCCCACTTCCTCTTTGGTTCCTGTTCGTCCTAGGATTTCTACCATCGATTCTCGCCCTCATCGACGAAATTACCATCGCCATCGCGAACGTCTTCTCAATACAGCAAGACAAAAAGACTCTGTCGCGCATCGCTGCTTGGTTTTTATCAATCCTCTTCTTCGGCTTCCTCCTTTACTGGTTCGTCCTGAATAGCGTCCCAGAATGGTGACGTACTCGGAATTGTTAGGTGCTAGATGAAGACCTCTGAAGAATTGGACTGCGTGTTCCTACAAGGGCAATTTCACGCAATAGGATCTCAACGCGATCTGCTGATGTGCATCCGATTCGAGTCCCAACTAGGAACCTTCTCGGTAGTTGCAAGCCTGCTGGATCGAAAACTACTGGAAGTTCATTTGCTTAGTACTCACCAAGGTAGTGATCAGCAAGCCAACGAGACTTGGCCATGCTCTGATTGGAAACATGCCAAAATCGAACCGTCATTCTCAAGCCGTCTTTCTTATTCAAACGATTTCGACATACGTAAAGATACGTGGTGCCGTACAAGGTTCCCCTTGCTAACATCGGACACCCCGCCTCTGGTTCCTTCGTCTGCCGGAATTTCTAAATCCCACGAGACCGAATTGCTAGAACTCTTGCAAAGTGCCGTTGAACAATTGCGCGGCTATGCAGACGGATATCGCAAGATCTTCGATCTTCCATTTAGGCTTTCAGGGACTCCTTTTCAAAACAAGGTATGGCAAGCGTTGCTCGATGTTCCGTACGGACAAACCTGTACCTACGGCGAATTGGCAAAGAAAATCGGCAACCAGCAAGGTGCCCGAGCAGTAGGTGGCGCACTGAATCGAAATCCGTTGGGGATTATCGTTCCATGCCATAGGGTCGTCGGTGCAAGCGGAAAACTAACCGGATTCGCTGGCGGATTGGATCTGAAGAAGCGCCTATTAGAACTCGAACAACGTTCGAAAATCGTGTAGAATTCCAAGCCGTATGAAATCGCTAAGAAAGCTACTTCAGTTAATCCAAAGCTGGTTCTCCTTCCGCCTGACGAACTACTACCTGATCCACTTGGCATTACTTGTTTCATTCGCTTGGATGGCCATGGGTATTGTGGGAATCGTTATGGCGTTCTGGATCGTTTTGCTCTGGTTCTCGGCTTGGCAACGCCCAATGCGACCAGAGTTTTTCCTTATCGCCGCCTTCGGATTGTTGTCCGCTATTCTTCTGCTGCCTCCTGGATCGTGGGACAACGTTCCATGGCTTTTCGGCTTCCTCCTGGTCGCTGCAAGCCCCTTGATCGACTTCATTTTTCCAACCTTCCGCGATCGATAGCGCAAAAAGATGACAGAAGTCACGCTCGATAAGCCTTTGATGGCTCCGCTTGAACCCAAAAAAGAACAGCGATGGGCAAGTGTCGATATCTATCGCGGACTAGTCATGTTCTTGATGCTCGCGGAAGTTCTTCACTGGAGCGGACTCGCGAACTACAAATCTCAACTATCCCCCTGGATGCAGAAACTACTCGATACAATCATCTTCCACACCTCCCACGTAGCCTGGGAAGGTTGCTCGCTGCACGATATGATCCAACCGAGCTTCTCATTTCTAGTCGGTACCTCGCTCGCCTTCTCCTTCGCAAAACGAATGGATCAAGGACAGTCTTACGGCAAAATGCTCTTCCATGCGATCGGACGAAGCCTGATCCTAATCTTTCTTGGGATCTTTCTTCGAAGCCTTGGCAAGTTGAACACCAACTTCACCTTCGATGACACATTGACGCAAATTGGACTTGGATATGTCTTCCTTTTCCTCTTCGCCGGCAAACCTTGGCAAACGCCACTTTTCGGTGCACTCGCAATCCTCGCAGGCTACTGGGCACTTTTCGCACTCACCCCCCTGCCTCCCCCTGACTTTAACTACCAAGCCGTTGGAATCCCCGCAAACTGGCCACATCATGCGGAAGGATTCGAAGCGCACTGGAACAAAAACAGCAATGCCGCTTGGGCCTTTGACGTCTGGTGGATGAACCTATTCCCCCGAGAAACCCCATTTGCCTTTTCAGGGGGCGGCTACTGCACCCTGAGCTTCATCCCAACACTCGGCACCATGCTCTTGGGACTCGTCGCCGGAGAGTGGCTTCGCGCTCAGTGGCCTAACCGCCAAAGAATCACTTACTTTCTGATTGCTATCGCCGCATGCATGGCCACAGCCTACGGCATTGATGCCGCCGGTTTATGCCCCATCGTTAAGCGAATTTGGACGCCGACATGGACCCTATGGAGCGGAGGAATTTGTTTTGCTTGGCTCCTAGCCCTGCATTTAATCTGCGATCTTGGACAAGCCACCCGATGGGCTTTTTTCTTCCGAGTCATCGGCGCGAATTCTATTGTTGCCTACGTCATGAGTTGGACGATAGAAGAAAGTACCAAACTGGCCATCCGACGACACTTCGATTGGCTCATCGAGCGGATCGTTCCTCAACCGATCGAAACCCTGGTCTACGGCTCGCTGGTTCTCGCAACATTTTGGCTAATACTATACTGGCTTTACAGGCAGAAGATTTTTGTTCGAATTTAACCGCGTTTACGGTTACTCAGGAATCATCCGCGGCTCTCCGGAGTTGCCGAGTTACTATCATTCCAGAAGAGCATCATCCTTCACGGCAGTTAGTGCTGTTGTCGGACTGAACTTGTATTCAGCAAACATTTTCCAGTTTTCTCAATTCTTTGTGATAGGTTGTAACGATGAAACTTTGGATCCGAAGCATTCTCGTCGGACTTTGCGCACTGCCCGGGGCCTACGCCGCAGACAATGTGAAACTCGGCGATGCCAGCCTCACTTCAGGGATCCCGGGGAACGGGGCATTGGATTTAGTAGCAATCCGCGAATACCTCAATAACCCCTCAAATCACGATACTCTTTCTGTCGAACTGCCCGAAGGACTCTCCGCCGGAAAAGGCGCGATCTATATACCAGAGAACAATCCGCTGACCCGCGCGAAAATTGAACTAGGTCGCCAACTCTATTTTGATAAACGACTCTCCAAAGACGCGACCGTTAGCTGCGCTGACTGCCACCATCCCGCTGCCGGCTACGGAGCAAATACTCAATTCGGTGTAGGTGTCCAAGGACAACTCGGCGGTCGCAATTCCCCAACGTCCATGAACCGCATCTTGAGCAAAGCCCAATTCTGGGACGGTCGCGCGGACAGCTTGGAAGCCCAGGCGGTCGGCCCCATCGCTAACCCCATCGAAATGGGCAACACCCACGATGCAGTTGTTAAGTTCCTATCAGCCAACGAAGGCTACCGACTACAATTCGAAAAGGTTTTTGGAGCTACTCCAAATATCGATAACGTCGGCAAAGCCATCGCAGCCTTCGAACGCACAATCGTCACAGGCTCTAGCCCATATGACTTCTACGAACCACTCCGAAAGTTCGAAGAGGCCTTCGCGGAGCAACTCGAAGATCTCGACGATTTCAAAGAGGATGATCCGACAAACTACGAGAAGTACATTGCTCTGAAAAAAGCCAGTGATGCCAACCCAATGAGCGAGTCGGCTAAACGTGGTCGCGACCTGTTCTTCAGTGCCAAATCCAATTGCTCCGCTTGCCATGTCGGCGCGAACTTCACCGACGAACTGTACCACAACCTAGGGGTTGGTATGGACGCCGAAAAGCCTGACCTCGGTCGGTATACGCAAACGAAACAAGAAAAAGACAAAGGTGCTTTCAAGACGCCAACACTGCGAAACATCGAGCACAACGGCCCCTACATGCACGATGGTAGCCAAAAGACACTTGAAGAAGTCGTCGAATGGTATGCCAAAGGCGGACACCCCAATCCTTACCTCAGCGACAAAATCAAAAAACTTGATTTGACCGCCCAGGACAAATCCGACTTGGTTGAGTTCATGAAAGCCCTCAACGGCCCATTGCCCCCAGTAAACCAAGGCAGATTGCCACAGTAATCGGGAAACTCTGCTCGGATTTCTCGAGCGACATCTCTCGTATCAGCACCACCCCCGCATAGCTCCCCTCCTTGATCCCTGGAGGGTAGACAGCGGCAGTGGTGCTTTTTTCATTCCAGCCCCCATCTCGTTTCCACCCCACGGCGACTGTCTCCTCAACGCGAATCGTTATAGCTCGACACCATACCTCTAGAAACCGCACCGCATACTGCCCAAAAATCAAGAACCAAGGTATGATGTCGGAAGGATTTCAAGCGTTCTGTTACGAGCTATCGTGAACGAACACTGCGTTGAAATCATGTCGAACAGTTAAGACGGCCGAACCTACACAGCGTTTATTTGCCCCACGGGTAATAGCGAAAAAACGGAGAGGATCCTTCGAGGATGACCAAGCCACGAGTGCTCGTCGTGCGAGCTCCAGGGACGAATTGCGATGTCGAAACAGCCTATGCTTTTGAATTGGCAGGCGGAGATCCAATCCGGTTGCACGTCAACCAACTGATCGAACAGCCATCCATCGCGGACGCTTACCAAATCCTTTGCTTTCCAGGTGGCTTTAGTTACGGTGACGATATCGCTGCCGGCCGTATCGCCGCAGTTCAGTGGCAGACAAAACTAAGCGAAACCCTCGAAGCCTTCCGCACCAAAGATCGATTGGTTCTCGGTATCTGCAATGGCTTTCAAATCATGATGCGGTTAGGAATCTTTTTTGAGGATTCCGAGGACACACCGCCTGCGACTCTGACCTGGAATAACCAAGCCCGATTTGAAACACGCTGGGTGCACCTAAAGCCTGAATCGGATCATTGCGTGTTTCTGCGCGGTATCAAGCAGATCTACCTGCCCATGGCCCATGCGGAAGGACGACTTCTTACTAGGGATGCGGCAGCCAAAGAACAGTTGCAACGCAACCGGCAGTTCGCGATAAGGTACTGCGATCCACAAGGAAACACAGGGGATGCTCCCCTCCCCTTCCCTATCAATCCAAATGGTGCGGAAGGAAACATTGCGGGAATCTGCGATGCTTCCGGTCGCATTTTTGGCCTCATGCCACACCCCGAACGCTTCCTCGACCCAACGAATCACCCAGCTTGGACTCGGAAAGAAACACTGCCCAAACATGGTGATGGCCTAAAGATCTTTCAAAATGCAATCGAGTACTTCGTATAGATCATGAGGGTCCTGACCACCACTGCCGAAATCGCAGCACAAGTCGCCCGCGAACGAGCCCAAGGTCTTCGCATAGGGTTGGTACCGACCATGGGCGCACTGCACCAAGGGCACTTGTCCCTCGTGCACAGAGCGAAACAAGAATGCGACCTCGCAGTTGCAACCATCTTTGTCAACCCAACGCAATTCGGACCAAAAGAAGACCTGTCGAAATACCCCAGGACACTTCAAGAAGATCTCGACCAATTGCATCAAGCCCGTTGCGACTACGTATTTGTCCCCGCTGAAGGACAGATGTATTCTTCAGGACACTCCACGTACGTCGAACCACCCAAGGTTGCAGAACTATGGGAAGGGGCCATACGCCCCGGCCACTTTCGCGGTGTCTGCACGATCGTGCTGAAACTGTTTCAATTAATTCAGGCAAACGTCGCTTACTTTGGACGAAAAGACTATCAGCAATTAGCCGTAATCCGAGCAATGATTGAGGACTTGAATGTTCCTATTCGTATCGAAGCTTGCGAGACAATCCGCGAACCGGACGGCCTAGCCATGAGCAGCAGAAATCGCTATCTATCCAAAGACGAGCGCCACCGTGCCTTGGGCCTTTACCGCGCACTTAGACTTGCCGAAAAATTGGTCGAACAAGGAGAACAGGATGTTCAAACAGTCGAATCAGCGATGATGCAGGAGTTGATGTCCGCACCAGTCGATAGCATTGACTACGCAACACTCGTCGACCCAATCACCCTAGAGCCACTACAGAAAATCGAATCTAGCGTCGTGGGAATTATTGCCGCACGGTTAGGAACAACAAGACTGATCGACAATGCAACCTTCCACAGTCCTTAAACGTCTCAAGTCCCAACGGAATACTTGATCGGCGGCAGAGTAAGCAGAAGTTCCTTCTTTGCAAATCACTAGGTAGTTCCCCATGCGTCAAACCTTGTTCTACCTGCCACACCAAGTCGGTCCGTTACCACTCTTTGGCTGGGTCAGTTGGGGGATTCTAGGATTCCTGGTCTACATCGCGGTGACTTGGTTCTACCAACGCTATGAACCCAAAAATGCAGAACCCAAAAATGCAACTGGATCCTTCGGCGATCGGTTTTTCAATTGGGGACTCGGAGCGGTAATCCTCGGTTTCGTATTGCCGATGGCAGAAGCCAAGGTTGGTGCAGGGACACCAGACGAGATTCCAATCGGTCTGCCGGTTCGGGGTTATGGCCTGATGATGATGCTCGGTGTCTCAGCCGCAACCGCACTTTCTTACCGCCGTGTACTACAACTTGGTGTCGCAAAAGATTCTTTCATGAGCCTCGTTCTATTCACCGTAATCGGTGGACTTGCAGGGGCTCGTATCTTTTATGTGGTGCAGAAATGGAGTGAATTGGCCGGCCAAACAATCCTTGAAAAACTTTGGACCGCCCTGCAATTCACCGAAGGGGGCTTGGTCGTTTACGGAGCTGTGTTAGGTGGTATTGCTGGTATCCTTACTTGGGCCTTGCTGCAACGCGTCCGCCCACTCGCTCTTCTCGATGCGATCGTGCCTGCATTCTTTATCGGACTGGCCTTTGGAAGACTCGGCTGCTTGCTCAATGGATGCTGCTTTGGCGGTATCTGCGAAACCAACACTCCAGCCATCGCCTTCCCTCAAGGTGCTCCCGCATACATCGATCAGCTTGAGTCTGGCAGGTTGCTCGGAATACATACGAAAAGCGAAACTGAGACCATCGAAGCCTCCGCATCGAATACCGCGAACAAGAAAGTAATCAGCGCAATCGATTCCGGCACTTGGGCTGAGAAACAAGGGCTTGCCCCGGGAGATCGCTTGAACGTGATCGAAGTCGGCGCACTTCCATTGAGCAACACCGCGCTCGCAGAGAGAATGAGGGCCCACCTACCCCCGCAGATGGAAGCAGTCATACGGACGGATCGCGGAAGCTATGCCCTAACCGAACTGCCTCAAAATAGCTTGCCTGTACACCCCTCGCAAATCTATGCGTCGATCACTGCGTTTTTGCTCTGCTTTTGGAGCACAAGCATCCCGCGATGGACCTCCCGTCCAGGACTAGTGTTTGGGTCTGGCTGGTTGGTCTACGGCATCTTGCGTTACATTGAAGAAATTATCCGGGTCGATGAAGCTGGGCAATTCGGAACCAATCTCAGTATCGCACAATGGGTTAGTCTCGTCGGAATACTATTTGGAATCGCCCTAACAGTTTGGGTGCTCCTACGCCCAGCACAGCTTGAGCCAACAACCACACTGCCTTAACCTAAACCCAAACAACGTCTTTATTACAACTAGACCAATTCCTTTTCCCTACCAACCACCCCCGGTGAACGCATCTACCGACGCTAGGTAAAGTCGCCCCGAAAGAACTGAACATGTATGTCCTAACCAAATTGGCGTCCTTAAAAACCCAAGAACAATTTGCGGCACATACCAAGTCCCTTGGCATCGAACTCCCTCTTGCCAAGCTTGTACACGAAGGACTTCAAAGCCCACTCTTTACACCGATCTCGTGGAACAAGCGAGTCATCGGCAATCGCATCGCCGTACAACCGATGGAAGGTTGGGATGGAACGACGGATGGTGGTATCACCGAACCGATGCAAAGACGATGGCGGCGATTCGGCGAATCGGGAGCGAAACTGATCTGGGGTGGAGAAGCAATGGCAGTTCGCCCCGACGGTCGCGCGAATCCAAACCAACTGATCTTGCTCGAACGCAACCGAAACGGAATCTCTGAACTACTACAAGGTCTAAAAACGGCGCACAAGGAACGTTGGAACCATACCGATAACTTGATCGTCGGTTTTCAACTCACCCACTCGGGACGATTCTGCCGTCCAAACGGCCCAAAATGGGAACCTAAAATCGCCCATCGTCACCCTCTCCTGGACGCGAAATTCAGCGTCACCGGTGATGAAAACCTTTGGACCGAAACGGAACTCAAAGGCCTTATCCAAGACTACGTCCGCGCTGCGAAACTAGCGTATGAAATCGGGGCGGATTTTGTCGACGTCAAAGCCTGCCACGGATATCTACTTCACGAATTCTTGGCTGCCAGAACTCGCCAAGATAGCTTCGGCGGCAGCTTGGAAAATCGCGCACGTCTCCTACTGGAGATCATTCGTGAAATACGCAAAGCCGTTCCAAACCTAGGTATCGGAGTCCGTCTAAGCGCCTTCGATACCATCCCACACGAACCAAACCCAGATACCGCTGTCGAAGGCAAACTAGGCCAAGGCAGACCGCGTGCCTTCGATGATCTGCTCCCCTACCAATGGGGCTTCGGTATGAACCAACAGAACCCTCTCGAGATTGACCTTACCGAACCACTGCAACTCATCGAATGGCTGAAAGCAGAAGGTGTCAGCCTCCTGAATGTCTCCGCTGGTAGCCCCTACTATACCCCGCACCTACTTCGACCCGCGGCATTCCCTCCCTCCGATGGATACCAACCACACGAAGATCCACTGATCTCTGTCTCCAAACACTTCGCTGCCACTCGACAGATCAAACAACGCAACCCTGAGTTAATCGTCGTTGGCTCGGGGTACTCCTACCTGCAAGAATTCATGCCAGCCGCAGCCCTACACAATATTAAAAATGGCTGGACGGACATGATGGGAGTCGGACGCAGCGTCCTATCGTACCCACAAGCGATGACAGATGCGGTACTCGATGGCACTAGCAAACGCAAACTGGTTTGCCGTACATTCTCGGATTGCACCACCGCTCCACGCAATGGATTACCGTCGGGTTGCTATCCACTAGATGACTTCTACAAAGGCACCGAAACGGCAGACAAAGTGAAAGAAATCAAAAGCCGTTTGTAAACAGGTCCACTTGAGCAGTCACGCCACTAGTTGCCCTCGACTGCCTCTTGCAACTCAACATTGCAAAAGCTCAGTGCAGCAATCCCGTTTTCACCTAACAACAATCGATCCTGTTTCCAATCGATCTCTTTTAAGTACGTGATCCGAGTTGCAGTGGTCGGTTCTGTGAGTTTCAGCGTCAGCGTGTTTCCCTCAACACTGCCACCTTCTACCTTGCCCTTCACACCATCGAGATAGAATTCACCAACCAGTCGATTGTCCCATTTCACTGGTTGATCAAATACTAACTCGATCTTCCTTCGTGATTCATCAAGCGAAGCTCGAAGGAGATTCGGGGCAGTCCAAGTCTCCGTGTGTGCTCGCCCATAGAAGTCTTGTTCGATCAGCGGTTGCACCATTTGTGCAAACTTGCCCCAGCCTTCCAAAGGGAAATGACATCCCCCCGGTGGCTCAACACCGAGCGTCGACAGGATCTTCATGTTTGAGAACAGGCGAGGCAACGTCCGCTGTTGCTCCCGAAGCATGTCTCCGGAACCGAACCGTCCCCCCATAGCGCACGAGTTCGGCCATATCTGGAAAACGTAATACCGTGAAACGTTTGGAAAATCCTGTTTCCAACCAGCCGCCATCTCAACAAAAAAAGGATGGTAAGTCTCCCAACCAAACCCGCCGGTCGGCCCATCCGCCCCCTGGTCGTTTTCTCCTTGGTGCCAAAGGATCGCCCGAATTCCATGCGTCAACTTCGCGCGTTCCACCCGCCACAGCATCCGCCCATAGATCGTAGTTAGATCGGTTGGATCTTTCATGTTTCGTTGATGCTGATCGATTCGCGTTCCACCGACCGCCGCGTTGATCATAAAAATGGGCATGCGCTGACTCTCGACCAATCGCTTCGCAAGCTCCATGCCCCACCACCCAAGCTCCGCACGTTGTCCCTCACGGGCTTTCCACACCGGTAGCACCCACAGATTCCCTTCATTGTCCTTAGCATTCTGAGAAGGAGATGCGTAGCTTCGTATCCAAGTACTCGTCTCTGCGAGACTCATTTCAGATGTGTCCGTAGCCAAGGCATTGGATTGGCCATCGATGATGTAAGCATCACCGCACACGATGTCGTCCACTCGATCCAAAACCGGACCATCAGGGATCCCAAACTCAATATGGTACTTGATCAATCCAGGAGTTAGATCCACCGAGAGCGCGTACGAAGTATCACTTCCGACGGAGACTTTTTTCGTCGTCACAAGTTTTTCGTCCGCGAATAACTTGAGATATACCTCCGTAGCACTCGGCTCAAGCTTCGGGTCAAGCTTGCCGTTGTAATGGAGAGTCCCAAGATTGCGATCATCGCGTGCATAGAATTGCCCCTGCTGTGGCTTCTCGTCCTCAGAGACAACGCGTTGCACCCAAGCGTCATTTTTGGGTTCCAAAACATCGAGTTCCACCGATTGCGAAACGGGGCTACCACCGTTGGTCATCACCGCCGTAACGCGAAGCTTACCACTTTGTTGCGCCCGTTTAAGAATTAAATTCTCTCCTGCGATCTCCTTGATCACAGCAAAAGGCTCGATGATCCAACGGGTCTCAATACTCGGCGATTGGACTTCTTTGAGCGCCTCAGCATTCAACAGCACAGGCCGGATCTCGATAGACTCACGACCATCCCAATTCGTCGGTGCTTGCAATCGAAAAATTGGATCTGGAATATGTTCTTCAATAGCGATTTGAATATCTTTGGTCCGAACACCTTGTGGATAGACAGCCTTGCACTGCAAAGTAACAGTCGTATCTCCAGTCACACGATTCGCATCAAACGTATAGGAACTCCGATCCACAGCGACAACCTCTTCGTTGCTTGGGGATTGAGCATCTGTAGCGTCAGATTCCCGTCGGTTTAGCACCCAGTAGATTTTTTGTGCACCAAGTGCCGAAACTTCAAAACGGGTTTTCCCACCTTCAGCAACGCGAGTTTCTGTCGCGGAGACTTCAAATCGGTCGCCAGGAGAGACCACAGGGCCGACAAGAGTCTGCATCGGCTTTTGATTTTCGAACTGTAACTTGATCCAATCTGCCGAACGGACACGGTTCGAAATGCGTACTTCGTCGACATCGCCGAAAAAATCATAGTTGCTATACCAACCACCGATGTAGAGTCTAGCTGGAGAGCGAATCGCCAGGGGTGCATTAGGGGTCTCGGAAGTATTGCTTAGTTCCCCGTTGATGTAGATACGCGAATTTCCTTTTTCGTAGGTATGCAGAACGTGCGTCCATTCGTTCATAGGCATTCTGCCAAGGCTCGATACATCCGCCCCGGAGAAATAGCACTCCATTTTTACATGGGGAGGGCTCATGAAGTGCATCACT